>CAZAPE010000026.1:0-6123 GCA_964487065.1 uncultured Planctomycetia bacterium | reverse complement strand
AAAACACGGAGGACTGACACCCCAGGGACTGCGCGAATTTGCCCAAAGAATATCAAAATTGGGCTCTACAAGTTTTTACCCCCGCCATATGTTTGAATGGTTAGAGGCAGTAGGTTTTATAACTGCGGAGGAGTCTGAAGTATTATGGCGAGGAGATGTGCGGAAGGATACAAATATCCAAGAAGCGAGATTACTTGAAATTTATGCAAAGGTCTACACTCAGCTCGGGAATATCCCGATTGACGCTCAGATGGCAATTGAGACTTATGAGGATACGTTGATACATTTGTTTTATCTTATGGTAAACAAGGAGGCGGGGGAGATTAGAAAAGATAAATATCTCACCGCAGGAGAGGATAGCCACTTTAAATATGTACTAAGAGTATTAGGAGCAGAAAAAGCCTTAGATGCCATCTGGAGAGATCTGGAGCATTTTTATCCCGGTATAAGCATTTTCAATATCCAGAAATTACCTTTTTAGAGGATTTTATAGTGTGCCCTAAACTTCTTGCACACCCCTGGGGTGTGCAAGCCAGAAAAAGGAGGAGGAAATGAATAAGGAAATGCGCAGGTCGTTTAGTGTTTATCTGGTATTAGTTTTTATATTCGTAGGCACAGTCGTATTCTTCAAAGACAATCAGGGCAATAAAAATGAGGGTTTGCGCCGGGCAAAGACTACACCAATCCAGCAGGTGGTGCAGAGAACACTTGAGATTATGGGCCAAGGAGTCGAAGGAGCCCCTTCCTTCGGTGAAGGCGTGGCGCTTTTTAGGGCTGCTCAGGATATAAAGTTACAGGATACGGAAATTGATGCTTTAGCGAATCTGGTTCTTGAGGACTTGGCTCGAGGCGGTTTTCTCAATGGGGCGGGAATTAGTGTGCTCGATGCCCGGGCATTTCTTCAGTCGGTACGTAATTATGCCCAGGGCTTAAGACGCGACCAGGTGAAGGTTGGCAAATTAGGTCCGGCGAGCGTAGTAAAGATGTTACGCTTTGAAGAAATAAAATCTTTAGGGAAGAAATTGCAACAGGCATTGGATCTGTATTATCAAAACGCTCTAATATGGGTTCCGGTTCCATATTTTATTGATGCTGCTACAGTAGAAAAATTCAGCCAGCAAATTGATATTGCTACAATTATGGCCGGGCTATGGGCGACATCGCCGGTCAGTTCCCAGCCGATGCTGCGGGCTTTAGCGGGCGGTAACACCGCGATTATGGCCGCCAATACCCAGATGACTGTAAGTATTCCCGGTTTGATGTGTGCCTCTATGGCAGAAGGTTCTCCGCTCGAATTCGAGTCAGCGATGAGTGAGGTCAATTTGCAAGAACAAACCTTGCCCCCTAAAATAGCCGATGGTTATACCGGTAAATCTGCCCAGGAATTTGCTGAGGCTATAAGATATTATGCCTTTCTTTTAGGTTATGACCTGCCTTATGCCATTCACGCCGACCATACCACAGTAAGTAAAGATACCCCGGAGGCAATTGACTATGCCAGAAGGCTTAATCAGGCACAGCTTGCTGCCATTTATACCTCCTTTGCTATAGACCCCTCTTCAATACCAGCGGTGCGGGAGGAGACACAACTCAAAGCGCTTAACGCCATGGGAGTTGATGAATTATCAGGCGTGGCTGGTATTGATACTGCCTTGGCAGAGAGATTAAAGACGCATGGTGAGTTCAAGAAATTAAAGGAACTTCCTTCTATAGAAGGAATGGATGCGGCAAAAATTAACGTCTTAATGGATTATGCCGAATCAAAGATTCTTACCGCTGTCTTGAACAAAATGGGTTACGAAGAACTTATGATGATTCCGCGCATGACGGGAGACCTTGCCCTTCGCATTGTGGCGCATGGTGAGTTTAGGTCTTTAACTGAACTAAAAGATATTGATGGTCTGGGTGATAACGATATCATTACCGTAGAGGGGATGGATACCGCGGCTCTGATGTTTGATTATGTGAGAACTTATCTGGATTTAAAACGCATCATTGAAATAAATCATTACTTAGCCCAGTTTATTCCTACCGAGTTTGGTTTGGAAGTTGAGGTCGGTCATATCGGTCGGGTTGACCCTTTAACCGGCGAGACAGTAATGACTACGGCTTTAGAGGCCCTGGTAATGATTGAGGCACTGCATAAGCGCGGCATTAAACCCGACCTTTTAGCCGTAAATAACGGGACTGTTCACGGGATTGTTTTTGTAGGAGGGAAAGAAGTAAAGACAACTGTAGATGTAAAAAGAACCGATGAAATAGCGGCAGTTTTAAAGCCATTAGGCGTGGCAATTGCTCAGCATGGCACTACAGGAACACCTTTTGAGGTAATAAAAGATCAGTTGGCAGGCAATATGCTCAAGGCAAATGTGGGAACCGAATGGCGCAGGACTGCCCTAAGGAATATGCCGTTAGATTTATTTTATAGAATGGTGGAGTGGACAGTGAAACAAGAAAGTGAGAAAAATCCTGATAAATTTACTGGGCTTGATCCTGTTAGAAACTTTACCCGGGAGGAAATTATGGGTTTGGTTCCTGACTCTGACTGTCCCTATTATGCCTTGGTAATGGATCCGATAAAACGTTCTATTGCGCCATTTGAGGAAGATATTGATAATATGAACCCGCAGGATTTAGCCCGGGTTATTCAGGCAACGTATGAGATGGCGGTTAAGTATTTTGACGCCTTTAACGCCCAAGGAAAAATCTGGGATATTATCGATTATTTAGGCTGGGGCTGGCAGAGGCCGTAGATATAAAGAAAGGAGTGAAAAAATGAAAATACGGACTGTATGTTTTGCAATAGTTGTAATTTTTCCGTTAATTTTCATTAGCAACCTATCTGTTAAAAATTGTACGTATATAACGAGACGCACACGCAGTGATATTGAAAGCGCTTCACGTCTGGAACTTGTGAATATATTATCCGTAAACGATGGTTTAGTATCAGATGAATCAGGTTTAACAGTTGCAAGATTAAATGAAACTGGAACCAGAGTAATTATAAGAGATGGTTATAGCCCGGTACAGGTTTTAAATGGCATAAGAGATGGTTGGGAAATAGTGTCCCAGAGGGATATTATAGATACGATATTGGCTTCGCCTGAAACAGCAGCTATAGGCATGACAGGGGGCGGAGATTGCGCAGGGATATCTACTTTTATCTCCGAGCTTTGGAATAATCTTGGAGAGAGGGGGATAAATCTGAATATTTTAGGAGTAAGGTTTGCTAAATCAGGATTAATTGCTCCTTATGCCGAGTTTGGAGATAATGTTATCCTTATTGACGATTTATTACTTGCTGATTTTGCAACTCGTTCCAGCACGCCTTTAGGTTCTGATCGCGGAGATCCATTTAAAATAGATCCAAAAAGACCGCAAGATTCAGAAAACGCGTATGCTAATATAGCAGGGTTTAAGGTTTGGTTTGCTACGGGAGGGGATGATCATCTAAAGGTTGTACTCGGTATGCCCGGAATGAATCCTGAGATAATTGCAGTTGCTGCTCCTAAATCGATGGATGGTGATGTTGCATTTGTTGATGCTGACGGAACAGTGCACTATATTCAGACATTGGGTTTTAGGACTGCGGTAGGAACATATCGGCCGCAGGTATTTTTAACTGCCAAAGTTGCAGCAGAAAAAGGAGTTATTGTTGTGCTGGAATCCTTCGGTCGTCTTTCAGGTCGTGTATTATTTGAAACTTTCAGAACTACCGTTACAGAGTTTGACTCTCCAGAGGTTCAACAGCTTGTTGAGGAATTTGGAGATAGAGTTATTGGTATTGTTCCTGAAAAAGAAGTATCTTTAGTAGATATTGCCAGAGAAATTTTAAGAATCAATTCTCAAAAAGGTTCTCAGATGACAGGTGTTGGAGAGGGTTTTGTTCCAACGGATATGAATAACGAGATGGTTAGATTGCGTTCTATAAAGTTTGTTGAAGCTTGGAAAGATATCGCTGCAGAAGGACAGTTAAATTTTGTTAATGATATGTTGTATAAAAGCGGTTCAGCATACTATATCGAGGATGAATTTTTAAGAGCAATGTTTAGGGACAATAAATCTCTTGCTGTTGATTTTGTTAAAATGATGACGGAAGTTGAATACGATGCTCATGGTAACGTTGCCAAGCTTGCCGGTATTGGAAAGTTTATTGCGCAAGCCGTTAGAACTTATGCTAAAAATGAGACCGGCGTGGTGCCGGAGGTGGTAGAAGACTTACAGTTCGATGCTTTAGATTCTGAAACTGTAGCAGGTATATATAGAGAGAACATAGCTAATATCGGTCAAAATGGAGCTACCCATCGTCAATATAATGTATATCCCGTGCCGGGAGTTAATGCATATAGTATGGTTACTCAGGCTACAGATGTTTCTGATGCGGTGCTTGATTCATTAGATCCTGAGTTGAGGCGGAAAATTATTGATTACCGTGATAGAAACATGGTTACTGAAAACGGTATCTCATTAAAAGATGTTGCTGCAGAAGCTTTAGAGATAAAATCTGCAAAAGAAAGCGTATTAACAATTGTTCCTCAGGGGTTTGTTCCTCTTGATATGAATCAAGAGATAAAGAGGTTGCAATCAAGCGGTTTTAAGGATGAATGGAGCGTTACCCCAGAAGAAAAACAGATAGAGATGATTAATGATATGTTGTATAAAAGCGGTTCAGCATACTATATCGAGGATGAATTTTTAAGATCAGTATTCCAGGATAATAAGGTATTGGCTATTAAGTTCGTTGAAATTTGTGCAAACGCTAATTATGACGGTAGTGGACAGATTGAAAATATCAATTTATTTTCTGATGTGTATATGTTTGTTATTCAAGCAATTAAGACTTCAGGGCGTTTGCATATTGGTACAAAAATCAAAGTTAATGATGCAAGTAATTTGCGTTATACGGGTAGAGGTGCTACTCCATCGGCGTACGATATAGAGATGGCCTCTAATTCAGCACAAGTTGCGGCAGAGGTTGTAGCCCAAGGAAACCCTGGAGCCTATATCATTGCTTATGAAGAAGGTATGGATCCGTTTACTCAGCAGCCAATAATATTTAGACCTTTTAAGATTACAAGCGACAATAACTTGTTTGATGCAGCAAGGTACCTCGATGAATTTTTAAGAGCCAATGGCGTTTTCTGGAAAGATGAATGGGAAGACAATACTCCTTGATGGAACAATTTTGCAAACTCTAATAAGAAACGGAGTATTGATGTCACAGCCTAAATAAAGCAGTTTTAGAATTAAATTCAGTTTAAATATCTTCTTTAGTGCAATTCATTCTGCATATACATATTTTGTAAATTATCTTTACAATTTTAATGTTTCTAATATTTTTAAGATAATTTGTATTTATATGTATTATATGGCATAAATGTTATATAGGGGCAAGGATAAAGAATGCTTACAATAAGATGAAGAAAAAGCAATATTTCTTTAAATACATTATTGTATTGTTCTTAGCGATTACTGTTATTCCAGTAGATATTTTTTTGCCTGATTCAAACATTTGCCGCAGAATAAAGACAGGCGGATTTACTTTACTTACTGCATCTGAAATAGAGATAGCAATTAAGGAAGCAGGGGGATGGCCTGAAAGTGTCTGAGTTGCACCTGTAGTAGGAATCAGGGAATTACGGGGGCAGGAGCTTAATCAACCATTAATGATTAGAGAGAAGAGATTAAGAAGCGGGAATACGTCTATTTTCTATAAATATATTGTTATACAGTTATTAGATGAATATTTTGTTAAGACTAACAGGTATAGTTATAACCATATCACTCCTGCTTTGGCTCCTTCAGAGGATGGTAAAGGTATTTATTTTATTTCCGTAGAAGGTAGTGAGGGGTTTTCTTAGGAAATACAGCGTTATTTCAGTGCTAAGTTAGAAGAGTTTTCTTCTTTTGTTAGTGCATTTAGGGAAGCAGGGTTTGATATGCAAGGTGATACATCAGATGTTGATGATGGTCGAGTTTCTAAAAATATAATATTGGAAGTACCTTTTGAAATCCCTGCTTCAGAATATGATTATTACGAAAAGATGGGTTTTGCTATATATGAAATACCTAAACAGTGGAAGAGAAATGATTTAGATGGGCCCAGTTGTTATCATATTGCTG
>CAZAPE010000025.1:0-16581 GCA_964487065.1 uncultured Planctomycetia bacterium | reverse complement strand
CCCGAAATTTAATATCTTTTATAACTCCTGTATCAAAAAAAACCCGCAATTTTTTTTTAATTTCCTCTTTACTCATAGAGCAGATATACATCCAGTTGCTATCCTCAACATCTATATATAAAATTCTTTTCTTTAAAATTCTGAGTGTTGCATGTTTATTAAAATCACCCTCAATAGCCTCCCAAGCCTTATAAACCCTTGCTTCGGTTGTTGTCTTATCCTTGATGTTTTCAAGTATATTTTTTAAAACCCTGCTTGAGGAATTGTCCATTTTAAATCAACTGCATCGGTAATACAAGATATATATATTCACTGCCCAAACGAATAATCCCCGGCTTGTCCGCCCCGTTAAACTCCAGGCTTACCTCCTCTTGTTCGATGTTTTTCAAAACATCAACAAGATACTGCGGATTAAACCCAACTACCATCTCCTCCCCGCTATATTGTGCGTCCAACTCCTCACGCCCCTCCCCTAATTCCGGGGTTATTTTAGAAACAACTACTTTGTTGTTGAATAACTCTAATTTCACTGCTATGGAATCTGTTGTTGTCATAATGCTTGCTCTTTTTATTGTTTGGAGAAAATCTTCTCTGTTTATTTTTAACTTATTCGCGCTCTCTTTTGGGATTACCTGTTCATAGTTGGGGTAATCTCCCTCTATAAGTCTTGTAATAAGCTCGGTTGTGTTGTTATAAAAAGCTATTTGGTTATTCTTACTTGAGAGGCTTACGTCTAAGATTTGGTCTGTGTTATCTATGATTTTTAATAATTCTATAACCGCTTTCTGTGGTATGATATATTTGCCTTCAAAAATAATATCTGTGCTCTCCTGGCACAACGCTAATCTTCTTCCATCGCTTGCGACGAGACGCAGTTTTTTATTTCCAAAATCAAACAATATTCCATTCAAAACATACCGTGTCTCTTCCCGTGAACAGGCAAAATGTGTTTTCGAAATCATCTTTCTTAGTTTTCCTGCTTCAATTTTAAAACGTTTGCCTTCAATTTTTGGTATCTCGGGGTATTCATCCGCCGCAAAACCTAACAGTTTAAAATAACATTTGTTTCCTCTTATAATTAAACCGGAGTTTTTCGCCTCTTCTATAAGAATGTTGTCTCCAGGGATATCTTTTAATATGTCATAAAATTTCTTCGCCGGTGTTGTTATTTTTCCAGGTTGTAAAACCTCTACAGGCAGTTCTTTTCTTATACATACTTCAAGGTCTGTAGCGGTTATTGTTAGTTTGTCTTTCTCTGCTTCAAGTAATAAATTAGAAAGGATGGGCAGTGTTGTTCTTGAAGGTACGGCTGTTATTACGTCTTGCAGGTGTTGGTTTATTTCCTGTTTATCTACTTTAATTTTCATTATCCACCTCCGTTCTCTATTATGTTATTGTTTTAAAAGTAGTATGTATTAGTAGGTGCTGTGAATTTGTTGAAAAGTATCCAACTTGTGTCTCCTAAGCGATTCCGGCTGTATTTTATTATGTTTATACAATGTTCCTAACAACTGATATTATCAAAAAACCCTCAA
This sequence comes from uncultured Planctomycetia bacterium, assembly GCA_964487065.1. GTDB lineage: Bacteria > Omnitrophota > Gorgyraeia > Kaelpiales > Kaelpiaceae > CAZAPE01. The sequence goes on along the minus strand of CAZAPE010000025.1, from coordinate 15,046 downwards.
AAAAGCTACTTATCCACAAATTATCCACAGCCTCTTTATATGTTTTTTAATAGGTTTTCCTCAAGGTTATGCAGAACAGTCTTTAGTCGGCCCTCTTTTTCGCGCTCGATTTTTTGCACCGCATGAATTATGGTTGTATGATCTTTACCGCCAAAAGCATTGCCGATATCATTTAAAGAGCTCTCAGTATGTTTGCGTGCCAGATATACAGCAAGCTGGCGCGGCAACATTATGTTTTTTTTGCGCGACTTACTCTTTAATTCCTCAACTGTTACATTAAAAAAAGCGGCGATTTTCTGTTGTATATGAGGAATAGTAATTTTTGATTTTTCTTCTGATACCATATCGCGAAGCACTTTTTCAGCCAAAACAAGAGTTATTTTCTCTCCTATAAGCGTTGCATGTGCTATTACGCGCAGTAAAGCGCCCTCCAATTCGCGGATATTGGAGTCAATTTTTTCAGCAATATAAGAAAGAATCTCATCAGGAACCAACTCCCCAGCTTTAAGTAATTTCTTTTGTAATATAGCCATGCGGGTTTCGTATTCAGGTTTCTGCACATCAACAACCAGTCCCCAATGAAACCTTGAGACCAATCTCTCTTCAAGGTCCGGTATCTCTTTTGGCGAACGGTCGCTGGAAATTATTATCTGTTTATGGGAATCATAAAGAGCGTTAAATGTATGGAAAAACTCTTCCTGGATTCCTGGTTTCCCAGCCAGGAACTGTATGTCATCTATTAGAAGTAGGTTAACATTGCGGTATCTTTCTCTGAATTTTGCGGTGGATTGTGTTTGTATGGCCCGGATTAGCTGGTTAGTGAACTCTTCGCTCGACGTGTAATGCACTTTAAAGTGCGGATAGCGATTTATGATTTCATGTCCGATTGCATGTAAAAGATGCGTCTTCCCCAAACCAACACCGCCATAAATAAATAGCGGGTTGTACGCCTTGGCTGGAGAAACCGTTATGGAAATAGAGGCCGCGTGGGCCAGTTTATTACACTCCCCTACTATAAATTGATCAAATGTATAATTTTTATTTAATGATGCCAGCACATCTTTTGATATTATTTCAGTTGCGACTGCGCTCTTTTGTGGTTCGCGCATAACGGTAAGCTCTATTTTATATTCTTTGCCGGTTATATCTTTCAGCGACTGCAGTATCTTGTCCATATATCTTTCGCGTATCCAATTACTGAAAAATATATTTGGCACAACAATCTCAAGCGTAGTATCAGAAAGCTCTTTTACTTCTAGAGGGTCGATCCAAAATTTATAAGTATGACTGCCAAACTCTGCGATTAACCGCTCCTTAACCTCTTCCCAAAAGACGAGTTTTTTTTTCTGCATAGCGCTTAATTATAACAGCAGGATTTGATTGTTTCAATATTTAAGTTGATTTTAAAAAAAAGTTTCCATATAATACACGAAACCGGAGGTGCGTAGTTGAAAAAAAATCTGAAGTGTATATCGAATTTACGCAGGAAACGTAAGCATGGGTTTCGGAAGCGGAAATCCACAAAAGCCGGGAAGCAGGTGCTGGCGCGGAGACGGAAAAAAGGAAGACATAGAGTTGTCGTCTAATAAAAAACGCACGTTTTATTCATTAAAAAAAGAAAACGATATAAAAGCCCTGCTCTCAAGCGGTAACAAGACACAAACCCAGCAGCTTAGATGCTATTACAGCTCTAATAATTTATCTAAAACAAGAGTTGTTGTTTTTGTTCCCAAGAGGGTTTTTAAGAGGGCGGTTGACCGCAACAGGGCAAAGAGAGTAATTCGCGAAATTCTGCGCCAGGAGACTCTTAAGTTGCAAAGTATGGATTTTATCTGTATAATCAAAAGTCTTACAAGAGAAGAGCTTAAATATAGTGTGTTATCAGAAAAAATAAAATTATTGCTCCACGGAATATTATGAATCTTATCTTTGTAATTTACAAGAGGTGCATATCGCCATTCCTGCCCTGTGAATGTAGATTTACGCCTACCTGTTCGGAGTATATGTGCGAAGCAGTAAATAAAAAGGGCTTGCTTAAAGGGCTTCGGATGGCATTGGTACGAATATTAAAATGTAATCCCCTCTTCCCGGGGGGCTATGATCCTGTGAGGTGAACGATGGAAAAAAAGGTTCTTATTGCCACTGCGCTTGCATTTATGGTTTTGCTGCTCTACCCGGCTTTTTTAAACAAGCTCGGGTTACAACCGCAGCGGCCGCAAGTAAAATATGAAAAGATAGTTGATGATACGGTTGTAAAGACTGATACGGTTGTAAAAACCACAATTGATACGCATGATATAGTTAATGATACGGTTTTTGAAAATAGCGCCATCAAAGTTACTATAAATACTGCAACTGGGATTATAAAAGAAGTTTATGTAAAAGAAAAAGATAACAATATCTCTCTTTACTCCATGCAAGGCAAAGGCTTAGGGCTGTATATGCCAACCGTATCAACCGTATCATTTGAGCCTCAGGTCTCCGGCTCCAAAAATGAGATAGTTATTGATTCCGGCGAAATACAGCGCAGATATAGATTAGATGACGAAATTTTGCATGTTACTCTGGAGTCGGAAAATGAGGCTAGCTTCTATGTGAGTTCAAAGCCCGATGTTTCCTATCGTGAGGCGCGCTATTCACGCTTCCTTGTCATGAGCAATGGCGGAGAGCTTGTAAATCTAAAGCCAGCGAGTTTAGCCAAGAAAGCAGAGCGCATAAATAATGTAGACTGGATTGCAATTTCACATAGATACTATTCAATAATTATTGACCCTCGGGAGCCAGTCGAACTAGATATTCAACCCAGCGATACAGAAAAAGGAATAGTAGTCAATATTAAAGGAAATAATGATGGTTTAGAAATAAAAACATTTATTGGGGCAAATTCCGAGGCGCTATTGTCTAAATACGGAAGGAATTGGAATTCATTGCTTGATTACGGCATATTAAGCAACGTGGTGAAAAGAGGTTTGGAGCTTTTTTTCAATTTAACCCGTAACTATGGGCTGGCAATAATATTGCTTGCATTATTGTTTAATATCCTTTTTACTCCACTGACATCGAAATCATTCCGCAGCATGAAGCAGATGCAGCTATTGCAGCCAGAGATGCAGGCGCTAAAAGAGCAGTACAAAGATAATCCTCAGGCGTTAAATAAAGAGATGCTCCTGTTATATAAAAAACATCGCGTAAACCCCATGGGCGGTTGTTTGCCAATGTTGCTGCAGCTGCCTGTGTTCATCGCTCTCTACAATACATTGATGAGAAGTTATGAATTAAAGAACGCCGGTTTTCTTTGGGTTAAAGACCTTGCCGAGCCGGATAGATTAATTATGCTGGCGAAAAGTTTTCCGATAATTGGTAACGAGATCAACCTGTTGCCGCTATTAATGGCTGCATTAATGTTCTTGCAGCAGAAGCAGTCGCCGACATCTAAAGCAGCGGGGCCAAGCCTTATGTTCATGCCGGTTATTTTTGGTTTTATATTCTATAAGTTTCCTGCCGGCCTGGTACTGTATTGGTTTACAAATTCACTTTATATGCTTGTGTTACAAAGGGTTAGAAAGTAATTTTCACGTGAAAAATGATAATAGCTATCTCTAATCAGAAAGGTGGAGTTGGCAAGACAACAACTGCCATCAACCTTTGTTCTGCATTAGCTTTTAAGCATGATATTAAGGTTTTGCTGGTTGACTTTGATCCTCAGGCTAATGCGACCAGCGGCCTCGGCGTAGATAAGAAGAAAATAGCTGCTTCTGTCTATGACTTTATGCACGGAGATGTCGGTTTGGAGGCTATTCTTGAAACTAACGTGAAGAATCTATATCTGTTGCCTTCCTCGATATCGCTTTGCGGCGCAGAGATAGAGTTGATAGAAAGCGAGGAGAGGGAGTTTAAATTTAAGGCTAGAGCCGAGGGGCTTTTGAGCAAGTTTGATATTATCGTTGTTGACACTCCGCCGTCCTTAGGCATTTTGACTGTAAATGCTTTGGTTGCAAGCGAGAGAGTTATTATTCCAATTCAATGTGAATACTACGCCCTGGAAGGGTTGGTAGATTTTCTTAACACATTGAATTTAGTAAAAGAAAGACTAAATCCTGGGCTTGACATTTTGGGAATTTTGCTTACAATGGCAGATTACAGGACAAGAATAGCTCATGATGTTGAGATGGAAATACGAAATAAATTTAAAGATAAGGTTTTCCACACGGTTATCCACAGGAATGTCAGGTTAGCTGAGGCGCCAAGTTTTGGATTGCCTATAGAGATGTATGATGCAAATTCAGCCGGGGCATACGGCTACAGATTGCTTGCGGATGAAATCAAAACAATTTTAGGAGATTTTAATGCAGAAAAAGAAGGGATTGGGCAGGGGAATAGCAGCGCTCATTCCTGAGAAAATTGCCGCTGAAAAAGAGAGGTATAGGCTCCTTAACGTAGGAGATGTCGCGGCTAATCCTTTGCAGCCACGCCAGGTTTTTTCAGCGTCTGAGATTGACGATTTGAAGGCCTCGATAGCGCAGGATGGCCTTTTGCAGCCTATTGTTGTTGCGGCAGAGGGAGAGAAGTTTAAGCTTATTGCCGGAGAGAGACGTTTGCGCGCTGTTAAGTCTTTGGGCTGGGAGAAGATACCTGCTATTGTTTTAGAAGAGATTAAGGAGGTTGAGCTTTTACGCAAATCGCTGGTTGAGAATATTCAAAGAGCCAATCTGAATGCAATCGAGGAAGCGCATGCCTACAAAAAGCTTCTTGATGACTATGGCTATTCATTAGAGCGTTTGTCTCAGGAGTTAGGCAAGGATGTTTCTACGATATCCAACTTTGTGAGACTGTTAAATCTGCCGCTCGAAATACAGGAAGAGCTAAAAAAGGGTTTTATAAGTCCTGGGCACGGCAGGGCATTGCTTGCGTTGCGTGATGTTACGCAGATGCGCAGGCTGCTTGAGGAGATAAAACAGGGCAAGATTAGTGTTAGAGAAACAGAAAAAAGGGTAAAAAAAAAGAAAGCAAAGGTCAATATTGATCCCAATCTTCAGGATATGATTGAGAGGTTGCAGAGAAAGCTGGGAACCAAGGTATTGCTTACGCCTAAGAAAGGCGGCGGGAAGCTAGAGATTGTTTACTTCAATCAAGATGATTTGCAAAGAATAATAAGGGTTTTATTGCCCGGGGAGCAGAGATGATTAACCAAACATTAATAATTATTAAGCCGGACGGACTCAAAAAATCTCTTACCGGCAATATTTTAACCAGGCTTTCTGAAACCAAGCTTGAAATTATAGCAGCCAAGATAGTCCACGTTACAAGAGAGCTTGCAGAAGAGCATTATTGCCAACTAAAAGATAAGCCTTTCTTTGAAGAGCTGATATGCTATATCATGGGTGAGTTGCATCAACGCAAAAAAGTAATGGCTATGGTATACTGGGGAGAGGATGCAATAAAAAAAACACGCGCTATAGCCGGCGCTACTAATCCGGAAGAAGCAGACTCGGTATCGATACGCGGACAGTACGGGCGCATAACGACAAAAGGTGTTTATGAAAATGTTCTCCATGCATCAATAAGCGAGGAAGAGGCGGGGAGAGAGATCAAGCTTTGGTTTGAGCCAAATGAGATAATTTTTGATCTCTATCCAACTCAGGTTATACGCGGTGGAGATAAAAAAATGAGGGTATGGGCGTGAAAAAAGAGAATAATCTTAAAAGCATGACCGGCTTTGGGAAGGGAAGCACAAGGAGCGATGTGTCGAGCTGTTTTGTTGAAATTAAAAGTGTTAACCATAGATATTTAGAGGTTAACACAAAGGTTCCAGATGAGTTTCTCTCGCTCGAACTTGAGATTAAAAAAATAATAAAGCAGCACATTAAAAGAGGTTCTGTATATCTGAACCTTAACTTTTGTTATGACGCCGGGATGGATATTGTTATTAACGATGGCCTTTTTAAAAAACTGCTTAAACTTGAGAAGGAAATCGAAAACAGGCACGGTATTTCACAGTCTTTGAATATCCATTATATATTAAGCTATCCCGGAGTCGTAAAACAGGTAAGGCCGCAAGTCCCGTTTAAAGAGAAGAGGGCGCTTATGCTTGCCGCTTTAAATATAGCCCTAAAAGCGCTTTTAAAAAGCAGGGACAATGAAGGGAAAAACCTTAAGAAGGACCTCGACATAAGATTAAACGTAATTGAGCGGTCTCTTGCTGCGATAAACGGCATTGAAAAAAATAGGGAGAAGATTTTGGTTAAGAAAATGCAGCAGCAAGCGCAGAATACTTCACAACCACAGGTCCCGGTTCCCTCAACGGCAGAGGAGTTGGTGAGACTAAAAAGCCACATCAAAACAATGCGCGATCTTATTGCCAGGGGAGGAGTTGTGGGCAGGGAGTTGGATTTTCTAGCTCAGGAGATGAATAGAGAGACAAATACTGTGTCTGCAAAAGCGCTTTCATCTAGAACAGCAAGATCTGTCGTCAAAGTTAAAGCAGAGATAGAAAAGATAAGAGAGCAGTCTTTGAACATCGAATAAAATGGAAGTTTTAAATATAGGATATAATAACACTGTTCTGGTTGGGAAAATTATTGCGCTTGTAAACGCAGATTCTAAGCCAGCCAGACGGATTAGAGAATTGGCAGAGCGCGAAGGCCGTCTCATTGATGCCACAAACGGCAGAAAGACACGCGCTTTTATTGTGACAGAGAGCAATCATATTATACTCTCCTCTGCCAGTCCTCAAGCATTAGCGCAGCGAATAAATGAAAAGAAAAGGTAAAATTTTTATAATTTCAGGGCCTTCTGGGGCAGGTAAGACAACAATAGCACAGAAGATCCTCGAGGATGTAGAAAATATAGAACGCAGCATATCATGTACTACGCGGGCTAAAAGAGATAATGAAGTTGAGGGCAGAGATTATAGATTTGTAACAGAAAGAGCTTTTAAAATAAGAATAAAGAAGAAAACGTTTCTAGAGTGGGCGCTAGTGTTAGATAATTTTTACGGCACTCTTAAGAAGGATGTTTCCGAGGCAATTAAAAGAGGAAGCGATATTTTACTCTGCATAGATGTGCAGGGGGCAGCTCAGGTGCGCAGGCAGCGCAAGGATGTTGTCTCGATATTTATAATACCACCGCGGCCAAAAGAGCTTAAAAAAAGGCTTCTAAAACGTGGCGAGAAAGCAGAGGGTGCGGCAAAACGTATCGCTCTGGCCAAAAAGGAGATGCTTGAGGCTGAAAAATATGACTATATAGTAAAAAATGATTTTTTGCAAAAAGCAACTGACCTGGTAAAATACATAGTTTATGCCACAAGAAGCGGCAAAAAGAAAAAAAAGATAAAGGAGGTTTTAAATGTCTTATGTAAAGATAGATGAAATAATATCTCATGTCCAAAGCGTCTTTAAAGCAGTAATTATTGGCGCTCAGAGGGCGGTAGAAATTGCAGAGGAGGCGGCGCAGAAATCGTTGCCTTTAAATGAAAAGGCAACCAATAAAGCAGTTGCGGAGCTTGAAGCAGGGGAGCTTACATATAAAATAAAAAAATGAAAAAAATAGTGCTAGGGTTAACGGGCAGTATAGCCTGCTATAAAGCAGCAGAGGTAGCGTCGCTTCTTGTAAAGAAAGGCTATCAGGTGTTTACAATCATGACTTCCAATGCTATGGAGTTTATCAAGCCTTTAACATTTTGGTCGCTTACAGGAAATCATGTTTACAGCGACATGTTTGAAGCAAAGCAAACACATATATCTCTTGCCGGAGAGGCGGACTTGATACTTATAGCCCCGGCAAGCGCAAGTTTTATTTCTAAACTCGCAAGCGGAATAACTTCTGACCTTTTGACGTTAACGGTTATCGCCTCAACAGCCCCTGTTTTGATCTGTCCGGCGATGAACGAGAAAATGTATCGGCACAAGATTATCCAGTCTAATATAGAGAAGCTGAAAGAATGCAAATATAATTTTCTCGGCCCTTATAAAGGGTGGTTAAGCTGCGGCCATGACGGCGAAGGCCGTCTTGCGGATTCTGGGGATATTGTTACAAAAGTAGAAGAGCTCCTTAGATGAACCTCCTTATCTCCTTTGGCCCCCTAAAAGTTTTTATAGATGAAGTGCGCTTTATCAGTAACTCATCCAGCGGAATTTTTGGGTATAAACTTTTAGAGGAAGGCTTGAAGAGGCGCTATAAAGCGAAGGCTATACTGGGCAAAACCGGATTAAAAAGGCCGCAGGGCGTTAAAGGCTGGACCGAGGTCAGCCAGTATCAGGAGATGCTTGAGGCCCTTGTTAAAAATTTCCCCTGGGCGGATATACTTATTATGGCTGCCGCGGTTCCGGATTTTATGCCCCATAAAAAGGAAGCGGGGAAGATACCGCGCAAGAGCGGCTCTTTGAGCTTGAAATTAAAAGCGACTAAAAGCATTCTGGGAGAGCTAGCGAAAAAAAAGGGGAGAGAAGATAAAATATTAGTTGGTTTTTCTCTAGAGACAGAAAATGCGCTAAAAAAAGCGCAGCAAACACTGAAAGCGCATAATCTTGATTTAGTTGTTGCGCTGAGCCTTAAGGAGAGCAACATGCCTTTCGGAGATGCTCGCGTATCTGCGTCTCTGGTTTTTGCGGATAAAATAAAGCGGTTGCCTTTGCTGAAAAAGGGGAGAGCGGCGGAGTATATTTTTGATGCTATTGAGGAGATTAAAACCGCAAAAAAATATTTCTTGCAAAGCAAAGTATTGCCAGAAGATAAAAATTCAGAGATAATTGTAAATGTTCTTTAAAGGAGTTATTTAAAACCGGAATCGGTGCGGTAGCCAAGTGGTTAGGCAGCGGTCTGCAATCCCGCACTTTTATGATTGTGGCGGCGTAGCCAAGTGGAAAGGCAGTGGTCTGCAAAACCACTATACAGCGGTTCGAATCCGCTCGCCGCCTTTAACTTAAATAGTGCGGGACAAATCCCACCCGCACCTTAAATAAAGAATAAGCGTAACAACGGAAAATGCCGGGATGGCGGAATGGCAGACGCATCGGACTTAAAATCCGATGTTCCGCAAGGGACGTGCCGGTTCAAGTCCGGCTCCCGGCATTATTAGATACGTGTTGCTGATTACAAGTTACAAAATTGGAAAAAGAGGGTAGAATATTTCTGTAGCCAGCAACATGTAACCTGTAACGAAAATGGGCGGTTAGCTCAGTTGGCTAGAGCGTCACGTTGACATCGTGAAGGTCGCAGGTTCAAGTCCTGTACCGCCCACCATACAGCAAATATAAAAGTAAAAGCGTAAAATTGAAAATAGAAAGGAAAACTGTATTAATATATGGAAGACAAACTTATAACATTACGGCATAGCATAGCGCATATTATGGCGCGTGCGGTATTGCAATTATTCCCTAATGCAAAGCTGGGCATCGGGCCTGCAATTGAGAACGGGTTTTATTATGATTTTGATCTCGAGCATAGATTTACCCTCGAGGATCTTGTAAATATAGAAGAGAAGATGCGTCAAATTATAAAAAAGGAAGATTCTTTTATTCAGGAATTTTTGCCTAAAGCAGAAGCAATAGAATTATTTAAACAGGCAAAGCAGATTTATAAAACAGAGCTGCTTGGGGAGATAGCAGATGAAAAAATCAGCATATATAAAAACGGCGAATTTATTGATCTCTGCAAAGGTCCGCATCTTTCCTCCAACGGCGAAATTAAAGCCTTCAAACTGCTTTCCATCGCCGGGGCTTACTGGAAGGGAGATGAGGCAAATGTTATGCTGCAGAGGATATATGGCACCGCCTTTAGAGGCCAGAAGGAGCTTGATGAGCACATTTTAAAACTTCAGGAGGCAGAAAAGAGAGACCATAGAAAGCTTGGGCGAGAACTAGGGCTTTTTAGTTTCTTTGAAGAGGCAGGGCCGGGGCTTGTATTTTATATGCCTAAAGGAGCGATATTAAGGAAGACAATTGAGAAATATATTCTGGATAAACACCTTAAAAACGACTATCAACTTGTTATGACACCGCAAATATTAAAAGCAGAGGTCTGGAAGCGTTCCGGACATTATGATTATTATAAGGAAAATATGTTTATATTTGAAACCGACAATGCAGAGTACGCCATTAAGCCTATGAATTGCCCGGGGCATATCATGCTCTATAAAGCACAGCGCCATAGCTATAGAGAGCTTCCTTTGAGAATCTTTGAGCTGGGCACCGTATATAGAAATGAGAAGACTGGTGTTTTGCACGGGCTATTGCGAGTCAGAGGCTTTACGCAGGACGATGCGCATATCTTCTGCCGCGAAGATCAGCTGCAAGAAGAGATAACAAAAGTGATTCTTTTTACCCAAGAGATTATGAGAGACTTTGGTTTTAAAGATTTTAAAATAGAGCTTAGCACGCGGCCGGAAAAATATATAGGGAGTCTTGATAAGTGGCAAATAGCGACAGCGGCCCTTAAGAATTCACTTCAAGAGTTAAATCTTGAATATAAAATTTGTGAAGGCGAAGGGGCTTTTTACGGGCCTAAAATAGATATAAAATTAAAAGATGCGCTTTGCAGGCTATGGCAATGCGCTACTATTCAGTGTGATTTTGCCCTGCCGGAGAGATTCGATGTTTCCTACGTGGGGGAAGATGGAAAATTTTATCGCGCAATTATGTTACACCGGGCTATACTCGGAAGTTTAGAGCGTTTTATCGGCACATTAATTGAACATTATGGCGGAGATTTTCCACTCTGGCTTGCTCCGGAGCAGGTGAGGGTTATTCCGGTATCAGAAAAAGTTCTTGCATATGCCGAAAAAGTGAAGAAAATATTAATAGACGAAGGAATTCGAGCTGGCAAGGATTATAGGAAAGAAACATTAAATTATAAAATAAGACAGGCACAGCTTGAGAAAATTCCATATTTATTAATTTGCGGGAAGAAAGAAGAAGAAAACGAAACCGTTTCTCTTCGCTCCCGGGAAAAAGGTGATGAGGGAAGTCTGGAATTGACCTCCCTGATAAAAAAAATAAAGGAGGCAGAAAATAGCAAATAATTACAGAAGGGCTTCTAACCAGCCGTTTGTGAGGACGAATCAGCAGATACGTGCGCAAAGAATAAGATTGATAGATGATGAGGGTACTCAGATTGGTGTTGTGCCGCTCGAAGAAGGTTTACGGCTTGCGGAAAAGAAAAATCTCGACCTTGTAGAAATTTCCGCACAGTCGGATCCTCCGGTGTGCAGAGTGCTTGATTTCAATAAATACAAGTATCAACAGGAAAAAAGAGAGAAGGAAGCACGGAAGAAACAAAAGCAGGTTCACTTCAAAGAGGTGCGCTTGAAGCCGAGAATAGAAGAGCATGATTATCAGGTGAAATTAAAACAAATAAAAACCTTTTTAGAAAAGGGAGACCGTGTTAAGCTTCGTCTTTTTTCAAGAGGGCGGGAGATGATGCATCCTGAATTGGGAGACAATGTGATGAAGAGGTTGCTTGGAGATGTTGAGGATATTGCCAGCGTTGAAAAACCGCCGCTTAGAGAAGGGAGGAATCTTATATGCGTTTTATTCCCGAAGCATTAGGAGGACGGTATGCCTAAGGTGAAGACAAAAAAATCGGCAGCCAAAAGGTTGCGGGTTACAGGCAAAGGAAAGATAAAGAGAGCCAAAGTAGGCAGAAGGCATCTTATGAGTTCCAAGAATTCCAAGAGAAGGTTGTCTCTTAAAAAATCGGGCTATGTAAGCCATGTTGATGAGAAAAGAGCGAAAGCATTGCTACCATATGCATAAAGGAGGCAGGATAGAATGGCAAGAGTAAAACGTGCGCCGGCAAGGCGTGAAAGGCATAAGAAAGTTCTCAAAGCAGCCAAGGGCTATCGCGGCGGCCGCAGAAAACTTTACCGTACTGCTTTGGAAACGGTAAAAAGAGCTTTTGTTTACAGCTACAGAGACAGAAAGGTGCGCAAGAGGTTTTTTAGAAGTCTCTGGATAACCAGAATATCTTCGGCCTGTAAGAATGAGGGTCTCTCATATAATAAATTTATCGATGGCCTGAATAAGGCCGGCGTTAAGATAGACAGGAAGAATCTGGCTGAAATGGCTCTTAGCGATAGTGAGGGATTTAAGAAACTTGTTTCCCTGGCTAAAGAACAGATCAGTAATTAATGCAAATAAAACCGGCTCGAATAATAGCGCTAAGTTTTTTAGCAGTTATTGCTATAGGTACGCTGTTGCTTTTTCTCCCTTCTGCAGCACAAGAGGGGAGAATATCTTTTATGGATGCTCTTTTTACGGCTGCATCTGCAACCTGTGTTACAGGGCTTATTGTTAAAGATACCGGCGCATTTTTTTCCCCTTTTGGCAAGTACGTAATTATGATCTTGTTTCAGCTCGGGGGGCTGGGAATAATGACCTTCTCTACAATATTTGCTCTTGTTTTAGGGCGGCGCATAAGTATTCAAAACCGTAAAGCACTGAGCCTTGTTTTTGAAAACATAGAATTTGATATTAAAGTCCTTTTGAGATGGATTTTTATTTTTACGCTTACAATAGAGGGCATAGGCGTTTTACTTCTAAAATTGAATTATCCCGAACTCACGCTTTTTAGTGCGGTCTTCCATTCTATATCAGCTTTTTGCAATGCAGGATTTTCTCTCTTTACCAAGAGCTTCCAGGGCTTTCGTTCGGATATACCGTTAAATTTTATAATTACTATTCTGGTTATCAGCGGTGGAGTTGGCTTTCTGGTTTTGTACGATTTAGCCAGGCTTCTAAAGGCAAAGATGCGCAGAAAAGAGGCGCGGCTTGCGGTACACACCAAAATAGTTTTAGTATTAACTTTGGTACTTATAATCTCCGGCGGCCTCTTTATTTTCTTCTCGGAAAAAAACGCGCTGTTTGAGAATTATGAACTGAAATCTAAACTATTGGCTTCCTATTTCCAGTCCGTAAGTGCGCGTACGGCGGGATTTAATACAGTTGCAATCTCTGCTCTGCGGCCGGCATCAAAACTTTTCTTATCATTGCTTATGTTTATTGGCGCCTCTCCAGGATCAACCGGAGGAGGGATAAAAACAGTAAGCTTTGCTCTTATAATAGTCGGGATTATAATGCTTCTAAAAGGGCGCAATCAAATTCATGTTTTCCGTCGCGCAATACCATTGCAACTTTTCGAAAAAGCAATTGTTATAGTTGTCTTAGGTCTGACCTGGATATTCATAGCAACCGTTGTAATGCTTTTTACGGAGAAGGAAACTTTTTTAAATCTCTTCTTTGAAGTTGTATCTGCCTTTGGAACAGTCGGCTTATCCTGCATAGATACGGGTGGTTTGACTGTAGCGGGCAAAGTAATTATAATTCTAACGATGTTTTTGGGCAGAATAGGCCCTATGACGCTTGCTATTGCGCTTGCTGGAAAGGAAGAGGGTGAGTTTAAATTGCCGGAAGAAAGCGTAATGGTTGGCTGAGAAGATTACGCAGATAGCTATGGATGGATTCTAAAGATAAGCGCAGATAGAGTTATCCGTACTAATTTGTATTTAAACAATCCCTGCCTGCGGCAGGCAGGTGAGTTAGTCCGTGCGAAAGGAGGATGAGATATGAAACAGTATGCTGTAATAGGGCTCGGGAAGTTTGGCCAGAGCGTAGCATTGTCTCTGATTGAGGGTGGAGAACAGGTTATAGGTATAGATAGCAGGGAAGATGTTGTGAAGCAGCTTGCCGATAAGATTGTTAATGCTGTTCAGGCAGATGCTACTAATGAAAAGACCCTTACGACGTTAGGTATTCAGGATGTTGATACTGCAATAGTCTCTGTGGGCAGTGATTTTCAGGCCAGTATCCTGATAACTTTACTGCTTAAGGAGATGGGAGTTAAGGAGATAGTTGTAAAAGCCAATGCCCAAGAGCAAGCAAGGGTTTTGGAAAAAATAGGAGCAACTCGGGTAATCCAGCCTGAAAGAGATATGGGTATTCGGCTGGCAAAATCCTTGGCCTCACCGCGGATTATTGACCACATAGAGCTGTCCAGCGACTATAGCATTTTGGAGATGGCCCCGCCGAAAGATTTTGTCGGGAAATCTTTGAAAGAACTCGATGTGCGGGCGAAGCACGGGATAAATGTTATAGCTATAAAACATGAACATGGCGAAATCGATATCGCTCCTCAAGCAGACCATGTGATTAAGAAAGGAGATTTGCTGGTTGTTGTTGGGAAAAACAATGATATCGAAAAAGTAAAAAAGAAAGCATGAAACTAAAAGATCTTCAGGGTTTAACGAAAGAGGTAGCAATAAAGCTAAGGGATATTGTAGACCTTAAGACCCTTGAAGACCTAAAAATATTTTATTTGGGCAGAAAAGGCGTTATTGCCCAGATGATTAAGCTGATTCCTGAATTGCCGCAAGATGAAAGGCCTCTTTTCGGCAAAGAGGCAAATATTGTAAAAAATAAAATACAGGATTTATTAGGTGAAAAGAGCCAAGAGCTGGCAACAAAAGAGGTTGCCACAGAACAAATAGACCTCTCTCTGCCGGCGCATAGGATAAATAAAGGCAGCAGGCATCCTATAACAACTGTTATAAACCAGATTTGCGATATCTTTGAACATATAGGATTTAGCGTCGTGGAAGGGCCTGAAATAGAGACGGATTACTATAACTTTAAAGCTTTAAATATTCCCGAAGGCCATCCAGCCAGGGATAATTTAGCTACATTTTATCTTGATAATAATAAATTTCTATTGCGCTCGCAGACCTCGCCGGTGCAAATTCGTATCCTAAAAGAGGTTGCGCCGCCTTTGCGAATAATCGCCCCCGGGAAAGTGTTTCGGCCGGATAATTTAGATGCCAGTCACTCTTTCATGTTTCATCAGATAGAAGGGCTTGTTATTGATGAGGAAACAAATTTTTCGCATCTCAAGGCCACCCTTTCATATTTCATAAAGGTTTTTTTCGGTCCTGATACAAAAATGAGATTCAGGCCGCATTATTTTCCTTTTACAGAGCCATCCGCAGAAGTCGATATCTCTTGTATAATCTGTTCAGGCCAGGGGTGTTCTGTCTGCGGACGTAAGGGATGGCTTGAAA
>CAZAPE010000024.1:0-16847 GCA_964487065.1 uncultured Planctomycetia bacterium | reverse complement strand
GATGGCGAGGATGCGGCGCGGGCCTATTTTGCAGGTAGCAATGAGAGCGTAGATGATTATTATTTTATCTTTACATCAGGCGGAGCGGCATTGACATTCTTATCCGGCACAGGGTTATCGGCGCTTAAGTTTATAGATCCAAGATAAAAGCCGTTGTCTATAATCTGTTTTTTAGCCGGGGCAAAATTTGCCCCGGCTTTTATTTAGAAATTTATACTAAAAAACAGGTTTTAATAAAATTTGAAAATCAGAATATACTTTGTAATATATTAAGGCGCAAAAAGCGATTTTAATTGTTATTAAGATAGACGATTTAGCAAGAGAGTTTTAACGCAAGTAAAAATATGTTTAACGCGTATTTTACAAAAGAGCTAAAATGTGCTATATATTTTGTATAAAATATAACTCTGGTTAAACGGGGGTATTTAATTGAAGAAAAATTTAATTAAAGCAGGTATGCTTTTTGTAGTTTCTTTAGTTTCTTCCTTTTTGCCTCTTTGCAATAAGCCGGACTCTATTTCTGTGCGCAGGGTAAAAGATACCGGGCTCATCGGTCTCTTTGCAAACATAAGATATGGAGAGGATGAATTCAATAGACCTTACAATAGTTTGCATCTCTTTTTTGGAGATTCCGGATGCCGCATTGAAATATATGCCGAGCATATGGAAGGATTAGAAGGGCGCGGACATTTAATGTATGATTCGGCATTTATGTTTTTCAGAATCTATAAGGATGAATCGCCTATCGGGTATTACGTAATCTTTCCCACGCAGCTCTGGGGATATCAGGTGGCTTATAGCCAAAAAAGCAACGATCTCTTTCTCCACTGGCGCTTGAGCTGATCAATCAGGCAAAGCAGGCGTTTAGCATCGAAGAGGGTATTACGAAATTTCATAAGATAGGTTTTCAGCCCCGAAGCATGGATATTTTAAGCGCTTATCTTAGCGTCTATTTTTATGCCCAGGCTCTTTCTGGCGCCGGGAGCAATTTAGAAGCTTTTATTGCTGTAGCAGATGCAGTTGCAGATAAAGTTATAAATTCCTGGCCGGGAACAGAGGCAGAGAAAAAAAATAGCATTCCTTCCGCTGATACTATTCTCAGCCGCTTAATCTTAGTTTATCCAAATAACGATTTTTCCGGTTATGGATTTTATTATAAAATAGCTAAAAAGTATCCCGGCGGAGTAGTTGCTCTTAAAAAGGATCTGCTTCATGAAATAGAAGGTCTTTTGTATCAGGAAGCCCAGAGTAGAATAGCAGATTTTATAATTAATAAGATGCAGGATAGATACTTGGAATTAGATTTAAGATCCCGCAGGAATGTATTGCTCGGGATAGGAGCAGCATTAAATATCATATCTATTAAAAGCGCTTTTCTTCATTAATAAGAGGCAGAACTTTCCTTTTTTTGCGATAAATGATAGAATACGCTGCCATGAAAAAGGTTGATATTCCAATAGCGCGGGCAAACAGGCTTATCAATAACGGATGTGTCATTCTTGTCACTTCAAAATATAAAGATAAAAGTAATATCGTAACTATTGCTTGGCATACGCCAGTTTCCCATAAACCGAAATATGTCGCCATCTGTGTGCATAAAAAACATTTTTCGCAAATACTTATAAGAAAGTCACAGCAATTTGCAATAAATATACCTGATCGCAATTTGGTAAGGAGTGTTCATATTTGCGGCTCTATATCAGGGCGTAAGGTTGATAAATTTAAGGCTGCAGGGTTGACCGCTGTGGCAGCTGATCTTATCGATGTGCCTATTATTGAAGAATGCATTGCGCATATAGAATGCAGAGTAAAGAGGGCTTATCCCGCAGGAGATCATACAATTTTTTTAGGTGAGGTTTTAAAAGCAAAAGCTCAGGCAGAGGTTTTCAATGGCGATTTTTTAAGATTAGATGACCCGCGCTTTAAGACATTGCACCATTTAGGCGGGGATTTATATATGGTTTCCGGCAACGTCATAAAAGGAAGTTGATATGCAGATAGAAAATGAAATTAAGTCTGTTATGTTTGATCTTGGCAATGTGATAATCTGTTTCGACCATATGATAGCGGCGCGCAGGATTGCGCACTATTGTAATAAAGATGCGCAGGAAATCTATAACCTCTTTTTTTATTCTTCTATCACTGAACAGTTTGATTCCGGAAAAATAAACCAAAAAGAGTTTTTTAGGCAAGTAAAGAGCATGCTTCTGTTAAACAAGAATCTTTCTGAAAGTGCTTTTTTTGATATCTGGAACGACATTTTTTGGGAGAACCCAGGAATAGAAGAGGTGTTAGTAGAGATAAAATCCAAATTTAATAATCTCTTGATTATCTCTAACGTAAATAAGCCGCATTTTGAATACATATTAAAAAGGTTTCCTGTTGTAGGACTTGCAGATGAGATTATCCTTTCTTATGAGGTAGGAGCGTTAAAGCCGGATCCGAGAATTTATGAAATCGCTTCTAAGAAGTCAGGCTCTCTTCCCCAGGAAACATTTTATACCGATGACCGCAGGGATCTGATAGTTGCTGCTAAGGAATTAGGGTTTAAAGCTTTTCTTTTTGAAGGAATAGAGGCCCTGAAGCTACAGCTTTTCTTATCTGCTGCCAGCAGTTAGCGGCGTCTGTATAGATAGTAGAAATAATCTTCATAGATTCCACTTTCTATCGCGGCTATCAATTCAAAATCATCTTCTCCGTTTTTTAGGATCTCTAAAAGAGCTTGGAGCTGTTTAAAATAATCAAGCACTGCCATTCTCTGAGCATAATTTTTTTTGAGTAACGCTATAAATTTTTCTCCACAAGGCCAAGGTAGAGGGTTTTTTTGCGGTTGCCGGAATAGAATATATTCCATTGCAGAAAAATCGCTTAGAAAAAGAGACGGCATTTCAAATAAATCCAAGGGGTCTAAAGATTTATCCCCGAGTTTTAATAAGTATAATGTTTCAAAAGCAGACCGTTCTCCGCAATTAACAAGTCCTATTTTAATGGGTTTTTCGGTTTCAGAGCGAGAGGATATTATTTCTATAACTGTATCTACATTGAGCTCTTCTTTGTGGGGCACGTTTTCATATCCTGTATGTTGAGTAAATATTCGAAATCGCCCCAGAAATAAATCGCGGCGGTTGGAATCGGCGTAAGAGAGCAGGAAAAACTGTATAAGCGTGTACGATATAAGGATTATAAAAACAATTGTTTTTATGGACCTGTTTTTTATATAAAAAATCCGCCACGAGCTTATGGCTGCCATAAGCGGTAAAAGCGGCATCAGGAAGCGGCTGTCTTTTATAGTAAAGATGAGGCTGAAAAGCAGGAAAGGGACTATCAGCCAGGTAAGAAGCGTAAGCTTGTGCCGGATTTTGTTTTTAAATATAAACCCAACAAAGCTGAAAACAAAAATAACAAACAATATTGGGCTCAGCGATTGCGGCAGCGTTTTTACATAAAAAGATAGGATCTTGGAAGAGTATTTTTCTTCTATATTGTAATTTGACTCCATTGTCTTATGGGGGTCGATGATATGCTCCCGTAAAGAGAGAGAGGCATTTTTAAATTGCGGGCCCCACCATATTGCAGCAAGCAGCGAGGCTATAGATATTGCAAGGAATATATTTTGCAACTGTTTAAGTTTTAGGCCTTTTTTTATTGAATTGTATAAAACAATTAAAAACGGCCACAGAACAAACAAAATAGCCTGTCCTTTAATTAGCATAGCCCAACCTAAGGAGAGTCCGAAAAATATGCTTATCTTGCGGCTGCTGAAAGAGTTGGATTTTATCAGCAAGGCTATACACAAAGTTACCATTGCCGCTAAAGGAAAATCCAGTTGATATTGTCTGGAGCTCTCAAAGATTAACGGGTACATAGAAGCGATGAAAGCCGCAAATAGTCCGACTATGCGTGATCCGAGGCAAGAGCCTATCATATAAGTTGAGATAATAAGTATAAGCAAATACGGTAATAAGCTCAATTTTGCAGCCAGAAGGTTTTCTCCAAAGGCAAAATAGAATATAGATGTTGTTATATTAAGTCCGTTTGGCCAGTAAACAGTTCCATGTTTTACCGGATGCGTTAGGAGAATTAAAAAATCAGCTAATTTTCCAATAGAGCTGCTATTACTATTGTTGAAAATGTCTTGGGTCTCATGGAAGAATTCTATAGAGAAGAAAAGATGATTTCCGGAATCACAGCCCAGGATAGAGTTATCGCTCTTAAAATAAAGAATATTGCTTATTCCCAAAGCCAAAATTAACAGGAGAAGAAATGCTGTGGAGAGTTTTATTTTATTATGCACTTTATTTATCCGGTTTTTAGTTTTTTATATTTCCGCAATAGTCTCATTTATAGTGTGAAATATCCACTCGGGAATTTTTGCCGTTTTAAGCGCCTTATTGCATAAGCAGTCTAAAAACATATTTTTATAATAATCTAATGTAGCCCTTTTTTTGTCAAGGAAGAATGCTTTTTAAGAACCGGTATTTACAGTATAATGTTTGTTATAATGATGCACTTTTATGTAAAGATGCGCAGGTACGCTTAATGAATGTGTTATGCGGTACAATAAAAAACAAAATACGGTTTTGAATAAACATACTGATTTGTATGAAAATCGCCGTTAAGGTTTCGGTTAAAGCTAAAAGCGCAAAAGTCAAAGATGAAGACGGTGTCTTAAAAATAAACGTTGATGCCCTCGCTTTAAAGGGCAAGGCCAACAAACGTCTAATAGAGATTTTATCCGGGCACTTTGGAGTTCCGAAATCAAAGATTTCCATATCCAAGGGTCTGCATTCCAAAAACAAGATTATTGAAATAAAAGAATGATTATTTTACTTACTGATTTTGGGCTTGAAGATGAGTATGTCGGGGTTATGAAGGGGGTTATATTATCTAATGTCCCGGATGTTAAAATCTGCGATCTTTGTCATGGCATCGCTGCGCAAGATGTTTCTTGGGCAGGCATGGTGGTTTATAAAACGTATAAATATTTTCCTCACGGAAGCATATTTGTATGCTGCGTAGATCCCGGCGTTGGCACAGATAGGAATATAATAATATTACATGCCGAAAACCGCTATTTTATCGCGCCAGATAACGGACTTTTAACGCAGATATTTAAAAAATCAAAAAAGAAAAATATTGTTAAAGTAAATAGCAAAGAAATAGCCTTAAAACCTTTAAGTTCTACTTTTCACGGCCGCGATATATTTGCTCCTTTGGCGGTGAGATTATGCAGGAACAAAAAACTGGATAAGCTAGGCGTTGCAGTAAAAAATATAAAACTTCTCTCCATACACAAACCTAAGTATAATAAAGATGAAATCAGAGCCCATATTATCCATATTGATAAATTCGGCAATATTATTACTGATCTGGATAAAGGTTTTTTTAAAAGTTTAAACTGGGAGAATTTCCAGATTGCAATCAAAGGAAGAAAAATAGACAGGATATCGTCTTTCTATCAGGCTAAGGAAGCGCTTATCGCGATTTGGGAATCGAAAGATTTGCTTGAAATAGCAAGCCCCGGAAATTCTGCTGCAAACCTATTAAATATAGCAGCTGGAGATATAGTGAAGATATTTAGGAGATAGATATGCTCAAAACAGAAGCTATAAAATACTCTTGCAGCGCCTATAAAAAAAGCCGCATTTTAATAGCTGCAGCGCTTATTTTAATAGCCGGAATTATCGATGCCGCTGCAGGCGAGAATATTTACTCCTCATCCGGAGCTTTAAAAAAATTGTTCCAAGCCTACAATATAGAGGTTTCGATTTTTGAAATAGAAAAGGCGTTTCAAACTCTTCCTCCCGATATGGATTTTGAAGATATGCTTGTGAAGATTGCCAGAGGCAGAGGTCTTTATTTAAACAGATTCCTGCTTAAATACAAAGAGGAAGATTTTTTGAAAATAACTGCCCCATTCATCTCTAAATACGGCGGGGATATCTGTTTTATAACTCAATATAAGGAGGGCGTGGAAATAGACAATAACAGAAAAAAAATACTTCTTAGTAACAAAGAGTTTTTGAATTCCTGGGAGGGTGAGATTATCTCTTTGCCTATAGCAAATATTGCCCTGGTCAGAAAATCCGATCTTTCTTCCGCTAGCAGGATTATTTTTCTGTATTCATATCATAATGAGGATTTTTACGCTTTTAAGAAGGTTTTTGACAGGATATATAAGGAGGCTAAAAACGAAGATCGTCTTATTATCTATATAGACGAACTGGGTTTAATACCCCAGAGTTCATTGCAGAAGCTTATAGAATCAGAGAGGATAACCGAAAAGGAGGCTTTTCTTAAGACCAAGGCCTCTTTAATCAAGGAGCTTAAGCTTATAGAAAAAGGTATTGGAATTTATGACGATACAAAATTTTACGAAAAGATATATGATTATCTGGCCGGTTATAAAATTCAGATCGAGATGGAAGATCTGCAGTATGAGAATTGGAAAGCCATTGTATCTTTTGATGAGCTGGAATTAAATCAGCTTTCCGTAACATTGTTTTGTCGCGGTAATGTCGATAGGTATTTAGAGATATTAGAGCAGTATAACGAAGGGTTCTGGCAATATAATGTAATTTTGCGCGACAAAGTTTTCAGGGATCAGATAGAAAGAATTGCTCATGCCAATCCAGACGCAGTTATTTTTACCCTTAGAGGCCTGGGGCATTTTGGCATTGAAGAGGAGGTAGATATTCCTGGGTTTAGCACGGAAACTATGATCATAGGCGAAGGCGATTTCCAGGACCTTTTTATTCCAGATCAGCTGCTTCAGGTTTTAAAAAGGAATAATGTTGTTGTGACGCCGGAATATACAAGGAGTTTTTATCTCAAAGCTTTCCCTGCGGAATGTTTAAGGAGCTATTATCAGAAGAGATTAAATTTCAGCATATCCGAAGCCACAGTAAAAGCAAATAAAACCGCAAAAGGATTAACAGAGGATAAAGTGCGTCGGCTTTCGCTAGATTTAAGCCACGGTATTTCAGAGGGCAGGCTGCGTACTACGGATGCGATATATGAGTTTGTTTTTTTTAAGCTTAAAAGAGTATCTTTTCTGTGGCAGAAAAAGGCATTTTTCAAATTCCAGATATAGGGCTTTTTAGGTCTCGAGCCTAACTAAAAAATTTATTTAAACAGAGATATCAATATTGATGAATAAAAACAGCAAAAAAAGAATATTTATCCACGGGGCGCGGGAGCATAATTTAAAAAACATAGATGTTATATTGCCGCGGGATAAACTTATTGTTATTACCGGAATCAGCGGATCCGGAAAATCTTCACTCGCTTTTGATACTATCTATGCCGAGGGGCAGAGAAAGTTTGTGGAGAGTCTCTCTGCTTATGCGCGGCAGTTTTTAGAGCAGCTTAAGAAACCGGATGTTGAGAAGATAGAGGGGCTTTCACCTACTATTTCAATCGAGCAGAGAGTAAGCTCTGGCAATCCGCGCTCTACCGTGGCGACGCAAACAGAGATTTATGACTACCTAAGGCTTCTTTTTGCAAGGGTAGGTGAGGCACATTGCTTTAAGTGTAACAGATTAATAAAACAGCAGAGCGCCGAAGAGATAATAGATAAAGTTGCTTCTCTTAAAGAAAGCGTAAAGATAGCTATATACGCTCCTATTGTAAGAGGTAGAAAAGGTGAGCAAGAGCCCCTTTTTAAAAAACTGCATAAAGAAGGTTTCCTCCGGGTGCGCGTGGATGGAGAGATTTATGATTTGGATTACGATATAAAAATAAATAAAAACAGAAACCATACCATAGAACTTCTGATAGATAAATTTACTTTTATGCAAAAAACTAAAGATAGACTGACAGACTCTATAGAAACAGCTCTTCATTATAGCGATGGCCTTTGTCTTGTGGAACACGAATCACCTAAAGGCTGGAAAGGAGAGTTGTTCAGCCAGAAGTTTGTCTGTCCCCATTGCAACGTTAGCTATGAAGAAATTGAGCCGCGTATGTTTTCTTTTAACTCTCCTTACGGAGCTTGCCCTGCTTGTCTGGGGCTGGGCACTAAGATAAAAGCAGATCCCGATCTTGTTATTCCGGATAAAAATCTTTCTATCTCTGGCGGCGCTATAGCTTCTTGGAGAAAAGGCGGCAGGGGTTACCTGCTTTATTATCGCAGGCTTTTAAGGCGTTTATCGGAATATTACAACTTTGATTTAAATACTCCTTTCAAGAGCTTGTCTTTAAAATTGCAGAATATAATTTTGTATGGCTCTAAGGAGCTTATTTGGGAAAGAACTTATGAGGGAATTATTCCGCATATCGAAAGGCTGTTTTCAGAAACAAAAAGTCATGCCTTTTTGGAAGAATTATCAAAGTATCTGAGTAATCTGCCTTGCCCTGTTTGTCTGGGGAAGCGTCTGAAGCCGGAAAGTCTGGCTATAAAGATAGAGGGGCTCTCAATATTTGATATTTCAAAGTTTTCCGTAAAAGAAGCAGAAACTTTTTTTTCAAAAATTAGGTTCGATACCATGCGGGGAAAAATAGCGGAAAATATTATAAAGGAGATATTAAAACGCCTGCAGTATCTTTATGATGTAGGTTTGGATTATTTAACTTTGGATAGGCCCAGTAACACGCTTTCAGGCGGAGAGTCGCAGCGGATACGTCTTGCAACGCAGATAGGCTCCGGATTAGTAGGTGTAAGCTATATTTTAGATGAGCCCACAATAGGGTTGCATCCTAGAGATACAGGAAAACTGTTAAATATACTTCTTAAGTTAAAAGATGCCGGTAATACGGTGATATTAGTTGAGCATGATGAGCAGATAATTCGCAATTCAGAATATGTTATAGATTTAGGTCCCGGAGCCGGTAAAGATGGGGGTAGAATTATGTATCAGGGGAATCTATCCGGACTGCTTAAGCAGAAAGAGTCTCTTACTGGCAGATACTTAAATCGGGATCTTTCTATCAAAACACCGCATACGAGACGCGATTGGAGGAAAAATCCTTATCTTGAAATAAGGAATGCAAGCGAGCATAATTTAAAGAATTTAAATATCAAGATTCCTTTAGGCCTTTTTGTCTGCGTTACCGGAGTCTCAGGGTCCGGCAAAAGCACCCTCGTAGATGATATTTTATACCGCTCCTTAAGTAAGCATTTTTACCACAGTAAATTAAAACCGGGCAAATACAGTAGTATTACAGGATTGCGGCATATAGACAAAGTTGTTGTTGTCAGCCAGTCTCCTATTGGCAGGACTCCGCGCTCAAATCCTGCGACATACACAGGGATCTTTACTCCCATAAGAGAGCTTTATGCGCTGTTGCCGGAATCTAAAATCCGTGGCTATAAACCCGGCCGTTTTAGTTTTAACGTAAAAGGCGGTAGATGCGAAGCCTGTTTGGGTGATGGTGTGAAAAAAATAGAGATGCATTTTCTGCCTGATGTCTATGTTGACTGCGACCTTTGCCGCGGCAGGAGGTATAATAAACAAACTTTGGAGATAAAATATAAAGGAAAAACAATAACCGATGTTTTAGATGCAACAGTAGATGAGGCCTGTAGTATTTTTGAAAACATTCCAAAAATACAAATGAAGCTGGAGGTTCTAAAGGATGTCGGGTTAGGGTATATTCATATTGGGCAGGGAGCAACGACGCTTTCCGGAGGCGAGGCGCAAAGGATAAAATTAAGCAGCGAGCTTTCCAAGCGCGCTACCGGCAGAACGCTCTATATTCTGGATGAACCAACCACTGGATTGCATTTTGCGGATATAGACAAACTTCTTCGTCTCCTTGAGCGTTTAGTTGCGGGAGGCAATACTGTTGTTGTTATCGAACATAATCTGGATGTTATAAAATCAGCGGATTATATAATAGATTTAGGACCCCAGGGCGGAGAAGAAGGCGGTTATCTTGTTGCTTGCGGCTCTCCGGAAGAAATCTTAAAAGAAAAAAAATCTTATACGGCTAAATTCTTAAAAGAAATATTGAGAACTGCTTAGCAGGATGCTATCATTTAAATCGGAAAGAACGTATAAGGCAGGTATTTATTTCGATATGAAAATACTCATATATGTTGCGGTATTATTATTTTTAATTCACCCTTCCTATTGCGGGGAGAATGAGGATTTTGCAGCGCTTAAGCAGATATACGAGGATGGTTTTTATAGCCTGGCGCTTAACGCAACAGGAGCTTTTTTGGAACGCTATCCCAAGTCTGATTTCAGCCAAGATGTTTTGCTAATAAAAGGGCTTGCGCTGGTAAACCTTAAAAAATATGCTCAAGCCACAGATGTTTTAGAGGTTTTGAAGGTTTCAGGAGATCAGCGCATTAAGGAGCAGGCATATTTTAGTCTCGCGAATCTTTATGGTATGAGCGCTGAGGAGGAAAAAGCTAAAGAGCTTTATTTGTATCTGATTCAAAATTCCAAAGATAGCGATATCTCTGCCCAGTCCAGGTATAGCCTGGGCCTGATTTATTTTAAAAAAAGGATATATGACCTTGCTGTTAAAGAGTGGGAAAACTTATTTGAGATAGAAAATTTACCCCAGAACGAAAAGGCAAACATGATTCAGAATATAGTGCTCGCTTATTTTAAGATGGGTAGGATCAAAGATGCCGAGGAGGTTGTTAATAAGAATCTTGCTCTGGATACCCCCGCGGCGATGTTTTTTAACGCCGAGGCAGACTTTTTGCGCAAAAATTATTCCCAGAGCATAAATAAATTCGATACTATTATAGAATCCGAGTGTCCGGAAATCTGGAAACAGAAATCAAAGTTAGGCAGGGTATGGAATTTATTAAAACTTAACAACTACAAAGAGGCGCAGGAGGTGCTTTCTGCTTTGGAGGAAAACGTTTTAAAAGAGATAGAGGATGAATTATATTATTTAAAGCCGTATGTATTTTATAAAAACTCTGAATTTTCTCCGGCAACAAGATATTACCAGCGGTTTCTTTACAAATTCAAAGATTCGGATTATACCGATAGAGCGTATCTTGAGCTTGTGGACTGTTTTTATAATTTAAACAAATTGCAGCAGGCAGAGAAGACCGCCGCGAAATTTTTTCAGGTCCGCGAAGGCTCTCTGCTTGAAGACCAGATGCGCTATCTTCTCGGTTGGGTATATTATAAAAACGGAGATACCGAGAAAGCGATAAAGTCCTTCGAATGGGTTGCGCAGAAAAGCAGGGATGTGGATTTAAAGATAAACTCTCTTTGCAGGGTTGGAGATCTTCTTTCTGAGATGGGCAGGTTTGACGAAGCTATTATACAGTACGATTTTGTTCTTAAAAATCATCCCAGTTCACTCTACGCGGAGTATGCTCAATACCAGTTGGGCGTTGATCTTCTTGGAAAGGACGATTCCGATGCGGCCATTCTTGCATTCAGGGCTGTGTTGGAAAATTTTCCTAAATCCTCCCTCCTTGAGAAGGTGCATTACCATCTCGCATTGGCTTATTTTAAGAAATCAGACTTTGAGCTTGCATTAGATGAAATAAATTCTTTACTTAATTTGTTTCCAAAGTCTGAATATAAAGATAAAGCTTTGCTTCAGAAAGCGGTTTTGCTCTATAACCTTGGCGATTATGAGAAGGTAAAAAAACTATTTAAAGATAACACTGCAATACAGAAAGAACCATACATGCAATTTGTAATCGGGAAAGTTTATTTAAAGACAAAAGAGTTTGATTTAGCAAGGGATTCATATCTCTGGCTTAAGGAAAATATAGAAGATCCTGAGATGCTCTCTTATCTTTATCTTCAAATCGGGGAGCTGGATTTTTATCTCCAGAGGTGGGATTCTGCTTTAGACAGTTTCGAGGCTGCTTACGGGATAAGCAAGAAAGACGAGGTTAAGGGCCAGGCTTTATATTGGCAAGCGTGGGCTTATTTTAACAAGGAGGATTTAAATAAAGCTCTTGAGGTATTTGCTTTATTATTTTCCTCAGATGATCTTGCTGAGGATGCAAAATATAATACGGCGCTAATTTTAAAGGCTCAGGGTAATTCTGTTGCGTCTGTAAAGATTTTTAAGGATGTTATAAAAGGAGGCGGAAAATTTTCAAAACAGGCGATTTTAAAATTGGGATATCTTTACCTGGAGCTTGAGCAGTACCAGGATGCTTTGGAGTTATACAAAAGACTCCAGGAAGCCCCCTATGATATAATCTCAGCGGAAGCAGGATTTAGAATTGGCGAGATATATGAGTTGCAGCAAAATTTAGATCAGGCGATTCTGCAGTACCTGAGCCTGGCGGCTATTTATGATCCCGGACTTTCTTTTGTAAAGAAGGCTCGCTTGAGATGTGCCATGCTTTTGGAGAGATTCGAAAGATATGATGAGGCGGAAAAAATATATAATCAAATCTCTTCCTTTGAAGGCGAAGAATCCATATATGCCAGGGAGAGATTAAAACAGTTGCAGGAATTGAAACTAAGGAGGTAAAAATGTGGATGATTATTCAGAAAGGCGGCCCCCTGATGTATCTCATTATCATCTGCTCAATAGTTGCTTTTACGGTAATTATAGAGCGGCTTATTACTTTAGGTAGAGCCAAGGTAGATGTTGTTGCTTTTATGTCCAAGATACTGGAATCTGTGCGGCGTAACAGGATTATGGAGGCGATAGATGTTTGCGATCGTACCCAGAGCCCCGTTGCCAATATTATTAAAGCTGGGCTTCTAAAACAATCTGCTTCGCGTCAGGAGATAAAGGAGACCATGGAAGAGGCAGCTCTAATTGAGGTTCCAAAGTTGGAGAAGAATTTAAATATACTTGCAACGCTAGCCCATGTTACTCCGTTGATAGGTCTTTTAGGCACAGTGACGGGTATGGTTCAAGCTTTTCAGGTTATACAGGAAAAAGCAGGAGCGTTAAATCCTATAAGCCCCGGAGATTTGGCCGGAGGTATCTGGGAAGCTCTTACTACTACAGTAGGCGGTCTCTCTGTAGCAATACCAACTCTTGTGGCCTACAATTTTCTGGTTACTAAAGTTGATACTTTTGTAATAAATATGGAGAGGGCGGCAATGGAATTGGTTCAGGTTTTAAAAGGAGAGAGATAATGTTAAGCAAAGACGGAAATTTCAAATCCGGGATATTTAACATACCAAGGAAGACGCGCTTGCTTAAAGGCGATTTAGACATTACTCCGCTTATTGATTGTGTTTTCCTGCTTTTGATATTTTTTATGCTTTCTTCATCATTTGTGCGGCCTGCCGGGATCAGAGTTAATCTACCAAAGACCGTCACTGCAGACATATTGCAGGAAGAGAAATTTGTAATAGTTGTTACTTCTGATAATATTATCCGTTACGAAGATGAGCCTATGACTATCCAAGAGTTAAGGTCTTTTCTCCAAGAGAAAGCAGAGGGAATAGAATCCCTGCTTATTAAAGCAGATAAAGCAGCATCTTTGGGTAAGATTATAGAAATATGGGATATGTGTAGAGAGTTAGGAATTGTAAAATTAAATATCGCAACACTTCAGGTAAGTAAGGAGTGAAAGTAATAACTCTGGCTTTTTTGCTGTCCTGCCTCTGGCACCTTATTTTTCTTCTTTTTTTGGATGTAGAGCTCCCTAAGGTAGCAATCTATCCCAAAGACCCGGAAGTGTTGTTTCTGGGGTCGCTATTTAAAAATAGCAAACCGCACCTGCTGTCTGCAGATGTTAATGCAAACTTTTTATTTTTAGATTCACTTTTTACAATAGAGGAGCATTTCTCTCCTAAGAAAGAAATAGCGAAAGACATTCTGCGGCCGGCGAGGAGAAGCGCGGTTGTCTTAAAGCTAAAAGAAGCTACTTTTAATAAGTCCCTAGATAAAGAGGAATATAAACTCTTTTCAAAGTCAGGCGTAACAAGCGTTCCCTGCGATATTGAGCTAGACCAATATTCAAATCCTATTCTAGTACAAGAAAGAATTATGACCGCAGATTTTAAGCGTGATTTTGAAAACTGGTTTTTCGTAAAATCACAGCGTTTTTACTCAGCACTAAAGAAAAATATCTTTTTAAGTTCTAAAATACAGTGACCTTAAATTTCGAGCTAATCATAGGGTTATTTTTAGGTATTCCACTTCTGAGTTTGATATTTTATTGGATTTTTACTTTTCGAAAAAGCAATTCGCAAGACGCAAGGAATGAGAAAGTTTGGGAATGTGAAATTTGCCTTGGTGTTTATTCTGCATTTGCCGACAAAGAGATAACAAAATGTCCTTTCTGCGGCAGCTATAATAAGGAAGCTGAAAAATAAAGCGATCTTTGCATATTTATCTTGCAAGTTGTCTTTTTGAGAGATAAAATTAATCAAAATGTATTTAAAGAAGGCTCGCATAAGGAGGACAAAAACGTGATAACAAAAATAGGTATAGTGGCCGGGGAGATTTGGAATTATCTAGATCAGAACAACGGCGTTACTTTATCAGACCTTGTTTCTCATATCAGTAAATCGAAGGACTTAGTTTTAATGAGTTTAGGGTGGTTAGCGAGAGAAGGCCATGTAGTCCTGAGCGGCGAAGGCGACTATATAATTAATCTCAGGAAGTAAAACTATTTTTAATGTCAGAGTTTATTTTTTGCGTTACAACGACTAATAAAAAACACATAGCATTAAAATTATCCCGTGCGCTTGTTGAAAGAAAGATCGCTGCATGCGTGAATATAATAGAGAAAGCCACCTCATTTTACCGCTGGAAAGGAAAGGTAGAGTGCGATCAAGAATATATTTTGTTTATTAAAACAAAAAAAAGTAAATTCCTCAAAATAAAAGCTGTTTTTCGGGAATTACACAATTATCAATTGCCGGAGTTAATTGCTCTTAAAATTGCAGCTGCAGATTTAAAGTATTTGGACTGGATAGAGCAGTCAGTAGTATAAAAATTAGATGAATTTAAATATTATAAAAGTAAGAAAAGAAGCAAAAACACTTGACAAAGTATATATTTTATTATAAAAGTAAGCTTAGCTAAGAAAACATAGTTTAGATTAAGAAAATGGGTAAATTACTTGATGTAAATGAACTTGCTGAGTACCTTAAACTAGAGAAGCAAACCATCTATAACTGGCTTCACAAGAAGAAAATTTCCGGCATAAAAGTAGGTAGAGTCTGGAGATTTGATAGGGATATAATTGATGCCTGGCTGCGATCTAAGGTGGTGCCGGCTAATCCAATAGAGGAAAAAAGAGGTTGAGGAATTAAATTGTTATGAGTAAGGTGACTACAGCGATTGAGATTAAAAGGGATGTTTTGAGGGTATTGCAGCTTAAAAAAGGCATCAAAGAGTTTTATTTAGTCGATTGCAAAGAAGAAAAATTGCCGTTTGTACCCTCCTTAGATATAAAAGAGAATGTGGAGTTGGTTTCTTCCAAGATAAAACTTTTACTGCAAAGCCTTCCGCTTAAAGTAAAAAAACCTATCTTTATTATCCCGACTTCAGAGATTATGGTCAGGTTCTTCGATCTGCCCTATCTGGGGAAGAAAGAGAGAGGCGAAGCTATAAAGTACGAAGCTCAGAAATACATTCCTTTTCCCATAGATGATATTGCCAGCGATTATTATATCCCCTACGAAATAAAAGGTAAGGAAATGCGTGTGGTCTATATGGCTGTAAAAAACGAAATGTTAGACACA
The DNA here is from genome assembly GCA_964487065.1 of uncultured Planctomycetia bacterium. Lineage (GTDB taxonomy): Bacteria > Omnitrophota > Gorgyraeia > Kaelpiales > Kaelpiaceae > CAZAPE01. Next base: position 1,248 of record CAZAPE010000024.1, on the reverse strand, counting down.
TATATACGTATAGCCGAAAATATAGGCTGTAAGCTCTCGGCTATTGAGCCGTATCCATTTAGCCTCTTGAGGGCTCTGTTTGCCTCCGGAGACCTGAAGCTGACAAATTTTGTCCTTGTTGTGGATCTTGATTATTCAAGCTCTACAATATTAGTTACGCAAGGGTTAAATCTATATATTGCGCGCGATTTTATACTGCCTGCTATTACCGAATCTACGGCTTCCGAAATATTGAACAGAATAGTTTTTGAAATCAACCGCACCATCGATTATATAATCAAGGAATTTCCTCATCAGCCGATTAAAGAGATTATATTAACCGGTGAACTTGTTAATGAAGAGTTAAGAGATAGCCTGATGAGCATGTTGGATTTAGGTGTTAAATTATCTTCATTGGATGCAAAGATCAAAACTGAAAATAGCGATGCTTTAAGAAAATATACCGGACTTTTAGGTGCTGGATTACGGGATCTGGTTAGTTCCGATATCGACTTAGACTTTTTCGCAGATTATCAGAATAAAGGTTCTGTGATTGCAAGGCTAAGCTTTAAGGATTTTCTCCCCCGGCAGTTATGGCAGGACATGATTTTATTGTTAGCAGGGTTTATCATTACCGCTTCGTATCTCAAATACCAGACGGCGTCGATAAAAGATATGAGTAATTCTACGGCTCTGCCCAGCGCAATAATTAATAAAAGTGAAAAAGATATAAAGAAGGAGACAAAAACCATAGAAGCGCAACTCAGTTTTTATAAAGAGCTGCTGGAGCAAAAAGTCTATATTACAAAACTGCTCAATTTTATGCCCCAGAAAGTTTCTCTGGGTGTTTGGCTAGAAAATATAGATTTGAAAAAATCCAGAAACGGTGAGACCGAAATAATAATTGCTGGTTATGGGTATGACAGCGAGAACAAAGGCATAGATTTAATATATGATTTTCTGGAAAAGATAAATGCTTCAAAAGAGGCTCGAGAATTATTCCAGGATGTAAAAATAACAAATGTTGAAAAGGCAGATATAAGTGGCTATAAAGTGGTTAGATTTGCCATGAGGATGGTTTTGAAATGACCATAAGAAGTCTCTATCATAGGTTTCATTTTATTGTTTTCCCCGTATTATTATTTATTTCGCTGCTTATCTTATACAGGACTATTTTTAAAGACAACTTAAAAGTAATAGATGCAGAACTCTTGCGTATTGCAGAGAAGCAGAGAATATTACAGCTTTACAGCAAACGTTTGAAATTGG
>CAZAPE010000023.1:17900-18149 GCA_964487065.1 uncultured Planctomycetia bacterium | reverse complement strand
AAATAGCAAGTAAAGAAAATGCCCTGCTAAAAAAGAAGCTTGAAAAAATAGAGATAGAATTCAAAGAAGCATCAATTGAGCTTGATATGCAGGAAATAGAGAACCAGAAGCTAACTAAAACAGTTAATGAATTGAATTCTTTTATTTCAGGCGTTGAAACTGAGCTTAGCTTTTTAGTGCAGGAAAGAGATGTATTGATCACTAGATTAGAGAATCAGGATGGCACAGTGAAAAGTCTTCAGGGAAAGA
>CAZAPE010000023.1:0-17890 GCA_964487065.1 uncultured Planctomycetia bacterium | reverse complement strand
GGAAAGATAGCTATATTAGAAAAAGAAAAAAATAAACTTTCAACGCGCACCACTAAAGAGGTTGAATTAGGTGATATAACAGTCAAGGAGGGCGATGTTTTACCCAAAATGCAAAGTGGAGATGTGCTTAAGCAGAAAAAATCAGTGTCGCTGTCGGCTGAAATAATGGCATTTAACAAAGATTATAAATTTATAGTTTTAAATAGGGGCGAGAGGGATGGGTTAGAATTGAAAGGAATTTATGCTTTGATAGTTAGTGGCGATAAGGTTGGACGGGTTAAGTCGGACAGGATTTATGACTCTATGTCAGTTTTTGATATTTTAGAAGGCGAGGCCAAGCTAGTTGAGGGGATGGAAGTAGAGTTGCTTCTTGAGGAGTAGCGATTTCTCTTTTATGAAAATCAATTCAAGAACAGATAATATCTCTTTCAATACTTCGTATATGCCGCCCGGGGACAAATCTATATCGCATCGCAGTATTTTTTTTTCCGCTTTAAGTGAAAATGTAGTCAAAATAAAAAACTTCCTTACTAGCTACGATTGCTCAATGACTGTTGATGTGTTTAAGGGGTTAGGCGTTAGAATTTCTCAGATTGGGACTTTATTAGAAATAAATGGCGTTGGCTTGGGAGGGTTAAAAAAACCTAATATTGCCTTATATGCAGGAAACTCAGGAACAACAGCGCGGCTTCTAATCGGACTTCTCGCGGCTCAAGAGTTTGAGAGTGCAATAAAAGGAGATGAATCACTTTCTCAAAGACCGATGAAGAGAATCCTTGATCCGTTACGGATGATGGGAGCCTCCATGGAAGGCCGAGAGGGCGGAAACTTTCTGCCTATTGCTATTAAAGGCCAGAAGCTTCATGCTATTGAATATTGCCTTCCGATTGCCAGCGCTCAGGTAAAATCAGCTCTTTTGATAGCGGGTTTATATGCGGAAGGAGAGACTTCTATTAGAGAGCCTTTTAAATCGCGGGATCATAGCGAAAGAATTCTTCGTGCTTTTGGTGTAGATATATGTATTGAGGGTTTGAGCGTAAAAGTTTCAAAACCTAAAAGGATTTTTGCTTGCGACATTAATGTGCCAGGCGATATTTCAAGTGCCGCATTTTTCATTGCGTTGGCTTTGCTATCTAATGAGAGCCGTTTAATTATCAAAAACGTTGGACTTAATCCGACGCGCATGGGTTTAATAAATATATTAAAAAGAATGAACGCCAAAATAGAAACTATCATACGTATAAAAGAGGAAGCTTCAGAAATTTATGAACCTTGCGGCGATATTATCGTGAAAAGCTCGGTGTTAAAAGCAACTGAAATAAGGAAAGATGAAATCCCACTCCTGATAGATGAGCTGCCTCTGATATTTCTTTTATCCTCCCTTTCAAAAGGCAGGACTTTTATTGAAGGTGTCTCAGAATTGAGGTTTAAAGAGACGGATAGGATTAATTCTATGCTGGTTAATCTTAAAAATATGGGAGCAGAAATTGAAGTTCTCGAAGATAATGTGATTATCAACGGAGTTGACGCTTTAAAGGCGGCAAGATTTAAATCTTTTTCCGATCACAGGACCGCTATGGTTTCTATTATTGCTGCAATTATAGCCGGTGGGAAATCGCATATAGATAGCACAGAATGTATCAATATTTCATACCCTGGGTTTTTGAATGATTTAAAGCTGATATTAGGCTCAATGATTGAATTTGAAAATTGACTTAATTCTTTGGAACTGATAGAATTTGAAACTAAATACTTATGAGGTGTATATAATGAAAATAATAAAAAAATTAAAAGTTATTTATGACAATATTTTAGGTTCATTCTCTTCGGAGGTAGGGATAGATTTAGGGACTGCCAGTACACTTGTATATGTTAAAGGAGAGGGTATAGTTTTGTGTGAACCTTCTGTTGTTGCAATAGAAAAAAATCTAAATCAAGTTTTGGCTGTCGGTGAAGAGGCTAAAAGGATGCTGGGCAAAACACCTGGCAATATTGTTGCTATAAGACCTTTGCGAGATGGAGTTATAACCGATTTTGAAGTTACTGAACAGATGCTGCGTTACTTTATTAAAAAGGCCTGCAAGAAGAAATTTTTTCTTAAACCACGTGTGGTTGTTGCAATTCCATCAGGAATAACAGAGGTCGAAAAGAGAGCGGTAAAGGATTCCGCGTTACATGCCGGAGCCAGAGAGGTATATCTTATTGAAGAGCCTGTAGCAGCAGCTATAGGTGTTGGATTACCTATCTATGAGCCGGCAGGAAATATGATTATTGATATAGGCGGAGGAACTACGGAAATAGCTGTAATTTCTCTGGCAGGAGTAGTTCTAGCAAAAAGCATCCGTATCGGCGGTGATGAGATGGACGATGCCATTATGCAGCACATGAAGAAGACCTATAATCTTATGATTGGAGAGAGAACGTCAGAAGATATAAAAATAAAGATCGGTTCCGCCTATCCTCTTGATGATGAGCTTACAATGGATGTGAAGGGGCGGGATATAGTTACTGGATTGCCGAAGTCAATAACTATAACTTCAGAGGAAGTAAGAGAATCTTTGGCTGAGCCTATAACGCAGATTTTAGAAGTTACACGTTTTACTCTTGAGAGGACACCGCCTGAGCTTGCAGCCGATTTAATAGAGAGCGGTATAGTTCTTGCTGGAGGGGGAGCGCTACTTAGAGGTATAGATAAACTAATAAGCGATGAAACTGGTCTTCCTGTCCATGTAGCTGACGATCCTCTAACTGCAGTTGCATTGGGTACCGGTAAGGTTTTAGGCGAATTAAGGTATTTAAGAAAAGTTACTGTCCAGCCTAAACTAGAATCCTAAGAAGAGACTTCTTTACAAGGGTATAGTATAGATGAAAAGGGGTTTGTTGTTAATTCTTCTGTTTTTGTCGTTATATTTCCTGAAAAACACACTTAATTCATTTTTATTTGAGTTTTCCGGATTTATTCTTTCAACACCACTTGGTAAAATTATAAAAACCGATACAATTTTTACTCCAAACCGTAAAAATTCAGAAACTGTTTTTGATCTTGAAAAAAAAATTAATTCACCGGAGTTAGAAAAAGAGAATGAAAGATTAAGGTCTTTATTGACTCTGAAGAATAAAAATCAAAATTCTATCCCGGCAAAAATTATAGGGCGCGTAAGAGAAGAGGTATCAGACCAGTTTTTTATAGATGTTGGAAAGAATGATAAGGTTAATAAGAATGCTGCTGTGATTACCTCTTCTGGGTTTCTTGGAATGATAGATAGAGTTGAAAATAATTATAGCAGTGTTTTACCATTTTCAGATCCCAGGTTTAATATCTCTGCGCGAGTGAGCTCAACAAGAGAAATAGGTCTTTTGATAGGTAAAGGGAGAGGAAAAGAGCTGATTTTTCTTTATCTTGATTTAATGACAGACGCAAAGCCCGGCGATTTAATTATTACTTCAGGCGAAGGAGTTTTGCCTAAAGGTTTACTCATAGGTGAAATTAATGAAGTTATTACCCATCCTTCACAGCTGTATAAGAGTGCAATAATAAAGCCTTTTGTAGATGTGAATAAAACGGAAGAAGTTTTAGTTCTTAAGGGTAACAGTGGTATATAGCATTATTCTTTTAATTTGTGGATTTTTAAAACTTTTAACAGGGATAGATATTCTCAGTTTTGCTTTTCTATATTTATTAATTTTTAAAAAGAGAGTTGATTTCAGATTTCTTGTGCTTTGGATATTATTTGCCGAGCTCTTTAATAATAACGTCTATGGGCTTTATATTGTTTCTTTTTCTCTTGCCGCTCTTTTTTTTCATATTCATAGGAGATTCTTTCACCAGAATAGTATCCTGGATTTTTTATTTTTTATAATTAACTTTATTTTAATAAGGCTAATAGCGAACGGCGGGCTTTTGTTTGCTTATGATATAAATGTCGGATATTACTTTTGGAATCTGATGCCGAAATTATTTTTTGTGGCTGTTTTATTTTGGAGCCAATACTTAACTGAAAAATGTTTAGCAAAATTTATAAAGTTTTCTTAATTATTTCAGTCTCTTCTCTTATTTTGAGGCTATTCCACCTTCAGATCTTAAAAGGTAATTATTTTTATGATATGAGCATGAATAATTATTTGAGAGTATTGCCACTGCCAGGTTACAGGGGTAATATTCTTGATTGTTATGGCAGGGAGTTGGCTGCAAACAAGCTTACTTTTGCAATTCAGGTTCTGCCGGATAGATTAAAGGATAAGGAAGAAGTTTTTGAAATAGTAGCCGCTGAATTTAATTTCCCCTTAGATGAGATAAAAAATATTTATAAAAACAGGTTCAAAGCTCCATTTTTTCCGCTTACCCTGGTTTCGGATGTAGACATAAAGAAAGCTCTTTATTTAAAAGAAAAATATAGAGATGTATCAGGATTTTTGGTTGCCGAGGAGATAGTGAGATTTTATCCGCAGCACTCCGTTGCTTCTCATGTTTTGGGATATTTAGGCGAGATATCCCAAGATGAGCTGAATATGCTTAAGCCTTATGGCTACAGGTATAGTTCTTTGATTGGGAAAAGCGGAGTTGAAAAGGAGCAGGAGGCGTACCTTAAAGGAAATGACGGGGGTATGCTGGTAAAGGTTGATAATAGAGGCAGGGTTGTTGAGGTTTTGAACCGTGAAATACCGCAGCGCGGTCTCGATGTTTACCTGACTATAGATCTAAGCCTGCAGAAAAAAGCAGAAGAGATATTAGGCGGTGAAACAGGGTGTTTTTTAGTTATGAATGTGAAAAATGGTGAAATATTGGTTCTTGCAAGCTCCCCAACTTTTGACCCCAATACTTTTCTAACTTCGGATAAAGAGGTGATTAGTGCTATTTTAAAACAAAAATCCAATCCGCTTTTTAATCGTTCTATCCAGGCCCAATACCCGCTGGGATCTATTTTTAAGCTGCTTATTGCAATTGCAGGGCAGGAAAGCGGGAAAATTAAAACCAATACAAGTTTTACATGTCCCGGTTATTTCGAATATGGTGGCAGGAAATATAAATGCTGGAAGGAATATGGACATGGGATTCAAGCTCTAAGAGCAGCTATAGCGCATTCCTGTAATTTCTATTTTTATCAGGCAGGGTTAGCAGTCGGAATAGCTGATATAGTCGATTATAGCCATGTGTTTGGATTTGGAGACAAGTCTGGCATAGATTTACCTTATGAGGCGGCGGGATTTCTCCCAGATCCGAAGTGGAAATTGAAAAAATTAAAAGAAAACTGGTATCCTGGCGATACTATTAATCTTGCTATAGGGCAAGGGTATCTTGAAGTCACTCCGATTCAGACTTTGAGGTTTATAGCTGCTATTGCAAATGGTGGAGATCTTTTTATGCCCGTTGTATGCAAATCAGTTAGTGGCGAAAATATGAATGGAAAAAAAGCGAAAAAACTTCCGATTGATGAGAAAAACTTGAAGTACATCCGTAGCGCCATGAAGGATGTAGTAAATGATCCGACTGGAACCGGGCAGATGGCGAAATTAAATAATGTAGTTATTTCTGCAAAGACCGCAACTGCGCAGGTTACTAAAGGTGCCTCTAATGCCTGGTTTACAGGTTTTGCTCCCCATGATGATCCCGAAATAGCTTTCTTGGTCATGGTCGAACATGGCGGCGGCGGCGGTTTTATTACTGCAAGAATGGCAAAAGAATTTCTGCAATATTATTTTTCGGACTTAAAAAAATGAATAAAATTAAAATTGACTACACGCTTTTAGCAAGTCTCTTTATCATTATTATATTCGGACTGCTTAATGTATACAGCGCAAGTTACAATTTTCCTAACAGCTATATTTCAAAACAGCTGATTTGGCTTCTTTTTTCATGTTTTGTGGGTTTAATTTTTTACTTTTTAGGCGCCAGGAGGATTATCAACTTTTCATTATTGTTCTATGGTTTTTCGATGTTTTTATTGATTATCGTCTTCTTTATTCCTGGTGATGGTGTGCAGCGGTGGATACGATTAGGATTTTTAAGTATCCAACCTTCTCAAATAATGAAATTTTCGCTGCCGTTGTTTTTAGTCGCGGTTCTAAATTATTATGAATTAAACTCAAGTATTTCTTTGCTTGCGCCAATAGTGATTACTGCTCTGCCGGCAATATTAATAGCCAAGGAGCCTGATCTGGGAGGAGCTTTAATGTTATTCCCGGCACTTATTGCATTTCTAATACTAAAAAAAGTGTCTTTACGCAAGGCGATGCCCTGGATTTTTTGCGCTTTAATAGCGCTGCCGCTGCTTTATTTTAATTTAGAAGATTACCAAAAAATGAGGTTGCTTACTTTCGCCAACCCTAACATTGACTCTTTAGGCGCAGGGTATACTCTTTTGCAGTCTAAGGTAGCAATTGGTTCCGGTAGAATATTGGGAAAGGGGTGGATGAAAGGGGTGCAGGGACAATTAAGATTTTTGCCCGAGAGCCATACTGATTTTGTTTTCCCTGTTTTTGCCGAAGAGTGGGGATTTTTAGGGGCAATGCTATTGCTATTATTGTACTATATTCTCCTTAAAAGGATGCACGCTATTGCTGGCAGATGCAAAGATGCTGCTACGCGTAATTTGCTGCATATGTATTTAGTCATAATTTCCGTTCAAATAATTGTAAATATTGGCATGACAATGGGGCTTTTCCCTGTTGTAGGGTTGCCATTACCTCTTTTTAGTTACGGAGGTTCGGATTTAATAATAACAATTGCAATAGCATCTTTATTCTTGAGGGCAAGTAGCGAAATATGAATATCTTTGATGAATTAATACAGGTGCAGAAACCCGGGCGCTATATAGGCCAGGAGTGGAATCAGATTTGTAAAGATAAAACTAAAAATTTAATTAAGGTTCTTATCTCTTATCCGGATATATACGAAATTGGAATGAGCAATCAGGGTTTAAGAGTCATATATGAGCTGCTTAATTCAAGAGAGGATATGCTCTGCGAAAGGTGCTTTGCCCCCTGGAGTGATATGGAGGAGCTTCTTAAAAAACATAAGCAGCCGTTATTCAGCCTTGAAAGCAAAACTCCTATATCTGATTTTGATTTAATAGGGTTTTCGCTGCAGCATGAATTGAATTATACGAATATCGTAAATATCCTTGATTTAGGTAATCTTAAAATCTGGCAGCGGGAACGCGGCGAAAAGCATCCTCTTATTATTGGCGGTGGGCCTTGCACCCTTAACCCGGAGCCGGTTGCGGATTTTTTCGATTTTTTTATTATCGGTGAAGCCGAAGAAGTACTGATTCCTTTATTTGAAAAAGTGAAACTTTGGAAAGAAGGCGATATAAAAAGATGCGAGCTTCTTGAAATGTTAGCAAAAGAAGAGTCCGTATATGTGCCATCAGTTTATGAAACATATGTAAGCAAAGAGGGTTTTATTATTCCTGATGTAAAAAAGAAAATAAAAAAAGCTTTTGTTTCCAATATTGATTCGCTGAAACATTCCACAAATCCGGTTGTTCCTTATATACAAACTGTGCATGATAGGATAAATATCGAAGTAATGCGCGGTTGTCCGATGGGATGTTATTTCTGTCAAGCCAGGGTCTATTATGGACCTGCGCGGAGCAGGAAGCCTGATGGTATTATCAATCAAGCCAGGATGAGTTATGAAAATACAGGATATGAAGAGTTATGCATTTCCTCTCTTTCCAGCGGTGAATATCCATATCTAATGGAATTATTAGAAAGCCTTAAAAATACTTTTAATGGAAAGAAAGTTTCTATTACATTGCCTTCACTGTGGGTGAGCAGTAATACAAATAGTATTTTGGAGAAGTTCTTAGAGTCTAAAAGGCCTGCTTTAACATTCGCGCCTGAGGTTTCTTCGAGTAAGATGAAAGGGATTATCGGTAAATTTATAAACGAGGAGGAGTTGGTCAAAATAATTGAATTTTCTCTAGAAAGAGGCTGGAAAAAAGTAAAATTATATTATATGCTCGGCTTGCCTGGCCTTGCAGAAGAGGATTTAATCAAGATGCAGGAATTTATTTCACACCTCTTATCTCTGAAAACAAAGAGAAAAGTATCTCTGCGTTTAAGTTTTGCAACATTTATTCCTAAACCGCATACGTCCTTACAATGGGTTTCTTTTGCAAAAGCTGAGGCCGTAGAAGAACAGGTCAGTTTTATTAGAAGAAATATCTCCCATCCCAGGGTTGATTGGGAGATGAGGGATTACAAGTTTTCTTTATTAGAAGCTATATTTGCGCGCGGCGATAGGAAATTAAGTGAAGTAATTTTTTGCGCCTGGAAGCATGGTGCAAGATTTGATTCCTGGGGGAGAGAATTTGATTTTGATTTATGGTATAATGCTTTTAAAATAAGTAAAGTAGATTTTGAGAAATATCTTAACACTAAGTTTGAAAAAGATTCAATTTTGCCCTGGGAGCATATCGATGCAGGGGTAAGCAAGGATGATCTTTGGAAGATATATAACAGGGTTTTAGAATTATGTTAGGCGTGTTTTTAATAATTAATATAAAAGGAGGAAAGAATGGAGGCTAAGAATATTTCTAATATTGAGACGAACATGGATAAAGATATTAAGCACCTTTTAAAATCAATGGTTACTAAGAACGCATCGGATTTACATCTCAAAGCAGGTTATTTTCCTATTTTCAGGATAGACGGTGATCTCAGGTATGAGGAGTCTGTTAAATACTCTTCTGAGGATATAAAAAGATTATGTTTTAGTTTTCTTACGGATGATCAAAAGAATGCTTTTGAAAATGAATGGGAACTTGATTTTGCTATTGAGTTAGAAAATACCGCGCGTTACAGAATAAATCTTTACCGACAAAGAGGTAATATGGCAGCTGCAATCAGAATGCTTCCTTTAAAGATTCCTAGTATATCAACTTGCGGTTTACCTGAGGATATAATCATAGAAAGGCTGCTCACTAAAAAGAAAGGTTTAGTTTTAGTTACCGGCCCTACAGGAAGCGGAAAATCTACCTCTCTTGCTGCTATGTTAGAATGGATAAATCAAAACAAAAGAAGCCATATTGTTACAATTGAGGACCCTATCGAATATGTTTTTGATTCAAAGCTGTCTATAATAAATCAGAGAGAAGTAAAAGTTGATACCCATAGTTTTGATAATTCATTAAGGCATATATTAAGAGAAGATCCGGATGTGATTCTTATAGGAGAGATGCGGGATATTGAAACAATAGAGGCGGCTTTAAATATTGCAGAGACAGGACATTTAACATTTGCAACCTTACATACTCCCGATACAGTGCAGAGTATAAATAGAATAGTGGATGTCTTTCCTTCTCATAAGCAGGATCAAGTGCGTATTCAGCTTTCTTTTGTTCTGCTTGCTGTTTTGACTCAGCAGCTGATACCGCGTAAGAACGAGGAGGGTAGAGTGCTTGCTTATGAGGTAATGCTTGCTAATCACGCAGTTAAAAGTTTGATACGGGAAAGGAAAGGCCATCAGATATATTCATCTATCCAGACCGGACAATCTGAAGGCATGAATACTATGAATAATTGCCTCGTCGGCCTATATTTAAACGGGAATATTAGTTATGAGCAGGCAATGCTTTCATCTATGGATACGGAAGATCTTAAGAAATTAATAGAAAAAAGCGCATGAAAGAGCATTTTGATTATAAGCTAAATTTTACTAAATTAGGTATACTAAAATACATTTCTCATTTAGATATATTGCGTCTTATGCAAAGAGCCTTACGGCGCGCTGACCTGCCGGTTCTTTTTTCAAAGGGGTTTCATCCGATACCAAAAATTAAGTTCGAGCGTGCGCTTAAACTTGGGGTTGAAAGTGGTTCAGAAAAGATATTTTTTTCATTTACTAAGGATATTTCCGAGGAAGCTGTTTTGAGTGCAGTAAACGCCCAACTTCCGCAGGGTATAAAGATAACATCTGTTTTAAAGATTTAGATGACTCAAGAAATAATAATAACCAGAAAAAACAAGCAAATAAAAGTCGTTGTTATATCCGGCAATGAGATATTGGACTTTTTTATTTATGATGAGGATGAAAAAACGATAGTTGACTGGATTTTTAAAGGCCGCGTTAAAGATATTGTCAAAGGCCTTGATGCCGCATTTATCGATATAGGTATTGAGAAAAATGCGTTTATATATACTTCAGAATTAAAAAACATCTCTTACAGATATAAGGAGATAGAAGACGCCGGAGGCAATAGAGGTAAGAAATCTGTCGACTCCTTAAAGTCCGGGGATGATGTAATAGTTCAGGTTGAGAGAGATCCTCTTGGTGAAAAAGGTGCTCGTCTTACTACTCATATTTCACTCCTTGGCAACAAATGTGTTCTTATGGTCGGTGAAAATACCAAGGCTCTTTCAAGGCGCATAAAAGATGTCCGCGAGCGGGCACGGCTTTATTCTATTATGAATAAGATAATTATACCTTCCGGCTTTGGGGTAATTTTAAGGACTGCTGCCATCGGAGCTAAAGAGGAAGAGATAAAGATAGAAATTGATAAGTTAATAACTTTATGGAGTACAATCTATGATAATTTTGAAAATAAGAAAGCGCCTTGCGTATTATACAGTGAGAGTTTTTTAACAAAGATTATTAAAGACTGGATAAGCAGGGACGTCCGCGGTATTTATGTAAACGAAAAATCTCTTTATACGGAGTTAAGGAATACCATAGTAGATTGGGCTCCGGAGCGGATAAAGAGCTTACGTTATGTTAGAAGAGATATTTTGAGCGCTCGGGGTTTGGATAAGAAAATAAAAAAGATCTTTTCAAGAAAAGTGTATTTAAAATCCAAAGCCTATTTTACTGTTGATGAAACAGAAGGCTTAATTGCAATTGATATAAATACCGGCGGTTTTACCGGTGGAAAAAACAAAAAAGACGTTGATTTAGAACATACTGCTTTTGAGGTTAATAAGGAAATGGCTGTTGAAATCGCTCGGCATATCCGCTGGAGAGATCTTGCAGGTATAATTATAATAGATTTTATAGATATGCATAAAGTAGCGCATATCAGAGAGGTTGAGGATATATTTAAAGACGAGATGAGTAAAGACAGGGCAAAGTTTAAAATTTTACCTCTTTCTGAGTTCTGCATCTTACAGCTTACCAGAGAGAAGACGAAAAGGCGTTATCAGAATAAAGATATAATGATTTGCCCCAAGTGTAACGGTAACGGCATAATAGACCTTTAAAATTAATAACCTTTTGATATAATAAAAACCCTGTTTGTCTTTATTTGGCGGGATAGCTCAGCCTGGCAGAGCAAACGGCTCATACCCGTTGTGTCGGTGGTTCAAATCCACTTCCCGCCATTGTGTCAAAACATATGCCCAATCCTAGATTTGTAATAAACAAAATAGAAAAAATTATTTTTATTTTTTTTTCAATAATTTTAATTGTCGTATTATTGTTTGAGCTATCGTTGAGAAATAATAAACAGTTCAAACGTTATAAGGATGAAATTTATTGGATGGGAGTAATAACTGATTATGATGAAATTTTAGGTTGGAAAAATATACCTGGAACATCTGTTTATTCCATTATTAAAAAATGCACTGTTAGGTATGATATAAATTCTAAAGGTTTGAGAGATAAGGAATACGATTATAAAAAACAGGATGACATTTTTCGTATTATATGTTTAGGGGATTCTATTACGTTTGGCTGGAATGTAAATACAGAAGATAGATTTAGCGATATATTAGAAAATAAAATCGAAGAGACAGAGATTATTAATATAGGTATGCTTGGTTATGGCATTGATCAGATGTTATTAATGCTCAAGCAGGAAGGCCTGAAATATTCTCCCGATTTAGTACTGATTTACCTAATAGAACATGATTTGGATAGATCTTGCTATTCGAAGATGTGGGATCTCCCAAAACCGTATTTTGTTTTCGAAAATAGGGAAATGGTATTGTCTAATGTCCCTGTTCCTAATGTAGATGTTTTTTATTTTGATAATTATTTCTGGAAGCGGATCAGGTCTTATTTGATTAAAAAGAGTTATCTTTTTAGTTTGATTAAATATAAGATTTTTAATGCCAGGACTCGGGAAATAAAAGTTTTTGAGAATCTAGAAAACAAAGATAAATTATTTGAGTCTATATTTTACAAGATAAAAGAAGCTGTAGAATCTTTTGGGGCAGATCTGATTATTGTGGGAAATTTAGATGAGAGGCATAAGAATTTTTTAAAAGAAAAAAATATTCTTTATTGCGGCGATCCATTGTCAAAATCAAGAGAGCAAAATGAAGAAGTTTGTTATCCCGATGAACATCCTAACGTTAATGGGCACAGAATAATATTCGAAGCTATCTATAGCTATATGATAAGCAATGAGCTGATTCCGGACAAATGTAGGGGGGATGATGGAGGCTAGAAGTACAGTATCCAGTATAAAGTATGAAGCATAAAGGGTTGTGTCGCTGGTTTAGCGTAGCATCCCGATGCTATAAAATTAAAGAATTTCTTTCTTCGGGGGAAATCCACTTCCTGCCATATTTGGCAAGTGACATTAAGCGCTGTTTTACTGTATAATAATAACAAAAAGGAGGAAGTATGAAAGTTATTCTAATAGTAATTGCTGTGGTCGTATTAGTGCTGTTATGCAAAAAGTTCTGTGGAAAGTCTTGCAAAACAGACAAAAAAGAATAAAAATTTAAATTTAAATTTACAACCACAAGGTTTCAATACTTCTGATGAAGGTATTATTTTTGTTATTTCTATTAAGTTCATTCTCTTTCTTGAATACATCATATCCACAAAGTGGAGATTATCTTACAGAGTGGGAGTGGCAGGTAATTGATGAATTATGGACGAGGTTAGACGCGTTGCCGGATTACTCTACAGAAGAAGAAGAGAAGAGAGTATTTTTTGATATTGCGATTAAGTATAACATTTCTGTGCAGGATTTACATATTTTGGAAGAGAAAGCCTACTATGAAGAGATGTATTGGTGGGGTCTATAGGTAAGTGCAGCAATTTTGCAGTCCTCAAAATGTAGGAAAAATTTAAATACAAACCTAAGGAAGTAATTACAATTTTTTCGTCTTTTTTAAAAAAGAGGCTTTTATTTGAATTTTTAATGTTATAAAATCAATAAAAAAGGAGGTAAAGCATGGCTTTATTTAAAACCTTAAAGAGGTTTGTTGCGCCTAAGAAAAAAGCTAAGACAAATTCCCCAAAGAAGAAAAAGGTAAAAGTAAACGCTAAAAAGCAAACAAAAAAAATAAAAAAGCCCTCGCTTAAAAAAACCCTTAAAAAGACAGTTAAAAGAGTAAAAAAAATTCCTGCAAAACCGATTTCAAAAAAGAAGAACAGCAAAACTTTAAAAAAGACTTCCAAAAAAGCAGCCGAAAAAATGATAGGAAAGATAATTCATTATTACGGAAAAATAGATGTAGGTATTATAAAGCTAAAAGCCCCTCTAAAAGTGGGAGATAAAATACATATTAAAGGGGCTCATGATGATTTTAGTCAAGATGTCAGTTCTATGCAATATAATCATAAGGACATATCAACTTGCGCAAAAGGTAAGGAGGTGGGCATCAAAGTGACGCAGCGCGTACATGAAAATGATAAGGTTTTTATACTAAAAAAGTAAAATATAAGAGGATGATTTTTATTGACGTTTTTTTGTGATTTGCAGTATGATAAGAAGTGCAAATAACAAGAAATAATAAAAATTAAAAGGAGGTGGATATGGCAAAAGTATATAGTTCAAAAGCAGTCGAGTTCGAATTCTATGCTCCAGCGGCAAAAAAGGTTGCGCTGGCAGGTAGTTTTAATGATTGGAATTTAAAAGGCAAAGCAGCTAAAAAGGATGCTCAGGGAGTATGGAAAGTGAAATTGAACTTAAAGCCCGGCAGATATGAATATAAATTCCTTGCCGACGGTTCCTGGATTGAAGGTTGTAACGGCAATATGTGTACCCAGAACAGTTACGGAACCCAGAATTGCGTAGTAGAAATATAACGGCAACAGGAGTTTTTAAGTTCCTAGCCTAATTTTAGTTTTTCTGCTGTTGTATTTTTCAAATGTAGGTTTAACTCAAAAAATAAAAAATTGATTCTTGATGTAAAAAATACAATTCAGAAATATTCTCTCATAAAATCAAAAGACAGAGTCCTTTGTGCCGTATCAGGAGGTCCTGACTCAGTAGCAATGTTGTACCTGCTTTGTGAGTTAAGAAAAGAGTTCAACTTCAATATTGGAGTTGTTTATTTTCATCATGGCATAAGAGATGAGTCTGATTTTGAGCTGGAATTCGTAAAAAATCTTTCCTCTAAATTTAAGTTGTCATTTTTTACTAAAAGAAGTGATATTCCTAAAATAGCAGTATCGCAAAAGCGATCTCTTGAAGAGACCGCTAGAATTGAGCGTTATGGTTTTTTTATCGAACTTGCAAAAAAAGAAGGCTTCAGGAAAATAGCAGTTGCGCACAATAGAGATGACCAGGCGGAAACTTTTCTGCATCGCTTGCTTCGCGGCTCCGGGCTTCGGGGATTAGCAAGTATAGCTCCAATAAGCGAGATGAACGGTTTGGTAATTATAAGGCCTTTGATTGAATGTTCGCGCGAAAAAATTGAAAGCTATCTAAAAAAAATGAGGATATCAAGCTGTATAGATGAAAGCAATAAAGAGCTGCGTTTTACAAGAAATAAAATAAGGCATCAATTATTGCCCTACCTTGAGAAAGAGTTTAATCCCAATACAAAAGAGGTGCTTTATAATACAGTTGAGAATATTCAGACGGTAAATAACTTTCTTGATCGGGAAATAGGTCTTAGCTTTAAAAGATGTGTGAAAAAAGAGCAATCTTATGTTATGATAAATACAGAGCGTTTTAAAAAGATGCATCCCTTTTTACAGAGTGAGATTATAAGAAAAGCAATAGAACATGTAAAAGGGGATCTAAAAAGATTTGAATATTCGCATTGGAAAGAGGTAGAAGACCTTGTTTACAAAAGGCCGCATGAATCTATAGTAGATTTACCGCATGGGTTATGTATAAAAAAAATAAAAGGCAGCTTAATTGTAGGGAGGCAAAATAAAAATGGATTTAAAAAATAAAAAGAAAAATTATCGCAGGAAAAGTCTTGTTACCTGGATTTTAATAATGGGTATTTTTTATCTTTTCTGGCAGTCGACCGTAACCATGAATTTGCAGCAGGTAGAATTGAAATATTCCGAATTTTATAAGATTCTAAAAGAAAATCCCTCCGATTTAAATAGCGTTGTTAAGACTGACGGAATGTTGCGTGGGCAATTGAAAGACGGTACTGTTTTTCGGGTTCTTGTGCCTGAAGAAGACGATAATTTAATGCAGCTTCTAAGTGAGAACCTAACCGATTTTAAAATCCAGCCGCGTTCAATGTTTTTTACTTTTATGATTTACCTGGGCCCTATCACCCTTTTTATGCTTTTTCTCTGGTATTTTGGCTATAGAGGAGCTCAGGGTGGCGGTAGGGTTTTTTCATTTGGAAAGTCCAGAGCAAGAATGATTGGCGAAGGGCAGTCGAAGGTCACATTTAATGATGTTGCAGGGGTTGATGAGGCTAAAGAAGAGCTTGGAGAGATAATCGAGTTTCTTAAAGATCCCAGAAAGTATCAGCGCCTGGGCGGAAAAATTCCCAAGGGCGTTTTGCTTACCGGGCCTCCTGGAACTGGCAAGACTCTTCTTGCTAAGGCTGTAAGCGGCGAGGCTGGAGTTCCGTTTTTTTCGATTTCAGGATCTGATTTTGTTGAGATGTTTGTCGGCGTCGGCGCAGCAAGAGTCAGGGACCTTTTTGAGCAGGCAAAGAAGCATGCGCGAAACACAGCTAAAGGGTGCATAATGTTTATAGATGAGATTGATGCTGTGGGACGGCAGCGATTTGCCGGTATTGGCGGTGGGCATGACGAAAGAGAGCAGACGCTCAATGCTCTTTTATCTGAAATGGATGGTTTTGGGACAGAGGAAGCAATAATAGTTATGGCTGCAACTAACAGGCCCGATGTTTTGGATCCGGCATTGCTGCGTCCGGGAAGATTTGACCGCCATATAGTCATCGATAGCCCGGATGTTAGGGGAAGGGAAGAGATACTCAAAGTTCATTGCAGAAATAAAAAAATTGAGGAAGGTCTAAATTTAAATAGAATTGCCCGTCAAACACCGTTTTTTTCCGGCGCTGATTTGGCAAATCTTTGTAATGAAGCGGCATTGCTCGCAGCGCGTAGAGGTAAGGACGTTGTCACTTTAGATGAGATGCAGGAGGCTATTGAGCGCGTTATGGCCGGTCCGCAGAGAAAATCAAGAGTTATAAGCGATTATGAAAAGAGAGTGATTGCATTCCATGAATCTGGCCATGCGCTTCTATCTCTGCTTTTGCCGAAGGCGGATCCTTTACATAAGGTTTCAATAGTTCCCAGAGGTGTAGGTGTGCTGGGATATACTATGCAGGTGCCTTTGAAGGATAGATATATAACAACAAAAGATGAGTTGATAGCAAAGCTTATCGGTTATCTTGGCGGCAGGGCTTCTGAAGAGCTTGCTTTGGGTGAGAAGACTACCGGAGCTCAGAATGATCTTGAGGTGGCAACTGAGATAGCAAGGAGAATGGTCTGTGAGTTTGGGATGAGTGAAAATCTGGGCCATGTTTCATTTCAAAGCGGAAGCGGGCCTGTCTTTTTAGGGAGAGATCTGGTTAAGGAGAAACACTATAGCGAAACCACCGCAGTTGAAATAGATAAAGAGATAAAAGTAATAATAGAACAGTGCTATCATATGGCAAAACAGCTTCTCGAAGAGAACCGGGAAAAACTCTACCTTTTAGCCAATACACTGCTTGAAAAAGAGGTTATGGATGATGGTGAAGTTAAAAAACTTCTAGGTTTTGAAGATAAGAAGGATGATAAAAGTCAGAGCCCTTAATTTAGATACCAAATCTCTAAAAGAAGAGTTTAAAAAGATAAATGTCGATTCCCGCGGCGTTGCTATAATGCTTCCAAAAGGGGAATTTCACTTTCTAAAAATAGAAAGGATAAGTTGTATTTCCGCTAATGTTATAAAACAACAGATGCTTTCAAGCGGGGGTGAAGTGGCAGTTGCGCGGGGGGTTATAAATTCCAAGGTTAAGTATTCTGACTGTATAATTATGGGTACTCGTCAGCAATACAGCAATTTAATAAATAAATTAAAGCAGCAACCCTGGGGATTAGATGGAATAGCCGCGGAGATTAAAAGTGTATTAGCTGATTATACAAAAGAAATAAAAGATATATCCTTCTCGAAATACAGACTTAAATGCGGCTCCAGAGCCCTGATTATGGGTATACTTAATGTTACTCCGGATTCTTTCAGCGACGGCGGTAAATTTTATAAGTTGGATTCTGCAGTCAAGGAAGCAAAACGATTGGTCGCTGATGGGGCGGATATAATCGATATCGGCGGCGAGTCTACGAGGCCGGGGGCGGGAAATGTGTCTATCGCTGAGGAGATAAGAAGAGTTATTCCTGTGATTAAAGAAATCCGTAAAAAGATAAAAATCCCTATTTCAATAGATACCAGAAAATCCAAAGTTGCCGAGGCAGCTATTAAAGCCGGGGCGAATATAATTAACGATGTCTCAGGCCTGCATTATGATAAGAATATGGTAAGGATTGCTAAAAAATACAATGTTCCTGTTGTAATAATGCATATGAAAGGCAGTCCCAAAACAATGCAAGAAAAACCCGCCTATAATGATGTTATTCCTGAGGTCTATGATTATTTCCAGAAATCTATTTCCTATGCATTGAAATCCGGAATTGATAAGAAAAAAATCATACTTGATCCTGGTATAGGTTTCGGAAAGAGGCAGCAAGATAATCTTGAAATTTTAAAAAGATTAAATGAATTTA
>CAZAPE010000022.1:2282-18474 GCA_964487065.1 uncultured Planctomycetia bacterium | reverse complement strand
GCCGTATTTATACTTGATGAGATCGGATTTCTGCCCTCTTTGTACAGCTTAGCAGATCTGGTTTTTGTAGGAGGAAGCCTTGTTTCCTACGGAGGGCATAATGTTATAGAGCCGGCAATTTTTAGTAAAGCTGTCGTAGTAGGTGAGCATTATTTTAATTTTGAAGAGATAGTGCTTTCTTTTAAAAAAGAAGATGCTATTTCAATAGCTCAAGGAGGGCAGTTGGGGGGTATTTTAAATAAGCTTCTTGCCTCTTCTTTTGCAAGAACTGAAATGGGCAGCCGGGCGCATGAGGTTGTTTTAAAGAATAAAGGCGCTTTGGATAAAGTGTTGTCTGAAATAAGAGGAAGGTTAAAGTGAGCGTTAAGTTAAATAAGGCATATCAGGGTATTATCGATTATCGAGGCAGGAATATTTTTATATTAGGTTTTCTTTTAATATTAGAAGGGCTTTCTTTTGTGTATTTGGCGGTGATAAAACTTTTAAGATATTTTTCAAGCCGTAATATTTTAAATTCAAGAGCATTGCTGGTCTCTGTCGGAAACATTACCTGGGGAGGAACCGGAAAGACTCCGGTTGTTATTGAGATAATAAGATATCTTCAGGCAAAGGAATTAAAAGTAGCCCTCATCCATCATGGAGCTGCATATAATGATGAGGTAAAAATGCTTCTTTCTAATCTAAAAGATGTATCTATTATGTCTGGGTTAAAAAAGAAGGATTCTCTAAAAAAAGCAAACGCAGATAACACAATAGATGCGATTGTCTTAGACGATGGGTATCAACAGTGGGGTATTAAGAAAAATATTGATTTGCTCTGCTTAAACTATCGTCTTCCGCTTGGCAACAGGCATCTGATACCAAGAGGCAGTCTTAGAGAGGATGTTGGAAGCATTAGCAGGGCAGATATAATTCTTATAAACAAAACCCCTTTATCTAAAACAGAAAGCAATCTTATAAAGCAAATAAGAGAGTACAACAAAAAAGCCCCTGTTCTTTATACGCGCTATAGGGTTACAGAGGTAATAGATGCACTAAATAACGTTTCGATAAATATTGAGACTTTAAAAAACAAAAATGTTGCGCTTTTAACAGCCGTAGCCGATCCGGATTACGTAAAGGATACTTTGAAATCCTTAGGAGTGCTGATAGATTATGAGTTTATCTATCCTGACCACTATGCTTTTACCAAAAAAGATATATTAGAAATTAAAAATAGGTGTAAAAATAATATAGATGCCATTTGTGTTACTGAAAAAGATTACGCAAAGCTCAAAGAGTATGTTGATAATTGCAGGCAGATATTCTTTCCGGTTACTATATTAGTAATAAAAATTAAACTGGAGTTTCTTGAAAATGCGCAGGCGTTATTTGGAAGATTGGATATTTTATTGGATAGCATTGGCAGTTAAGGGTTTTTTCGAAATTTTCCCTTATTCTGTAGGCGTCTGTCTTGGGGCAGGTGTTATATATCTTTGCAGCTTCTTTTACCAGCGCAGGTATGATGTTGCATATCTGAATCTGAAATCTGCATTTCCCGAGAAAAATCCTGCCCAAATAAAATGGCTTATACGCAAATCGGTTTTAAATCTAAGCCTCTCGCTTATGGAATTTATACTTTCTTCGAAACTGAAAAGAGAGGATTTAAAAAGATTAGTTGATATAAAAGGTTCAGAGCACCTGAGAGCGGCAATAACCAAAGAAAGAGGTATTATTTTTCTTACCGGTCATTACAATAACTGGGAGCTGTTGCCGTTAATCGGCGCAACTCTGGGACAGCCAAGCTATGTTATAGCGCGAGAGCAGAAATATAAAAGACTTAATAGGCTTCTGAACAGGAACAGAAATAGATGGGGTTGCGTAGTTGTTGGGAAAGGAATCAGTTTAAAAAAGATATACCGAGCTCTAAAAGCAGGAAAATCCATAGGTATTCTTGCGGATCAAAATGCTGGTAAAAACGGTATACAGGTAAAATTATTTAACAGGTATGCTTCGACAAATCCTGGTTTTATAGAGATAGCCCGTTCAACAGGAGCAGTTGTGCTGCCTATATTTTTGAGCCGCAGAGGGTTATTAAAGCATCAGCTGGACATATATCCTGAATTTAATCTCAATAAGGCGGATGCAGAGATACTGACCCAGTATAATAATATCCTGGAATATTATATACGCAGAAATCCGGAGCAATGGCTCTGGTTCCATAAGAAGTGGAAACATTCTGCCAATCGCTATATTTTAATTCTTTCTGATTCTAAGCCCGGACACTATAAGCAGGCGGAGGTAGTTGCGGAGGAGTTGAAAGTTCTCTTGGATGAGAAACTAAAGCAGGAATGGCAGCTGGGAGATGAAAATCTGGTCAGAATAAGCAAAGAAGATATAATCTACAGGAGCCGGTATAGAAAAAAAGCCTTGTATCTCTGTGGAATCTTTTCTTCAAAAAGATGTCAGGGGTGTTTAAAATGTTTAAAATGGGCTTTAACCCCCGAGAGCTATAAAAGGATTGTTTTTTCCAAATACGATTACATAATAAGCGCCGGGTCTTCTTCGACAGCCATAAACGCTATACTAAGCCGCGAAAACAGAGCCTGCAGTATTAATATCTTAAACCCCGGAATTTATAAAGAAAAGTTCAATTTAGTATTTACACCTAATCATGATTTACTAAAAGGAGCTAATATATCTTCATATAACGGGGCTCTTGTTAAGAGAGATTCGGGGAAAGCGGTTTCTTTCCTTAAAAGAAATGCTGTTATTTTTGATGAAGAGGCGTTAAAAGTAGCTATTTTGATCGGCGGCAGCTCTAAAAGCAGCGCAATAAGTTCTGATGGAATTAAAAAGTTGCTTGCCCACGTGGACTCTCTTGCGGAGAAGAAAAAAATAAATCTCTCTCTTACTACATCCCGCCGTACTCAAAAGGAGATAGAGGCCTTAATTAAGAACAAATTAGCGCTTAAACCTTATCTGAAAATATTAATATTAGCAAGCGAGCTTAATCCGGAAGGCGCCTATGATGCAATTTTAGATAGTGCCGATATAATAGTTGTGACTGCAGACAGCATATCTATGATTTCAGAGGCTTTAAGCAGAGAGAAACGCGTGTATGTTTTTAAAACAGGAAAAATAGCCGCAAAGAACGAAAGATTTTTGAATTTACTTTTAGGAGAAAAGATTTTAGATATAATTACACCGGGCGAATTATGCGCCGGGTTTAATTTCGACGCTGCTCCTAAAAAAGCAAAAATCGACAACAGATTAACTATACGCAGGGAACTTAAGAAAATAATATGAAAATACTTCAAATATTGCCGGAACTAAACCTTGGCGGCGTCGAAAAAGGTACTGTTGAGCTGGCAAAATATCTCATCCAGCATGGGCATTATCCCGTAGTGATTTCTAATGGCGGTAAACTTGAGAGAGAATTGCAGGAATTTGGGATTAAACATTATTCGCTTCCAGTGCATAAGAAATCTCCTTTGGCGCTCTTGCTTTTACCAAAGATCGTACGGATTATTAAAAAAGAGCAAATAGATGTTGTGCATGT
Source organism: uncultured Planctomycetia bacterium (assembly GCA_964487065.1). GTDB lineage: Bacteria > Omnitrophota > Gorgyraeia > Kaelpiales > Kaelpiaceae > CAZAPE01. Next base: position 14,933 of record CAZAPE010000022.1, on the reverse strand, counting down.
GCGTTCACGGGTTCCTGCCATTCTGGGTTATCTTGCTTTTTCCAGATACCTTAGAGATATGAATATAGCAAAGTTTTTTAGTTTTGTGCCCTCTTTTATTACAACAGCGCATGGCCATTACAGCAAACATATATTTAGCCGTATTATGGCAAAGGGTAAGGTTGTCATCTGTCCAAGCGGAATCATTGCAAAACATATGGTTGAAAATTTTAATGTTCAACTTGAAAAGATCCGTATTATTCCGCGCGGCGTTGATATAAATGAATACGAATTTACCCTTCCTTCTAAAAGAGATTGGAAACACCCCGTGATTGGAATTATTGCCAGGCTCACTCCAATTAAAGGTCACCCTGAATTTATAAAAGCTTTTCGTGAAGTTTTGAAGGTTAAACCCTTTGCCAAAGCCTGGATTATCGGTGCGCCTTCCCCGGGCAAAGAGGATTATTTTAAAGAACTGCAAATGCTGGTAAAGAGATACGGGCTTGAGAATACAGTTGAATTTCTAGGCGCCAGGTATGATATACCTGATATTTTGAAGAAAATAAATGTGCTTTTACAGCCTTCCAGGATACCGGAATCTTTCGGTCGTGTTATCATTGAGGCCAATGCTGCAGGAGTTCCGGTTGTAGCGACTTCTTTGGGGGGGTATAAGGAGATAATAGAAGATAACATTACCGGTTTTCTGGTTCCGGCGCGAGATAATAAAGCGATGGCGCAGGCGCTTACAAAAATCGTAAAGAACCCGCAAGGCTGCGACGCTATTGCAATAAAGGCCAGAGAGAAAGCAGAAAAGCTATATAGTTTAGATAAAGTTAATGAGCAAACCCTTGATGTATACAGCGAAGCCGGTAAAACGTTAACCATTCTTATTATAAAATTAAGCGCTTTAGGGGATGCAATATTATCGATTCCAAGTATAAGAGCTATCAGGGAAAAATTCCCGGTATCTAAAATAATTCTCTTAACATCTGAGGAGGTAGTAAAAATATTCAAAAATTGTCCCTACATCGATAAGATTATCATTTATCCTAAAACTGTATTTAAATATCAGGCTCTTTTACGTTGTGCTAACAGCATAAGGATGTACAGTCCTGAAATATCAATAGACTTACAACACAATAAGCTTAGCAGGTTGATAGCGTATCTAGCGGGTGTTTATCAAAGATACGGATTTATAAATGGAAAGTTGTCAATATTGCTTAATAAAGGGCAGAAACTGCCTCAGGAGGCTTTGAGTCCGGTTGACCACCAGATGATTTTATTGTCAAAGCTTGGTATAAGGAGTATAGATAAAAAGCTTGAACTTTGGGTTGAAGAAAAAGAGGAAAAAAAAGCTGCAGAATTTCTGGGATCCCATTGGTTGAGCAAAAAACAGGCTCTGGTTGGTATCAATATTGGCTCATCCAGCAGATGGAGTTCAAAAAAATGGCCGTTGAAAAAAATTGTTGAACTGATTGATGAGCTTGGAATGCATAATATCAGAAGCCTTATAACAGGAGCTAAGGAAGATGAAGAATATGCTTTGGAAATAATGAATTCATGTAAAAATAAACCTATTAATTCTACAGGCAAGACAGATGTCTTGTTTTTAACAGCGTTAATAAAAAAATGCGATTTATTTTTTACGCCAGACAGCGCGCCTTTGCATATTTCTGTTGCCGTTAAAACCCCTGTATTGGCTGTCTTCGGGCCAACAGACTCTAACAGGCATCTACCCACAGGAAGCAATGTTTATTGTATTCAGAAAGAATTGAGCTGCTCTCCCTGCTATAAACCTGAATGCAGGAAAGATAAAAAATGCATGCAGTTAATAACAGTAGAAGAGGTGCGGAATAAAATTTTGGAGATTATTCTAAAGAAAGTAGATGTTTTAAAAAGTTAAACGTTTTTCTATGACTTCAAACACCTTTAAAGGATCTATAGATTCCATGCATATATACTGATTGCAGCCGGTATCATAGCAGGGCAATTTGCAGGTCTTTCTAATATCTCCAGTAAGCACCATTAAATCATTGCTTAAGGGGGCGCTTAATGTCTTAGAGGTTGGACCGTAGAGGCCTATTGAAAATACTTTTTTATATTGTTTTGATTTAGAAATTGGAGTAGAGGCGCAGGCGATATGCAGGGGGCCTGAATCTGCGGATACCAAAATATCTGAAAAAAGGAAAAAAGCGCCCAGGGTGCCTAAAGAAGTAAGGCCTGTTAAATCCGATATGTTGTCGCAATCTTTAAAGCTGGATTTTATTTTCGCTGCGATGTCCTTATCTTTTAAGTTTCCCAGCATTAATATTTTTTTCTTAATATCCATATTTAGAATCATCTGAATTAGTTTTATATAATTTTGAACAGGCCATCTTTTAGGCGGCCAATTTGCACCCGGATGAAGAGATATTATTTTCTCGTTCCAAGGCTCTATTTTTAACGATGTTAAAATTTCTTTTGCTTTGTTAATATCATCGTCAGTTACATAAAATTCATAACTTAAATCAAGTGGTGTATACCCTAAATTCCTTACTAAATTTAGAAAGAATTCTGCCTTATGCATACTGTCTTTATCTGGCTGAGGAGCGCATTTAGTTAAAAGAAATTTTGTCTTTTTCCTGCAGTAACCTTCCTTTTCAAGAATTCCTGCCAAGCTGAATATCAAGGTTCTAGTAAAAGAGCGGTGAAAGAAAATAGCCTTATTGAACCGTTTCTTCTTAATTTCGGATATAAATTTAATTTTAGCTATCCACTGCTTTTGAGATCCTTTCTCATCGAAATTTATTATTTCATCCACTATAGGATTATGCTCTAAGATTCTTCCAACTCTTTCCGGCAAAGCCACAGCTAAATAAGAATCAGGCAATGAGTTTTTGATCGCTTTTAAGGCTGGCGTCATAAATAAAACATCTCCCAGCCAATTTACGCCTACCACGATTATTTTTTGCATTTTTTTAAAACATCTTCATAAACCTTTATTGTTCCCTGAGCTGCATCATCTCTGGAATAATTATTTTTAACTCTTTCAAAAGCCTCAGCAACCATTTTTTCAGTCGCAATTTTCTCTTCATAGACTTCTTTAATCGCATCGCAGAGGCACTTTTCGTCGCCCGGAGGTATTATTATTCCGCAATTACCGTAATTAAGGATTTCAGGTACTTCTGAGACATTGCTTGCTATAATCGGGACTTTCATAGCCATTGCTTCTAGGAGAACAAGACCGAAAGGCTCATCAAAAGGCGTGAAACAGAATAAGTCCATAGCTCTTAAAGCCGGTTTTACATCCTCTAAGCCCGGGAGCATTATTACACGGTTTTTTAATTCTAGATTATTAACCAACTTGATTAGCTCAGGTTTATATCGACCTTCGCCTATTAAGATAAATTTTAAATTAGGAATCCTATTTTTTAAATGAAATATTGAGTTGATTATCATTTCCTGTCCCTTTATTTTCTCGATTCTGGAGATGTTCCCGATTACAAAATCATCAGATGATATACCCAGTGTTTCTCTGGCCTCTTTTTTAGTCAGGCTGCATTCAGTAAACTTTGAAATATCTATACCATTAGGTATTGTTTTCACCCTTTCAGAGTCCAATCCCACCCAATCAATGAGTCTTTTGGTCGTTTGTTTACTTATTCCTATTGTGAACTCTCCAGGAAAGGAAAAAATCTTTCTTAAAACACTTTTTTTATACAAACCATGAACGGTAGTAATGTATTTAATTTTTAAGGATTTAGAAAGCAAATAAGCAAGAGAAGATGTTGCTCTCGTATGGCTGTGGATAATATCTATTTTTTCAGATTTTAGACTATTTTTTAATTTTAACCAGCTCAAAATTACTTTAGGGCTCAATATGGATTTTGTCATTATTGGAATATAGATATGGGTAATATTTTCTTTTTCCAGCTCTTTTAAAATTTTACCTCCGCTACTTGCTACCCAGACTTTATGTCCTTTTTTGGTAAGAACACCTCCTAAATCTAAGACATATCTGGGTATACCGCCTAAATTCAAATGTTTGGTTAAAAGCAGTACATTCATATGTAATATTATATCTTTTATTAATAAACTCTGCACGCTATAATAGAGCCCGGCAGAAAAAAACTAAGAAGAATATTTTTCTATAAGTCGTTGGATAGTGTGGTTAGCGATATCTTAGGTAATAAATTCGTTTCTAAAAAATATGGTTAAAACAAGAAACAGATTCCCGGAAAAGTTTTTAGAAAAAATAACCGCTATTTTTCCTTCCGGAATTTTGAATCAGGTTCTACCTGCATTTGCCTTAAAGAGAGACACAACCTTTAGAATCAATCTTAATAAAATCACAAGACAGGATGCTTTGCGGGAATTTAAAAGCAATAATATCAAAGTTAAAGATATCAACTGGTACTCGGATGCGTTCATACTTATAAGCCCGGAGTTAGAAAAGCTTGCCGGGATGAGTCTTTACCGCGATGGCAAAATATATGTACAAAATCTCTCCAGCATGCTTCCGGTTATTGCGCTTAATCCTAAACCTTCTGATAGTGTCTTAGATCTTGCCGCTGCGCCGGGAAGCAAAACAACGCAGCTGGCGTCTTGGATGGGCAATACGGGAAGAATAGTAGCTTTAGAAAAAGACGAGGTCAGATATGAAAAACTAGCGGCGAATTTGAGGCTGCAAGGCGCTTCTAATGTCGAAGTACGCAATATAGATGCACTGGGGATATGGAGAGAGTATTTTGAAAGCTTTGACAAGGTGTTATTAGACTCCCCGTGTACGTCCGAAGGAAGATTCAATTCCCTGAGGCCGAAGACATATCTTTACTGGAATCAGCTGAAAGTAAAAAGAATGGCAAAGAAGCAGAAAGGACTGATTATGACAGCGTTTAAATGCCTCAAGCCTGGCGGAAGCCTTCTTTACTCAACATGTACTTTCTCTCCCGAGGAGAATGAGTTTGTAGTTAATTATCTCCTGAAAAGATTTCCTGAAAATTGCATGGTTGAAGAAATAAGCTTGAATATAAAAAACAGATTGCCCGGGTTAAAGAGCTGGAATGATACCGAATTAGACTCAAGCTTAAAAAGATGCATCAGGGTTGTTCCGACTCAGACAATGGAAGGATTTTTTTTATGTCTGATAAGAAAAACGAAGTCGTTGCAGCAGTTATAATAAGGAAAGGCCGTGTTTTGATAGCCAAAAGATTGCCCGGGGATAAATGGATTAGGCATAAAGAGTTACGTGCTTATAAATTCTGTGAATTGGACGCAAAGGCTGTTTTTGAAATAAAGCCGTTTATTTAGCGGAGTATCTTTTGAAAAATCCTATCTAACGAAACCGGAATAAGAATGTACTTTGGGTTTTTAACATTTCCGCTAATTTGAATTTTATACAATAGCTCCTTGGCCCCTGTGCGAAGTATTTCTTCAAGCTTCCCGAGTAATTGGTCTGATGTTGTTTCTGTTTTTTGTTGGGCGAACTCTGTTGTAAGGGCAAGATTTAAGTCTCCAGACAGATTTACATTACCGGCAATAAGCACATTAAGGAGCGGAGAATAAAGATATGATTTTGGGGTTGTTAAAACGCCGTTGTTTAATTTAAAACTTCCCTCTCCTTTCTGAAAAGATATTTCGGCAAGACCGGGCCTGTTTATAAGCTTTGCTATTTGCGAGAGAAATGTTAGTTTGCCGAGGTTCCCGCCTTCAAATTTCCACTCACATTCTGAATCAAGAGAATTCTTATTTAGAGCATTCCCCTTTATAAAACTACGCAAAGACAGATATGCATTGCCGATATCTTTTTCCATGAAGGGGGTAAAAAGTTTTTTTAATTCATAGTTTTGTATAACTAAAGCAGATTCAAATGGGAAGTTTTTTTCAAGCATTAAGAACCCGCCGGCCTGGATAGATCCTGAAGCTGCGTTTAAAAGCAGGTTCTTAAGTGTGAGCTTTTTGCCCGTGATTTCAAGCAGCAAGCTTCCGTCTCTGGCAACGTTATTCCCTGCAATGGCGAGGTTATTAAAAATAACTTCTGTTTTCCCTGAAAGTAGTTTTTTTGCTACCTCATAATCGGCAGTTAGATTTCTAATTTCCAATCCTGCATCTATTGCTTTTAATTTTTCAGGCAGCTTTATTTCTAAGTAATTAAGAAGCGCTGCTATCGTGCTTTTGCCCGATGCGGAGATATTCGCTGTCTGTTTTAAAATTTCATATTTTCCCAAAAAATTAATCGCCGTATTTTCTTTGGAAACATCTCCGTTAAACGTAATTAAATCATCCTTCTTTTTTGCTTTGGCGGCTATTGCGCAAAGTGAACTTGCAAGGTTAAGGGACATAACAGGCGCTTTGCGAATATCCTCAATAAAGCAATTTCCCTGCCAGAGAATATCTTTAAGCAAAGCATTTAAATCGGTTATCTCTATTTTTTTAAAATCTGTTTCTAAAGAAACACGGCCGTTTTTTAGAATAGGATTTTCTGCATCTTTTTTTGATATCGAAAAATCATATATATTTGTTTTTAATTCTTCTTCTTTTTCTGATTTTTTATAATCAGATTCAATATTTGGAATTTCTATCTCTAAGTCTCGTAAGGGAAGTATTACATTTTTGCTTTTAAAGAGTATATTTAAAAGACTCGCTTCTTTAGCTGTTGTTAGCTTGGCTTCTATCTTGCAGGTTCCTTTGATATTGTTAAGTAAGGAAAAGTTTATTCCTTCCAGATATGCTATTGTTTTAAAATAGCCAGCGAGGTTTTTTTCGTCCAATGTCAAAGCAGCAGAGATGCTTTTATCTTTGATATTGAGTAAGCAATCTTTAATAGCAAGGTTGTATACCTCTTTATCAATAGCTATTATTCCTTCTCCCTGAAGTATGATTTCTTTTCTGGCTATAGAGGCAAGAGCCGGCTTGATGATTAGGTTTTTTAGGGATATGGTTTTATCTTTATAGGAAATCTCAATTTCAGGTATGGTTATTTTTAGGAAGGAGAAGCTTGGTTTATCTATTTTAAACTTATAAGAAGTATGTTCTGCAAGGCTATTTTCTATTCTTTTAAGCACCTCAGGCAGGAGATATTTCTGTGAGATGAAATATGCCAGGATAGAAAAGGATATAATAACAGCTGTAAGTATCAACAAACTCTTTTTCATCTGTCTAATGTACTCAATAATTTTTATTTATACAAGGCAATTTTATTCACGCAAGAGTGGTTTTCTGTTTCTTTCTTGATGATTATCGATTTGCTTTTAAAAATCCAAGGCAGCAATTCAGGATGTTGCAACTTTACCGCGCATCTTATATACTTGAAATCTGATTAGTTTTATACTATATATAGAACCCGAATAAAAATTGGCCCTATCGTCTAGCCTGGTCTAGGATATCGGATTCTCATTCCGGCGACACGGGTTCAAATCCCGTTAGGGCCGAATTAAAAAATATATTATACACAAATATGGAGAAAAGGAGGAGAGATGGACAAATTGTTGCTTCAAAACATCGATGATCTGGAAGGCTATTATAATGGTGAGAAACTTTTCGAAACCGAGTATGGCTTTTTCGCCAATAAAGGCAGCGAATATATAATAAAATCGCCCCTGACACCGATGCCCTGGATGAATGTAATTACTAATCCTAATTACGGTGCCGTTATTTCTCAGACAGGCTGCGGTTTTAGCTGGTGGGGCAATTCCCAGGTATCGCGTCTTACCCGTTGGTTGCCGGATCTTGTGCGAGAAGAATGGGGCAAGTTTATTTATCTGCGCGATAATGATACCAATGAGTATTGGTCACTTTTTTATAAACCCTGCCAGGTTAAATTTGATAAGTATGAGGTTCGCTACGGCATAGGGTATGTTGTTTATCATACGGAATATAAAGGTATCGAAGCTGTAATAACGATGTTTGTCCCGCCACAGGAGCCTTGCGAAATATGGAAAATAAAAATAAAGAATAATAGCAGTAAAATAAGGAATTTAAGCCTCTTCAGTTATATGGAGTGGTGCTTAGGCCATGGGGAGGATGTGCATAGAGAATTCCAGAGGACTTTTATCGAGACCTCATTTAATAAAGAATTAAATACTATTTTTGCCAAGAAAAGAAAAATACCTGTGCCGGAATTTATAGCTACAGGTTTAAAAGAGTATACCGGCGATGGTTTTCATAGCGTTAATATTCCTGTCTCTGCATTTGAGGGCGATAAGAGAAATTTCTTCGGGCGTTACAGGACGAGTACAAATCCAAAGGCGCTGGAAGACGGCGTTTTATTTAATAAGGTTGGCAAGTGGAATGATTCTATAGCCAGCCTTAAGGTGGACATCACTCTAAAAGTAGACCAAGAGAAAGATGTAGTGTTTCTATTTGGTTTTAACGAGGAAGATACAAAAACAGCAAACTTGATAAAAAAATATTCTTCTCTTGAAAATGTTAAAGAGATGCTGAGTGAGACTCTCGATTTCTGGGCAGGGTTTATCTCGCCATTACAAGTAGATACGCCGGATGAATCTTTTAATGCGCTGACAAATTACTGGTTGCGCTATCAGGCGATAGCTGCGCGTATCTGGGCGCGAACCGGGTATTATCAATGCAGCGGCGGATTTGGTTTCAGGGATCAGCTGCAGGACTCGCTTGCCTTTCTGCCTCTTAAACCCGAGCTTGCCAGAAAACAGATTCTCCTGCATGCGCGCCACCAATTTGTTGACGGCGCTGTTTATCACTGGTGGCATCCTCTTTTAGAAACCGGAGTCAAAACAGAGATGACCGATGATTTATTATGGATGCCGTATATAATTTTTTACTATTTAGAAGAGACAGGCGACTATTCTATTTTGGATGAAAAGGTACCCTATGTTAATGCAGAGGCTGAAGAGCTTTACAGGCATTGCGTAAGAGCAATTGACCTTGTTCTTTCCCGTTTCTCTGAAAGAGGTTTACCCTTGATAGGCGAAGGGGATTGGAATGACGGGATGAGTGCGGTAGGTCTTAAATGGAAGGGAGAGAGTATATGGCTGGGACATTTCCTTTACAGGGTATTAAATGATTTTGCGCCTCTTTGCGAACGCAAAGGAGAGAAAGAGAGAAAAGATAATTATCTGAAACGTGCTCAAAATTTAAAAGAGGCTATTAATAAATACGCCTGGGACGGTGAATGGTTTATAAGAGCGACAAAAGACAGCCAGGAGCCTCTGGGTAGTAAATCTTGCTCGGAGGGGAAGATTTTCCTCAATGCACAGACCTGGGCAATTATTAATGATACTACTACCGAGGAGCGTAAAACAAAGGCTTTAGAGAGCTTCGAGAAGCATCTTCTCAAAGATTACGGCCCGATACTTTTCTATCCGGCATATAAAAAACCTGATCCGGGAATAGGATATCTTACCCGTTATGCAGCTGGCGTTCGCGAGAACGGCGGTGTTTATACCCACGCGGCCTGCTGGGCGATTATTGCTGAATGTGTTATGAAAAATGGCGATATGGCTTATGAGGTCTATTCCCGGTTTTCGCCTGCCAAGCGCGGGATGAACCCCGAACATTATTTTGTTGAGCCTTATGTAACTCCCGGTAATGTCGACGGTCCCGATTCTGAGAATTACGGTCGCGGAGGATGGACATGGTATACAGGCTCAGGAGCCTGGCTCTTCCATGCAAGTACGAATTGGATTCTAGGTATCCGCGCTCAAAAAGACGGGCTCTTAATAGACCCCTGTATTCCGAAATCTTGGGGTGGATTTAGTGCTAAGAGAACTTTCCGCGGCGCTACCTATAATATCAATGTCAAAAACCCTGAAGCGGTATCGTATGGAGTAAAAGAGGTTTATCTAAACGGAAATAAATTAAACAGCAACCTTATTCCTCCTCCTTCTGATTCCGGGGTTTATGATGTTAAGGTAATAATGGGTGCATAGTGCATAATTTTACCAAGAAGTATTTATTGGTTTTCTTTTTTGTTATAGCGCTTGGTGGTTTTGTTTATTTAAAAGTTTTAAATCGGGGATTTACCTCAGCTCCAGGTGAAATTAAAAAGGATATAGCTCTTCCGGCCCAAGAAAACAAAGCAAATCCCAAGGCGGTTGATTTTAGCTTTAAAAATTTAGAGGGAGACGATTTTAAGCTCTCGGATTTTAAAGGCAAAATCATAATCCTTAATATAAGAACAACGACCTGCAGTGCTTGCGATGCCGAGGTTGCTTATTTAAAGCCTTTTTATCAAAAAATTAAAGATAAAGAGTATATTCGCCTTATTCCGCTTTTTGAGCGTGAGTCGGTAGGCACAGTATCCCGATATGTTGCTTCGAAAAAAATAGATTTTCCTGTTTTTTTAGATAATTTTGGTATTTCAGCCTATAAATACAGGGCGAATTATTTACCGACGACATTTATCATAAACAAGGAGTTTGAGCTGGTTGCAAAGATTCCCGGCGTCATAGACTGGTCTATGGATGAGGTTTTTTTATTTTTGGAAAAGCTTTCTAATGAATGATATATCATATTGGGTTGCATTTCTTTCTGGATTTTTATACTTTTTTTCACCCTGTGTTTTACCTCTCATCCCATCGTATCTCTCTTTTATAAGCGGAGTTTCTTTCCAGGAATTAAAATCCCGGCCTCAATCTGCGCGGGGTAAGGTTGTTTTAAATACCTTGATTTTCTTTAGCGGGTTTTCCTTTATATTTATATCATTTGGTCTCGGTGCTTCTGCGGTAGGCGATTATGTTTTTAAATTTAAGTTGCCCCTTGAAATTATAGGAGGCGTTATCGTTATATTTTTAGGGGGGTATCTTCTTTTCCAGGGAAAAATAAAAATATTTCTTAATAGCAAGAGTTTTATACCTCGCCTTAAACCGGCGGGATTCTTGGGTACGTTTTTAATCGGCGCAGCATTTGCATTTAGTTGGACTGCTTGTGCAACACCGATTTTAACGGCAATTCTAATAACTGCAGGTCTAAAAGCTACTCTCTTTAAAGGTTTTCTTTTGCTTCTCTTTTTCTCATTAGGTTTAGGAATCCCTTTTATCGCCTCAGCCTTATCGTTGGCATTGTTTTTAACAGTGTTTGAGAAATTACATAAGAATATCAAAGTATTTGAAATCCTCGCCGGTGTTATTCTCATAGTCTACGGCCTCTATATGCTTCTTGGCAGATACCTCTAAGTGCTATATTGTCTAAACAAGGCCTTGTTTGCATACTTAATTAAAATGATTGCTAACATTTGACAAAGTATTAATTATGTGCGATATATACAAATAGAGGGCTTGGCCATTGGTGGGGGGCAAAATAAAATTAAAAATCAAAAATAAAATATTAAATATTATTACCCCGAAATCCTATAGGGAATATCAAATAGCAAAAATAAATCACATCTATAAACATTTCTAAAAACTAAACCTTAAGATAGGAAAAACAAATAACAAAAATTTGACTTCGATTAAACAGGCGTTCAAATCCGAGTCATGTATTAATAACCAATTTTTATATAATCAGTTAGGAGAAATAATCTCTTCATTCAGAAGGAATTATTTAGTGTCTACTTTAATTTCAATAAGCTGCTAATGGTACGGTCTTTTAGGCATTTTATCTCAGGATATTTGCTTTGTAATAATAAAATAATTTTTAATAAGTAGTAGATGGGGTAGATAAAAATTTTTGAGGAATTATAAATAATCTTACTGCAAAGTATTTTTTTAAATAAAATTGGCAATTTTATATATCCCGCCATGAAGTACATAAAACTCCAATAGCAATAATTTTTATTGTTGTTTAATTTAATTAATAACCCGAATTCTTTAAAGGCTTTTTTTGCGACATTTTCAACGTCTTTACGGGTAATCAGATTGTTTTTTAAATGTCTAACCGTTATCTCACAATTTGGGAAATATAATAAAGTTGAAACACTTAGGGCGAGTGGATGAGGCAGTTTTGAGATTAACTCGAAAGATTGTTTCATATCCTGATTAGTTTCTTCAGGGTTTACGATGATGAAGTCGTAGTTTACCAATATTTTATATTTATTAAACAGTTCGGCCGCTCTTAATATCTGCTTATTTGTCTCATATCTGTTATAACTCTCTTTGCGAATTTTTTCTGAACCGCTTTGTATGCCTAGCGCAACCTTTTTTATTCCTGCTTTTTGTAATTCATATACGATATCTTCATTCACAGTTTTTATATGAGAATAACAAGATGCAGGCAGGGATATCCGGGATTTATATTCTCGGGAAAAATTTTTCAGCCAATCTAGATTTAAAGTAAAAACATCATCCCAAAATTCTACATATTGGAATTTGTATATTTTTTTTGAATTTTCTAACTCCCGAATCACGTTTTCTACCGTTCTGCGCCTTATGTATTTACCTGTGTTTTTTAATTGACTGCTGCAGCAGAAGGAACAGGAAAAAGGACATCCTATTTGTGAAATAATATAATATCTTCCATTCATATGATGATGTTTATTCCGTAGACATATTCTATTGTTGTCTATAAATAACTTATTTTCATCGCTATAATCAGTAAAAGGTATCTCATCCAGATTGTCTATTAAGAATCCTGTTTGATTTTTTATAATCTGAGATGCATTTTTAATCCATATATTAGGTATTCTGATATTCCGGTTACTTTTCATTATTGCGTCAATCAACTTCGGAAGGGAATAAAAACCTTCTCCTATATTTATTGCATCAGCATATTTTATGCATT
>CAZAPE010000022.1:0-2272 GCA_964487065.1 uncultured Planctomycetia bacterium | reverse complement strand
GTGGCCGCCCCAAATTATCTCTGTGTTTATGTGTTGTTTTATTGTTTCGGTAATTTTCCTTGCAATATCTGAAACCGTAGAAAATACGCTTATACAAATTACATTAGGTTTGATTGTATATATTGTTTTGTAAAGTAATTTGTATTCTCGCTGGGAAGGTAGTGTGTTTTTAAAATAGGTATAATTTTTAAAGAATATAGTGGTGACGTCTATATCTTGATTTTTTAATATTTGATGAAACTGCCTTATTGCTATTGAAGTATATTGGTACGAATATAGGCATAACAATACTACTTTAAACTGTGCGTTGTCTTTATATAATAACATTTTATTTCGCTATTTAAATATAATAACTCTTTTTTAATTTAAATGAAAAACTATTATTTGAAAAATCCATTTTTAGTTGCTTTAATTGTTTGATTAAAATAGTACGGATTTTTTTAAAGTAAACGGGTTTATTTTGCTAACAACCAATTATGAAACTCATCCAATTGGGGAGCTTCGAACATTCAAATAATCTGTTTGCTAGAGATTAAATTTTTAATATTTTATTTTACTATCTTAAGGTTTAGTTTTTAGAAATGAAGGTTTAATGGTTTTTATTTTTGATTTCCCGCCGTAATTTTTTGATTAATTTTTGGTATTTTATTTTCGATTCTTTTTCTGGAATTTTAATAAAATTCCTAGTAATTTCTCGGGGTTATTTTCTATTTTTAATCTTTGATATTTTATTTATCATTATGCCAGGGGAGGGACTTGAACCCACACCACCTTGCGGAGACGTGATTTTGAGTCACGCGCGTCTGCCATTCCGCCACCCTGGCCTAATAGTTCATAGTTAAGAGTTCATAGTTATTAGCCCTACACTAAGAAAATTACTACGAGCTTCAAGCTATGAACTGTTGTTAACGTTCCGAGACCGGCTTTGCCATTATCTCGCTTAATATTACTGCTTTTTTCAAAACGGATTTTGATTCTAACATACTCAAGAAATTATTGCCGGTCTCTATCGTCGTTTCCTTAAGAATTGGTTTTTTGGGAGCCTTTGCCGCGGTTTTAAATTTCTCTTCCAGGATTTTTTTTAGTTCCTGTTGCGGCCGCTTAGTATGCGCTGCTTCGTCTTTTAGTAAATAAATAGGTTTTATTTCCTCAAGTTGAGGCTGCAGGAACAAAAGCTCGTCTTTTACTCTTATCTGGCGTCCGCTTTTTTCAAGCACTTTAACTATAGCGCTTATTAGCCAGAATAAAATCAGAAAGACAAGAAATATTAAGTTCATTATGTCTAATCTTTTCCTTTTTCCGGTTTTGTTTCGGATGCAATATTGCTGCGCATTTTAGTATCTGCCTGGATGTTAGTTAACTTGTAGTAGTCAAATACCCCAAGCTTTCCGGTTCTGAACGCTTCCGATATTGCAAGGGGAATCTGGGCCTCTGCTTCAACTACCTTTGCATGCATCTCCTGGACTTTTGCTTTCATCTCCTGCTCCTGTGCTACGGCCATTGCACGTCTGGTCTCAGCTTTTGCCTGGGCAACTTTCAAGTCAGCTTCGGCCTGGTCAGTCTGAAGCTGGGCGCCGATGTTTTTACCGATATCTATATCTGCGATATCAATTGAAAGAATCTCAAATGCGGATCCGGCGTCAAGGCCCTTGTTCAAAACCGTTTTGGATATTGAATCCGGGTTTTCAAGCACATTTTTATAAGATGCAGATGAGCCTATTGTTGTGACAATGCCTTCACCGACTCTGGCAATAATTGTCTCCTCAGTTGCGCCTCCTACAAGCCTGTCTAAGTTGGCACGTACAGTTACGCGTGCTTTAGCCAGAACCTGAATTCCGTCTTTGGCAACAGCTACGATCATTCCTTCTTTGGGCGCGTCAATAACCTTGGGATTGACAGATGTTTTGACGGCCTCTAAAACGTCTCTTCCGGCAAGGTCTATTGCGCAGGATCTTTCAAAACTTAAAGCGATATCCGCTTTATCCGCTGAGATCAACGCTCTTATTACGTTTATTACTTGTCCCCCTGCCAGGTAATGAGCTTCCATCTGGTCTATTCCCACCGAGAGCCCTGCTTTATGCAGCATTATAAGCGATGGGACAATAATGTTCGGATCTACTTTTCTTAAGCGCATACCTATTAGTGAGAAAAGCCCTATCTTGACTCCCGCAGCCAGCGCCGCAATCCAAAGTCTTACCGGGATAAGGTAGCCGAATAAAAAGAAGAACCCGAAAATCAGAAAAAATAATATTAAGAGACTCATTTTTGCACC
>CAZAPE010000021.1:0-18567 GCA_964487065.1 uncultured Planctomycetia bacterium | reverse complement strand
AAATATCCACACAATTAAACCTATAGACAGAGATAAGATTATAAAAGCTGCGCAAGAAACTTGCGCAATTTTAACAGTTGAAGAACATCAGATTTTCGGCGGAATGGGTTCTGCAGTTGCTGAAATAGTCGTTGAAAACAAACCTGTTCCTATGAAATTTATAGGTCTCAGAGATAGATTCGGGAGAAGCGGAGAATCCGATATTTTAATGGAGGCTTTTGGTTTAACTTCCGAATATATTGCCAAGGAATCAAAGCTACTTCTTGAAAGAAAGCCTTGATAGTCTACAAAGCTCCGGCCAAATTAAATCTTTTTCTTGATATAACCTCCAAGAGGAATGATGGATATCATGACATTTTAAGTTTAATGGTAAAAGTTAGTCTTTTTGATATCCTTAGAATCGATTTTTCTAAAAGCAGCCGGATTATTTTTAATGTTACTGGTGATGCGCCCCATGGGGAGGAGAATATATGTTTCAAAGCAGCTGATCTTATGCGCAAAAGATATGGCATTAGATCTGGATTAGATATAAAACTTACCAAACATATTCCTAAAGAGTCCGGACTTGGCGGAGCAAGTTCCGACGCCGCTTCTGTTATTAAATCTATAAATAAGCTTTGTGATCTTAACCTTGGAATTGAGGAGCTAGTCGCTTTAGCCGCCTCAATTGGTTCTGATGTGCCGTTCTTCACTAACGATTCTCCTTGGGCCTTGGTCAGTGGCAGAGGAGAGGTTGTAAGGGGGCTAAATCCTGGACTTGATTTCTACAGCCTTATTGTTATGCCGCCTTTTGGAGTTAAAACAAAAGAAGCATACAGGGCTTGGAAACCTTTCTTGACACATCACAAGGTCTGGGATAAAATTAAGCATTGCGAAAGTGCTGATATTGATTTCTCTTTTTTAAAGAGATACAGTTATAATGTTTTTGAAAAAATCGCAAGAGAAGAGAAAATATCCTCTCTTAAAGAAAATCTTAGAAAACTTAATTCCGAGATAACTGGTATGACTGGCACAGGCTCTGCATTTTACGCATTATATTCTAACAAGAAAGAAGCGATAAAAGGGAAAGAACTTTTAGTTTTTCTCGATAGTCAGATCTATGTTGTTAAACCTCTAAAAGCAGGAGGTGCTTGATTTGCAGATCACAGAGGTAAAAGTATTTCCCAGGGTGCGAGGCGATAGGAAGCTGAAGGCTTATGTGACGGTGACATTTGATGACTCTTTTGTTGTGCGCAACGTTAAAGTTATTGAGGGCAATAAAGGGTTGTTTGTGGCTATGCCTTCAAGAAAAGTGCAGAGGCCTTGTTCTCGTTGCAGAAGGAGTAATCCGGTGTCGAGTAGATTTTGTAACTACTGCGGAGTTGCTTTGGAATCCGGTAGGCAGTGGGAGGCTGATAGTAAACAGCAGGAGACAAAAGATATTGCACATCCGATAAACCAGGAATTTCGCGCCTACTTGGAGAAGAGTGTTTTGGATGCTTATGAAGAGGAGAGCAAGAAGCAGCCGCAGCCTAATGATGTCGAAACAAATTTAGAGGAGTGAGGTTCCCTAAGATTTCATAAAGAAATATATTTGGGGAATGGTGTAATGGTAGCACAGCGGCCTTTGGAGCCGTCGGTGGAGGTTCGAGCCCTCCTTCCCCAGCTCCGATGGACGTCGGAGCAGAGTCTGCCTAAGATTTTTGGCGGACGATCTAATGTTTAATTGTTCTATAGTTCAAGAGGTAATACATGGAATTTTTATTTGAAAACCCTGTACTAATAGGTGGTGGAAAAAACGCATAGCAACGCACTATACTTACTGTTACCTACTATATTTTGGTTTTGGCTACCAGTAGGTGAACTTGAATGTTATATAGAGATATCTGTAATAAAAAGATAAAAAAGATTGTCATTTAAGTTGTCGATTAGGTTGATGATTTTAAACCGGGTGGGCGCCTAAATAGATAAATCCGCCTTTATCGCGGTGGGCGGTCATTTTCATAAATAGTTGAATTTCGTGATGCTGCAAAAGTCGGATAGCGACAACTTTAGATAGACAAAAATGTGAATTGTATTTAAGATATTTAGTTATGAAAAAAAGTGCAATAATTCTAGCAGCTGGAGAAGGGAGAAGGCTTAAATCCAAGACACCTAAATTACTGCAACAGGTAGCAGGCTGGTCGCTTTTAAAGCATCTCCTCGAGAGCGTAAAGAAAGCATCAATAGATAAAATATATATTGTTTTAAGCCCCGATTGCATGAATAAGGTCAAACTTAATAAGAATATCGTTGCATTAGAGCAGAGCCAGAGGCGCGGAACTGCGGATGCTTTTGAAATTGCTTTAAAGAAAATTCCCTCTGGATGCGAAATGATTTTGCTGCTCTATGTTGATACCCCTTTAATTAAAACGGATACTTTTAAAAAAATGCAGGCTATTGGCAAAAGGGAGAATTCAGACATTGTTATACTCACTATGGATGTTATTGACCCTTATGGTTATGGCAGAATAATAAGAGATAAAGAAGGAAGCATTTGCAGCATAAAGGAAGAGGATATTCTTGAGAGCCACGAGAGAAAGATTAAAGAAGTAAATGTTGGTGTCTATGTTTTTAAATGCTCAGCCTTTTTAAGGAAAAGCTTAAAAAAAATAAAACCAAAAGGATTAAAACGCGAGAAGTACCTTACGGAAATAATTCCTCTTTTTTATAAAAATAAGTTGAAAATATCTTTCTTAAAGTTGGACAATGAAACGCAAGGTTCTGGAGTAAACAATAGAATGCAGCTTATTGAATGCGGTAAGGTTGTATATTTAGAAGAGGCTAAAATGCATATTAAAAACGGAGTAACGATTATAGCTCCCGAGAATACTTATATAGAAAAAGATGTGAAGATCGGATGCGATACAAAAATTTATCCGTTTACTTACATTGAATCAGGTGTTCGTATCGGAAAAAATTGCACTATCGGTCCCAGCTGCCGAATACGCAGCGGAAGTAATATTAAAGATAGTGTTTCTATAGGTAATTTTGCGGAAATTGTGCGTTCATGTGTATCAAACGGTACAAAAATCAGGCATTTCTCCTATATTGGTGATGCTGCCATCGGTAAAAATGTCAATATAGGTGCCGGTACGGTTATTGCAAATTATGACGGGAAGAGAAAAAATAAAACTGTCATAAAAGACGCTGCTTTTATAGGCAGCAATACTACTTTAATTGCGCCAATTACAATCGGTGAGGGCGCTGTAACTGGAGCAGGGAGTGTCGTGACTAAAAATAAAAATGTTCCTGCGCATAGTGTGGTTGTGGGTGTGCCGGCAAAAATTTTACCAAATAGAAGAAGAAAATAAACTTTATTAAAAAGGAGATCTAAATGGAGAGGATAACTATTTTTGGCGGTAATGCAAATCCAGGGCTAACGGAAAAAATATGTCAATATCTAGGTGTTTCCTTAGGGAAGACGTTTGTTTCGCGATTCAGTGACGGGGAAATAAGAATTAAAATTGAGCAGAATATAAGAGGTAATGATGTTTTTATTATTCAATCAACATGTCCTGACCCAAATGAGAATTTAATGGAACTGCTTATTTTAATTGATGCTGTAAAAAGGGCTTCTGTTGCGAGAACTACAGCAGTAATTCCATATTTTGCCTATGCGCGGCAGGATAGAAAAGATCAGCCCCGGGTTCCAATTTCAGCTAAACTTGTTGCAAATCTTATAACAGTTGCAGGGGCGGATAGAGTTCTTACTATGGATTTACATGCTGGACAGATACAGGGTTTTTTTGATATACCTCTTGATAATCTTTATGCTGTGAAGACATTTGTCGAGCATTTAAAAGAGGCATTAGATTGTTCAAATTTAGTTATAGTTTCTCCTGATGTCGGGGGAATAAAGATGGCCAGAGCTTACGCCAAAAGACTTGGGGTAGCTTTTGCTATAGTTGATAAAAGAAGGATAAGTCCTGAAAAAGCCGAGGTGATGAATATTTTAGGCGAAGTAAAGGGTAAGGATGTTTGTATTGTAGATGATATTGTAGCAACAGCCGGTTCGCTCGTTGAAGCTGCCGAAGCCCTGAAGGCAAAAGGCGCTAAAGATGTTTATGCAGCTGTTTCGCATCCTGTACTATCAGGCCCGGCTATCGAGAGGCTGAATAAATCAGCATTGAAAAAGCTTTATGTTACAGATACTATTCCTATTCCGAATGAGAAAAAAAATGGTAAAATAGAAATTCTTTCAGTGGCTTCATTGTTAGGAGAGGCGATTAAACGAATACATGAGGAGCAGTCTGTGAGCGTATTATTTGATTAATAGAAAAAACAATAATTTATCAGGAGGTAATTTATGGAAAGATTGATGATTCAGGCAAGTGAAAGAGAAAGGGTTGGTAAGGAATATGCAAAGAAAGCGCGGCGCCAGGGTTTGGTGCTTAGCGTATTGTACAAAAAGGGTGTCTCGATGCCTTTAGAGCTAAAAGAAATAGATTTAATTCATCTTTTGCATCGTGCACATTCCGAGAGTATGCTTGTGGATCTTAAAATAATTAAGTGCGATGGTAAAGAAGAGGTTAATATTGCGATACTTAAGGATCTAAGCCACGATCCACTCAAAGGAAATGTATTGCATGTTGATTTCCAGGGTATATCTCTGGATGAAATTATCAAGATCAAGATTCCAGTTGAAGTCAAAGGTGAGCCTATAGGTGTCAAAAGAGATGAAGGCGTGTTGGATCACTTACTTTGGGAGATTGAAGTTGAGTGTAAAGCGGCTCAGATTCCTGAAAAAATTGAAATAGATGTCAGTGATTTAGCTATAGGAGATGCAATTCATATCTCTGACTTAAAATTTTCTGAAGGAGTAAAAGCAACTGGTGCGATGAATCAGATTGTTGTTCATGTTTCTGCTCCGAGAGTCGAGGTTGAAGAGGAGGTAGCAGCCGTGACAGAGGAGATCCAGGAACCCGAAGTTATAAGAGAAAAGAAGGAAGTCAAAGAAGAGGAAACAAAAGAAGAAGGAAAGAAGGAAGGAAAGAAGGAAGGAAAGTAGATGTTCTTTCTGTGCGGTCTTGGAAACCCGGGTGAGAAATATAAGTCTACTTTTCACAACCTGGGGTATTTGGTTATGGATAAGATTGCCTCTCGCTATGAGGTTGATTTTAAAAAGCGGATTTGTAATTCCAGGATTGCTAATTTCAGCTTCTTTGTTGATGATAAAATAGAGAAAAAATTATGCCTCATCAAGCCGTATACCTATATGAATCTTAGCGGTAAAGCGATAGTTTGCCTAAAGAAAAAATATAATTTCGTTGAACAAAATCTGCTTGTTATCTGTGACGATATAAATTTAGATAAGGGTTATGTAAGAATAAAGACATCTGGTTCATCAGGCGGACACAAGGGATTAGATTCTATAATAACTTCCCTTGGTAGTAAAGAGTTTCTGCGCCTGCGTGTGGGGATTGGGCCTCTTGATGAAAAGGACACGTCTGAAGCCTATGTTTTAAGGGGTTTAAGCAAAAAAGGTATTAGAGACTACGATTTAATAACTGAGAAAGTAGTTGAAATAGTGGAGTGCTATCTAAATTACGGAATTGACAAAGCAATGGCTCTTTATAACAGAAAAAAATTAATTTGATATTGCTTGCTTAAAACTTATATGTTAATATTATCAAACTAA
This sequence comes from uncultured Planctomycetia bacterium, assembly GCA_964487065.1. Taxonomy (GTDB): domain Bacteria; phylum Omnitrophota; class Gorgyraeia; order Kaelpiales; family Kaelpiaceae; genus CAZAPE01. Next base: position 12,908 of record CAZAPE010000021.1, on the reverse strand, counting down.
AAGGGGTGATTGTAGAATGAAAGAATATGAAATTATGCTTATTGTGTCTCCGGATTTGACAGAAGATGAGTTAAAATCAGAGATTGAGAAAATTAAAAATTCAGCCTCCAAGAACAGGGGGGAAGCGGCTGAGCTCAATGTCTGGCAGAGAAGGCAACTTGCCTATCCTATAAAGAAGTTTTCGGAAGGTGTTTATCTATTAGGCCTTTTTAAGCTTCCTCAAGGCGCGCCTCGAGAATTGTCGAAAGAATGGAAATTAAATCCCAATATATTAAGGGTTTTAATTTTAAAAAAGGAGAAATAAATGCCGAGCCTAAACAGAGTTTTATTAATGGGAAACTTGACTAGAGATCCGGAATTAAAATATACTCCAAGCGGCACGCCGGTAGTGAGTTTCGGCATAGCGGTAAACCGTATTTTTAAAAATCAGGCTGGAGAGAAAAAAGAAGAAACTTGTTTTGTTAGAATTGTAACTTTCGGAAAACAGGCTGAAAGTTGCAACCAGTTTTTAGCCAAAGGAAGGCTTGTATTTATTGAAGGGAGATTGCAGTACAGAACATGGGAGTATAACGGCCAAAAATTTAATGCTATGGATGTAATTGCAGACAGGGTTCAGTTTTTAAGCCGTGGCAAGGAAGATTCTCAGGCTGCAGGGGAAATAGAGGAAGAGGTAACAGAGCAATCTCTTCCCGCTGCTGAAGAAGGAGAGGTGCCATTTTGAGAGAAGATAAAACATTCAAGAAGAAGAAAAAGTATTGCCGGTTTTGTGTAAAAAAGATAAATGATATAGATTATAAAGATATGGAGTTATTGCAGAATTTTATGACTGATAAAGGAAAGATTAGGACTAGAAATTCTAGCGGTAACTGCGCAAAACATCAGAGAAAATTATCCAAAGCAATGAAAAATGCTAGAATAGTTGCTCTGTTGCCTTTTGTTACTGACTAATGAAAATAGTGCTGCTTCAAGAACATAAAGGGCTTGGCTCTAAGGGTAAAATTGTAGATGTTAAAGACGGATACGCCCGCAATTTTTTAATCCCTCAAGGTATCGCTAAAGAGGCTACAAGTGAGGTTATAAATTATTTAAAGCAGCGAGATATTGTTGAGCAAAATAAGAAAAAACGTGAGTTAGGAAAGATTGAAGCGCTAAAAAAAGAGTTACTTAAAGTCTCAATTACTCTTGGGGTGAAAGCCGGAGAAGAGGAAAAAATGTACGGAGCTATAACAAATATTGATATTGCAAGGGCATTGAAAGACGAAGGCTTTGATATAGATAGGCATAAAATCGTACTTGATGAACCAATAAAAGAGTTAGGAGTTTATCAGATTCCAATCCGTCTCCATCCAGATATCGAAGCTAAGGTTAAAGTCTGGGTTGTCAAGGAGTAATAATGAAATCTTCTGCAAAAAAGGGTTTGCCTTTAGATCAAATCCCGCCTCAGAATATTGAAGCTGAAATCGCTGTTTTAGGATCCATGTTTCTATCTGAAGATGCGATAGCGCAGGCGATTGAAATTCTGGATAAGAAATTTTTTTATAAAGATTCTCATCAGACTATTTTTCAAACGACAGTAGATTTATATGATAAGAATTCGCCTGTAGATTTATTGACGCTTTCTGAAGAGCTGGAAAAGAGAGGGTTTCTTAATGATATCGGGGGGCCGGCATATCTTGCTAACATATCAAATTCAGTGCCCAGCGCAGCTAATATTGGACATTATGCCAGAATAGTCAAAGAAAAATATATACTGCGGTCTTTAATAAACAGCTCCACAGAAATTATTAAAAAGTGCCATGAACCGGTAGAAAATGTAGATGGGCTTTTAGATGAATCAGAACGTTCTATCTTTGAAATAGTAAGCAATAGAATTGAAGGGACAATTGTTTCAATGAGAGATCTTATCAAGTCCAGTATTGCAACAATAGATAATTTATATCAAAGACAGAGTCTTATCACAGGATTGGCTACAGGTTATACGAAGTTTGATTCTCTTACGGCAGGGTTGCAAAATGCAGATTTGATTATAATTGCAGGAAGGCCTTCGATGGGTAAATCTGCTTTTGCATGTTGTATAGCAGAATATGTAGCAATAGAGGAGAAAAAACCTGTTGCTATGTTCAGCCTCGAGATGGCTAAAGAACAGCTTGTGCATCGTATGCTCTGTTCTCATGCTCGTGTAAATGCACATAAAGTAAGGGGCGGTTTTTTAAATCCCGAGGATTGGCCGAAACTTACTAATGCCGCAGGTAAACTTACGGATGCATCTATATTTATCGATGATACTGCAGGGATAAGTTTGCTTGAGCTTAGAGCTAAAGCCAGGAGGCTAAAGGCTCATCACGATATTAAACTTATAATAGTAGACTATCTGCAGTTAATGCGTTGTTCACAGCGGTTTGAAAATAGACAGCAGGAGATTTCTGAAATTTCACGTAGCCTTAAGAGTTTGGCTCGCGAATTAAATGTCCCGCTGATTGCTATAAGCCAGCTCTCCCGCGCTGCTGAGATGAGGCAGGATAAAAGGCCGCAATTGTCAGATTTGAGAGAGTCAGGCGCTATAGAGCAGGATGCAGATGTAGTGGTTTTATTATTCAGAGAGGAGTATTACTATACAAGCGAGGAGAGCTCCAATAAAGGGATAGCGGATGTTATAATAGCAAAACAGAGAAATGGCCCTGTAGATACGATAAAACTGGCATTCATAAAAGAGTATACAAGATTTGAAAATCTTTATACAATGGAGGAGGTTAATTTAAGTTGAAAGTGAAAAATATAATACTAGTATTCTTTTTATTCTTTATGCTGTTCTGCGCGAGTATTTTAGCAGAACAGAATCCGGTTATTTTAGATGTAAAGGTTATTGGCAATAGCAATGTCAGTGAAGCCTCTATTATCGCTAAGATAAAAGTTCGCTCCGGGCAGATTTTTTCGCAGCAACTAATAGATGAAGATATAAAAAGGCTTTATGCCAGTGGTTTTTTTACTGATATTGTAGTTAATCTGAGAGAAGAGACTGATGGCGTAGTGGTTATACTTAATGTCAAAGAGGCCTCTTATATTTCTGATGTTGTTTTCCAGGGGAACCGCGTCTATACCAATGAAAGATTAAAAAAATTGATTAAAACGGCGTCAGGGCAGTTTTTAGACAAATGGCAGCTGAAGACAGATATGGAGGAGATAAAGCTTCTCTATTTAGAAAAAGGCTATACAGATATCTCCTTGGATTATAAGCTTGAAGCTGATGCTCAAAACAATAAGACAAAAGTTATAATTGTTATTAATGAAGGTGGAAGGGTAAAAATTCGCAGGATAGATTTTGTCGGGATAAAATCTTTTAAGAAAAAGACAATTATGAAACTCCTGAAAACCAGAACCAAGAGCTGGTTTAGATCTGGAGTTTACAAAGAGGATGTTTTTAAAGAGGATTTAGAGAGAGTATCTGATTATTACAAGAGAAACGGTTATTTAGATGTGAGTTTTGATTACAACCTTGATTATAACGCGAAAGGGTTGATACTTTTAAAGGTTAATATAGAAGAGGCGAAGCAGTATAAAGTTGGAGATTCAAAAATTAGCGGCAATAAATCTTTCCCTGAAGAAGAGATGAGAAATGCTTTAAAGCTTAAAAAAGAAAGTATATTCAGCTATGCGGGATTGAAGGCTGATACCCAGGCTTTGCAGGATTTTTATTTCGACAACGGGTATATAAAAGCCAATATAGAAACAGTTCCTTCTGTTAACAGAGATACAGGACTTGTAGATATAGAATACAAATTAGTAGAGAATGACATCCATTATGTTAATAAAGTAGAGATAAGAGGCAATGTTAAAACAAAAGACGTTGTTATTCGCCGCGAATTAAAATTACATCCAGGAGACAAGTTTGACGGCAGTAAAATAAGAAGATCACGGCAGAGGTTGGATAATTTGGGTTATTTTGAAGAGATTGATTTTGATATACAACCAACTGAAGAAGCAAATAAAGATGATTTTCTTCTTAGAGTTAAAGAAGCAAAGACCGGAGAGTTTAGTTTTGGCGCCGGATATAGCTCTGTAGATGAGTTTATCGGGTTTATAGAGCTTTCGCAGAGAAATTTTGATATTGCTAATTTCCCAACTTTTACAGGTGCTGGACAGAATATATCTCTGCGCGCTGAGATTGGTACAACAAGAAATGATTATGAGCTTAGCTTTACCGAACCCTGGCTGTTCGGTTATCCTTATCTTTTCGGGTTAGATCTATATCAGCATACCAGAGAGAGGGAGAGAGATATCGGTTATGCTTGGGATGAAGAAAGGAGAGGTCTTGCTTTGAGGTTTGGAAAAGAGTTGTCAGAATACAACAGTCTTTTCCTTAAGACAAGGTTTGATAAACTCGAGATAGCGAATGTTGCTGATGATGTATCGGCAGAGTTGAGAAGCGAAGCCGGCAAAAAGAGTATTCATGCAATTAAGCTTATTTTTTCTCGCGATAAAAGAAATAATATGTTCGATCCAGCATCGGGATATTATTTCAGCAACAGTATAGAGAATGTTGGCGGACTCACAGGCGGCGATGTGGATTTTATTCGCTATAGTGACCAGTACAGTTTTTATTTCCCGATCCATAAAGATTGGGTTTTAAATTTAAGCCTTAGATCTGGTATAATAGATACTTACGGCGATACAAGCAGGGTGCCTTTATATGAGAGGTTTTTCGCTGGCGGTGCTTATACTATCAGAGGTTATGATGAAAGGTCAGTAGGGCCTAAAGATACAGTTAAGACTACGGACCCCGTAGGTGGTGAGGCCATGCTGGTAGGAAATGCAGAAATTACATTTCCTATATATGAGAATATAAAAGGTGCTGTTTTTTATGATATTGGTAATGTTTGGGCAAAAAAGAGTGATTTTGGATCCGGAGGTTATAAGTCGAGTGTGGGTGTCGGCTTTAGGTTGAAAACGCCCATAGGTCCGATCAAACTGGATTACGGTTATGGACTTGATACTGAAGCTGGAGATCCAAGCGGTAAGCTGCATTTCAGTATGGGACATAAATTTTAAAAGGAGGATTACATGGTAAGACGTATGTTGGTTGTTGCAGTATTAATGTCAATTTTAGGTTTCAATAACTTATGGGCTGCTGAAAAATATGCATGTATAGATGTGGAGCAGGTTTTTAACGAATATCAAATGACTAAGGACGAAGAAGATGTGCTTACAAAGAAAGGCGAAGAGAAGCAGAAAGAGATAGATGCAAAGCTGAAAGATATAGAAAAACTTAAAGAGCAGGTTGATATTGTAAATGATAAAGATAAAGAGAAAAAGAAGGCCGAATTAGACCAGAAGATGGAGGAATTAAGACAGTTTGATAGGCAGGTTCGAGCAGATTTAATGCGCAAACGTAATGAAGTAATTAAAATAATTTTAGATGAAATAGACCAGGTTATAGCTGATTACGGTAAGTCAAAGGGGTATACTATAATTTACAATGCCAGGGCTTTATTGTATAAAGACGCAAAATTGGATATTACCAGTGAAATACTGGATAGTTTAAACAAAGTTTATTCTAAAAGGAAGAAATAGTGAAATTTGAACCTAATTACGGCGAAAATGGTTTTCGGCCTCATATAAATATGAATTTGGCTCAAATAGCTGAATTAATAGATGGGAATGTTGTAGGAGACAAGGATATTCTTATTACTGGAATATCGGGTATAAAGGAGGCCCAAAGCGGGGATATTACTTTCGTAGCCAATCCTAAATATCTATCTCTTATAAATTCAACGCGCGCTTCAGCGATTATTACATCTAATGATGTTTCAGAAGCCGATAAACCATTGATAAAGACAGAAAATCCTTCGCTTGCTTTTGCAAAACTGGTAGGTTTTTTTGCCCCTGTTCAAACAAAGATGAAATCAGGTATACATCCCACTGCCGTAATCGGTGAAGGCGTAAAATTAGGTAAAAATATTTCTATACAGCCTTATGCAGTTATTTGCGACGGTGCGGTCATTGGGGATAATACAGTTTTATATGCCAGCGTATATATAGGTTTTGATAGCAAGATTGGAGCTAAATGTATTATACATCCGCACGTTACAATAAGGGAGCATGTAACTATAGGAAATAATGTTATTATTCATTCCGGAACAGTAATAGGTTCTGATGGTTTTGGGTATGCAACGGTGAGGGATGTACATTATAAAATTCCACAAATAGGAACTGTATGCATTGATGATGATGTAGAAATAGGAGCTAATGTTACAATCGATAGAGCCAGATTCGGTAAGACTTATATTAAGAAAGGTACTAAGATTGATAATCTTGTTCAGATAGCTCATAATGTCGAAATAGGCGAAAACTCTATAGTTGTTGCGCAGTCAGGAATTTCAGGAAGCACTGTCATCGGAAAGGGTGTAATACTGGCAGGTCAGTCGGGAGTTGTCGGACATATAACTATTGGAGATAATGCCAGGGTTGCAGCTCAGGCAGGAGTAACGAAATCGGTGCCTAAAGGGGAGGTAGTATCGGGTTATCCTGCTAAGCCGCATGGTTTAGCCAAGAGAATAAATGCCTGCGTTCAAAGATTGCCTGATTTTTACAAGTGCGTTAAAGAACTACAAAAGAAAATAAAAAATCTGGAAGAGGATCTAAAATCACTGCGAGCAAAAGCATCTTAAATGGACCATCAGTATACAATCAAGAAGGAAGTTTCAATATCTGGGGTTGGTCTACATACAAATGAGAAAGTTAATTTAAAGATTAACCCTGCTCCTGCGAATCATGGTATTGTTTTTAAAAGAATAGATATCAAAGATTCTCCTTTAATCGCTGCGCATATTTCTAATGTGCTTGAATTGACTCGTAGTTTAAGGAGAACATCTGTTGGAATAGATAATATAGAGGTACATACAATTGAACACCTTATGGCTTCTTTTGCAGCTCTTAAAATAGATAATGTTTTAGTGGAAATAGACGGGATAGAAGTTCCGGGATTAGACGGAAGCGCATCTCCATTCGTAGATATTATCAAAAATGCGGGAATTTTAACACAGCTTAATGCGCCGCGGAGGGTATACCAGTTAAAAGAACCTATATGGGTCGAAGACGGAGATGCATCAATAATGGCATTGCCATCTAACGGGCTAAAAATATCATATCTTCTGGATTATTGTCATCCACAGCTGCAGGTTCAATACGTAAGCAGTATTGTTGATAAAGATAGTTTCTTGAAAGATATTGCGCCTAGTAGGACATTTTGTCTTGAAGAGGAAGCACAGCATTTAAGAAAGATTGGTCTTGGCAAAGGGGCGGATTATTCTAATACGATTGTAATAAGCAAGAAGGGTGTAATAAAAAATGACTATAGACTCAATGATGAGCCTGCAAGGCATAAAATATTGGATTTAATTGGAGATTTATACCTCCTTGGATGCGGATTAGAGGCAAATATAATTGCAATAAAGAGCGGACATCCTCTGAATATACGGCTTTTAAGAAGAATAGAGCAGCAGAAACTCAGATTTATGCAAGCAGGTATAAATATGAATAGCCTTGAAGAATTCCAGTTGCCATTAGATGCAAACGATATTAAAAAAATATTGCCGCACCGGGATCCGTTTCTTTTTGTTGAAAGTATTATAGAATTAGAAGAAGGAAAATCTGCGGTTGGAATTAAAAATCTTACTCTCAATGATTATTTTTTCAAAGGCCATTTTCCCGGCAAACCGGTCATGCCGGGGGTTTTAATAATTGAAGCAATGGCGCAGGTTGCCGGTATACTTATGTTAAGCAAGAAAGAGCATAGAGGAAAGCTTGCGTTTTTTATGGGTATAGATAAGGTGCGTTTTAGAAAACCCGTTCTGCCCGGAGATCAGCTTAGAATGGAGGTTAAAGTTGGAAGATTAAGAGCCAAGACTGGGGAAATGCATACAAAAGCTTTGGTTGATGGCAAAATAGTTGCCGAAGCAACTTTGCTGTTTGCTTTGGTGGAAAGATAGATAAAAGATGATTCATCCTACTGCAGTAGTTAGTAGAAATACGAGTATTGATTCAGATGTAGAAATCGGTCCTTATAGCGTTATTGAGGATAACGTTAAAATTGCCAGTGGTACAAAAATAGGTTCTTTTTGTACCGTAAGTGGTCATACCATAATTGGTAAGAATAATTGCATATTTTCGCATACCGTAATTGGAAGTATTCCCCAGGATTTAAAATATAAAGGAGAGAAAACGTATCTTTATATTGGCGAGTGCAATACAATAAGAGAGTTTGTAACTGTAAACCCCGGGACGGGGGAGGGCGGTAAAACAGTTATAGGAAATAATAATTTAATTATGGCTTATGCGCATATAGCTCATGACTGTATGATTAATGACAAAGTTATAATCGCAAATGTCGGCACTCTCGCAGGACATGTATCGATAGACGATTCTGCTATTATAGGCGGGTTAACCGGCATACATCAGTTTGTTAGAGTTGGTAAACTTGCAATTATAGGTGGATGTTCAAAAGTTGTTCAGGATGTTCCTCCTTATTCAATATGTGATGGGCACCCCGCAAAGGTCAGGGGTTTAAATATTATAGGTCTCAAAAGGGCCGGTTTTGATGTAGAGAGAAGAAATAATTTAAAAGAGTCTTTTAGAATACTTTTTTCATCCGGACATCCTATGTCTGAAGCTGTTGATATACTTAAGAAAGAGATTATCATTAATGATGATATAAATTGCATGCTAGAATTTATCCAAGAGTCGCAAAGGGGCGTATGTCTTTAGAATCTAATTTTCCTAAAAATATAGGTTTGATAGCGGGCGGCAGTTCTTATCCTGTTTTGCTTGCAGAGGAAGCAAAAAGAAGAAATATCGGCATTTATGCAATTGCAATTAAAGGTTTAACGCTAAGAGATATCCAGAAGTACGCAGTATCTATTAAGTGGATAGAGTTTGGGGAATTTTTACCTTTGATAGAATTCTTCAAAGAATCAGGTATAAAATATGCAATTATGGCCGGTAACGTAAAAAAGCAAGATATATTTAAGAATATAAATTCCGATGCCTTAACTAAAAAAATTCTTCTAAACTCAGGAGATAAATCCGACATGGTGCTTTTGGATATTGTAGCAAAAGAATTGAAGAAAAATTCTATCGAATTGCTTGATGCCAGAACATTTCTGGATGAGTATATACCTAAAAAGGGTTGTCTTACTGAGGTTGCTCCGAAGAGTTTACAATGGGAAGATGTTCTATTTGGCTGGAAATTAGCTAAAACCATATCATCCTTTGACGTCGGATTAACTGTTGTTGTAAAAAATAAGGTTGTTTTAGCAATAGAAGCCGTTGAGGGTACAGACGAGGCTATTAGAAGAGCCGCAAAGTTTGGGGGTGAAGGATTTGTGGTTGTAAAAGTAGCGCGGCCTAATCAAGATATGAGGTTTGAACTGCCTGTTGTTGGCCTTGATACAGTTAAGCTGCTTATTGGTTTAAAAACATCAGTTCTTGCTATTGAGGCTGAGAAAACTTTATTTTTTAATATTAAGGAATCAATTAAAGAAGCCTCCGAAAATGGTTTTTCGATAATAGCTTTATAGTTTTTCTATATTAAAATCCACTTCCATGCATTATTATTAAATACTATGTTAACTAAGGGAAATAGATACGATATCATTGTCGTCGGTGCCGGGCATGCAGGATGTGAGGCGGCGTTGGCTTCTGCGCGAAGGGGTTGTGAGGTTTTGCTTTTAACTATGAAGTTAGAGCTGATAGCTCATATGTCCTGTAATCCTGCTATAGGTGGTGTTGGCAAGGGGCAGCTTGTTAAAGAAATAGATGCACTCGGAGGGGAAATGGCGAAAGCAATAGATGATACAGGAATTCAATTCCGTATTTTGAACTCATCAAAAGGCGCAGCAGTTCGCTCTTCCCGCGCGCAGGCAGATAAAGCCAAATATAGCTTTTATATGAGAAAGGTATTAGAGACACAGAAAAATCTTGAAATAAAAGAGTCTAAAGTCGGGAATTTAATTATTGAAGGCAACAGCGTGTCTGGTGTTGAAACAGAGGCTGGTGGTAGGTTTTATTCTAAATGTGTAATATTAACTCCGGGGACATTCTTAAATGGCTTAATTCATATAGGTTTGGATAATTACCCTGCAGGAAGGTTGGGTGATGAAGCGAGTCAGGAGTTTTCTGGAAATTTAAAAAGATTGGGATTTGAAATGGGAAGATTTAAGACTGGAACTCCGGCGAGATTAGATAAAAGGACAATAGACTTTTCTAAGATGGAAGCGCAATTTGGCGATAAACCGGTCCCGTTCTTTTCATTTTGGACTAAAAATAAAGAAATAGATCAAGTTCCGTGTTTTTTGACTTATACGAATGAATCAACGCATAAAGTAATAAGGGATAATTTAGATCGTTCACCTTTATATTCAGGCCGCATCAAGGCAACAGGTGTAAGGTATTGCCCTTCTATAGAGGATAAGGTGGTTAAGTTTCCGCATCATAAAAGGCACTTGGTTTTTTTAGAGCCTGAAGGGCTTGATAGTGATGAATATTATCCAAACGGAATTTCAACTTCGCTGCCAATAGATGCTCAAGTTGAAATGGTAAGAACTATCCCTGGCCTTGAGAAGGCAGAATTTACAAAACCAGGTTATGGAATAGAGCATGATATTATTAATCCTACGCAGCTTTACCCAACTTTAGAGGCAAAAATTATTAAAAATCTTTATTTTGCCGGTCAGATTAACGGGACAACAGGTTATGAAGAGGCTGCAGCGCAAGGTTTAATAGCAGGAATAAATGCGGCAATTAGGGTTAAAGGTCAGAGGTCAAGGGGCGAAGGGGAGTTTGTGTTGGATAGATCTCAAGCCTACATCGGAGTTTTAATAGATGAGTTGACTACAAAAGGAACCAATGAGCCTTTTAGAATGATGACTTCCCGAGTTGAATTCAGGCTTTTAATTCGTGAAGATAATGCTGTTTTAAGGTTGAGTAAATTCGGTTTTGACCTTGGTTTGCTATCTAAAGAGAAATACTCTGAAGTTGAATATTTTAAAGATTCTCTTGCAAAAGCCGAGGTTTATTTTAAGAAAAATAGATTAAAAGATAAAGAACTGAAAAATATATTTTTATCTCATAGAGATTCTTCTTTTAGTTATTATGAGCTCTTAAAAAGACCAGAATTTGAGTTTAAGCACTTTAAAGAGATAGATGTAAATTTAAACGGATTTACAGATAGAGTTTTAAATCAATTGCAGATAGCGGTAAAATATGAAGGTTATATAGAAAGACAGTTAAGGGAGGTTAATGAGTTCAAAAAGGTTGAAAAAATAAAATTATCTAAAATTAAAGATTACAATCAAATACCGAGTTTATCTCTTGAGGTGAGAGAGAAGCTTAATAAATTAAGGCCGCTTAACTTAGGGCAGGCTACTCGAATCTCTGGAATTACTCCAACTGCAATTGCGCATATTATGATATGGATAAAGAAGTTAAAAGTGAAAAGTGAAAAGTGAAAAGTTACCCCGAAAGATTCAGAGCCTGGAATTATTCCATAATTTATAGGGAGACTAGGTTCTCGGGGTTTTATTAAAATTCCTGAGGAAAAGTATAAAGTATGGGAAGCGCTGATTTAGTTAAAAAACTTAAAGAATTTGTATTAGAAGAAGGTGCGGCAGTTTGCGGGACAACCTCTGTTAAGGATATAAAGAATGAATTTGACTTGCCTAAAGAGAAAATAAAAAATCTAAATTATGCTATATCTATTGGTTTTAAGCTTTCTGATTCAGTAATAGAGCAAATCATTGATTACCCTACAAAACTTTATTTTCATCACTACAGGATGGCTAATATGTTCCTGGATCAGCTTGCTTTGAGGGTTGTTGCAAAAATTGAACTTAAAAATTTCTCTGCGTTAAGTATCCCGGCATCATTTATGGTTGACTGGAAGAGTCAGTCATCTTATCTTTCCCATAAGAAAATAGCCAATTTATGCGGTTTGGGCTGGATAGGCAGAAACAATCTTTTAGTCAGCCCTGAATTCGGTTCTTACCTTAGATTTGCAACTATTTTAACAGATCTCAAATTGCCTCATAGTGAGCCTCTTGATTTTGGATGCGGAGACTGTTTTTTATGCTTAAAAAAATGCCCTGCCGGAGCAATAAAAGAAAAACCTTCCGATTTTGATCATATTGCCTGCTATAATAAGTTAGATGAGTTTAAAAAGAGAAATTTAGTCGCACAGCATATCTGCGGCATATGCGTTAAGTCATGCAAACCAAAGGCATAAAACAGCGAGTTATAATATTAAATATTCTCAGTAAAGAGAGATTTATATCGGGCGAAAGAATTGCTTTAAAATGTAATATAAGCAGAATTGCTGTCTGGAAGCATATAAACTACCTTATAAATAACGGCGTTAAGATAAAAATTCACCCCAACAAAGGCTATGAGTTTTTTGATTTTGGAAGCCGGTTTTTGCCTGAGGTAATTGAGATTAAATTAAAAAAACGCGGGTTTGTAAAGAATATTGTATGTTTAGATAAGGTTAATTCAACCAATGAATATGCGAAGAAATATTTAAAAGAAAAAACACTTATTACCTCAGAGCAGCAAATAAAAGGGAAGGGGCGTTTAGGCAGAAAGTGGTTTTCGGAAAAAGAGAAAGATATTCTTTGTTCGTTTATCCTTTCTCCTTTACTTGAATATCAATACCTTCCAATATTTAATATTATCGGAGCTTTAAGCGTGGCGAATGCGGTTAAAAACATGTTAAAAATAAATGCAAATACAAAATGGCCAAATGATGTTTTAGTAGCAGGGAGAAAGATAGCAGGAATTCTTGTAGAGTTCATTGCCCAGATAGATATTATAGATAAATTGATTCTTGGAATGGGGATAAATGTAAATTCTACTCCCTTATT
>CAZAPE010000020.1:0-18675 GCA_964487065.1 uncultured Planctomycetia bacterium | reverse complement strand
AAAAAAGAAAAATTTAAAGAAAATGATAAAAAACAATTAGTTTCTTTTTGGTTTATATTTTCTTTTTGTCTTGTCGGTATAGTTATTTTTGCAAAAATGATTATATATGACTCAAAACTGATAGTTGAAAATAGCAGTTTAAACTATGTTTTTTTTGGAACTTTTTTTGTAGGCGCTGTTACTTCTCTTCCTGAGTTTATAGTAACCCTGTCGGCGGTTATGCGTAAATCACCGTCTATGGCGATAGGCAATATTTTAGGGAGCAATGCTTGCGATATAATGATAATACCGTTGCTTGATGCATTAATCAACAAAGCTCCTTTGCTTTCTCTTTTATCTAATATGCATATTTATACGTTATTTTTTCTTTGCCTAGGCACATTGTTAATGTTTTTTATCGCAAAAAGCGGAAGATTTATTAAATTGTATGAAATCATTATAATTATAGTGCTTTTAATACCTTTATTTATTATATTTTGATATGAAAAATATATGGGCGCCATGGAGGATAGGCTATATAAAAAAAGTTAAAAATAAAAAATGTATTTTTTGTGAAATGATAAAAGAAAAAAAAGATGCGAAGCATCTTATAATAAAAAGAGACAAATATTGTTTCTCAGCTTTGAATGTGTACCCGTATAATAATGGGCATATAATGGTAGTACCATATAGACATAAAAGCGATTTAAAACATTTAAAGAGCGAGGAGTTCTCAAGTATATTTAAATTGCTGAAAGAGACAGAATTAAAACTTAATAAAGAAATAAAACCGGACGGTTACAACATAGGTGTAAATATCGGTAAAGCTGCAGGTGCTGGAGTAGATGGGCATATGCATTTTCATATTGTGCCGCGATGGTCTGGAGGCACAAATTTTATGCCAGTTTGCGCTGATACAAAAATTATCTCGCAGTCGCTTCAGGAGCTCTTTGAGGTGTTAAAAAATGATTAAAAGAGAAGAGTATCTTAATATTGAGGAAAAATATCTTATTCCACCCGCTACAAAGAGCAAATTTACTCGAGGAAGAAGATATAAAGAAAAAGAACATACTTTTAGAGCCTGTTTCCAGAGAGATCGAGACAGAATAGTTCATTCTACAGCTTTCCGAAGACTTGAATATAAAACACAGGTCTTTGTGATACATGAGGGTGATTATTACCGTACCCGGTTAACGCATAGCATAGAGGTGGCCCAAATCGCACGTTCTGTAGCAAGAATTCTTGGATTAAATACAGATTTAGTTGAAGCAATAGCGCTTGGGCATGATTTGGGGCATACTCCTTTTGGACATTCCGGGGAAGAGGCATTGCGAGAGCTAATGCAGGATGAAGGCGGTTTTGACCATAACATACAAGGTTTAAAAGTTGTGGACTATTTAGAGAAAAGATATCCAAATTTTCCGGGATTAAATTTAACCTGGGAAGTCAGGGAGGGATTGATTAAACATGCAACTAAGTATGACAATGCTGCTGTTTTGGGGAATGAAAGCTTGCGTATAGATTGTGAAAAGCTTTTTTTAAGCGAGTTTAATAACAGCCTTAATCCAACCTTAGAGGCGCAGGTTGTGAATGTTGCAGATGAAATCGCTTATGACAATCATGATTTAGACGATGGATTAACCTCTAATCTGATCCAGGAGTCAGAATTAAAAAAAAATCCGCTCTGGAAAGAAACAGATAAGTTAGTGCGAAGTAATTACACAAATTTATCGCCGCAGATAAGAAAACATCAAATAATCAGAATGCTTATAGATATAAATGTAAGAGATCTGATACGCGTTTCTGATAAGAACGTAAAAGGGGTATTATCCGTTGATGAAGTAAGAAACGCTCCTTTTAGGCTTATAGCATTCAGTAAAGATATGGAAGAAAAAAGAAAACCATTGCGGGAGTTTTTATACGAGAAGCTGTATCATCATTATAGAGTAATTAAAATGGCTGACAAAGCCAGAAGAATAATAACAGATTTATTCAATGTTTATTTGAATAAGCCTACGCAGTTACCCGTTGTCGTTCAGGCAAACATAAAAAAAGAGGGAGTCAAGCGTGCGATATGCGATTATATCGCATCAATGACCGATAGTTATGCGCAAAATGAATATAGAAAACTGTTTGATCCCTTAGAAAGGGTGTAATGAGAATTCTATAGGTTTTGACTGATAGATTCATAGTGTTTTCTACGCTGAGGGGGAAATAGTTTATTTGAAAAAGAATAATAGTTGTTGTAAAATAAAACCATGGACAATACAGCATCTGTATCTCTAGAACGAAAAGTAATTGATATTGTTGACAAAAGCGGAGATTTAGAACGCCTTAAGTTTCATCTTGAAAAAATATCCGTTTCAAATGTAGTTTTTATTCTTTTTTCAAGACCGGACTCCAGGCAGCCGTTAAATTATCTTTTAGCAAAGATAAAAAAAATTGTTAAGGAATACGGTATAAATACAACGATTAAACAGGAGTGTATAAAAAATATACAGAGTAATTTCAGAAAATCATCCCGAACTGGGCGGCTTGAAGAGATAAATTGTAAGTTTGCTCGAAGCGGCTGGATTTATCCATTACTGCATGGAGGGGTTGTATACGGTTATCTGTGTGTTATTGTTGAAAAAGGAACGCTATCAAAAGAGATTTTAAATTTTATCGATGACTATCTTGCCATTTCGCTGGAGAAGGCTCTAAAAGAGCTTGAGCTGATAAAGGTTCATGGCACATTACGTCCCCGCGCGATTGCGTTATCTTCAGTTCATACGGTGCATAGATTGATTTCTTCAACTTTGAACATGAGCGAGCTAATGCCGCGGTTAGCCCGACTTTGCCTGCAGGTTACAAGAGCGAAAATGTGTATTATTTATCTGCGCAGGGGCAATTATTTAAAGCCCGATGCTTATGCATCGGTTAACTCTAAAACTAAACCAAAAAAATTCTCTATAAACAGTACTTCAATAGGTAAAAATCTTGAAGAAGGCTGTATAGTTCTTACCCCGAAAGCACTTATGGTTCCGCTTATTGAAGAAGATCTTATAGGTGCTATAAGTCTGCGCGAGAAACAAAGCGGTAAACCATTCGATTTGAATGACCGCGAGATTCTTGTTGTGTTAGCTGAACAGGCTGTTGTAGCAATAAAAAATGCCCAACTATATGAAACTCAAGGTAGAATTTTAATGGAAAGTTTGCAGTCGCTATCGAAAGCTTTAGATGTGAAGTCTCCCAGAACATATACTCATCCGGTTAGTTTTATAGATTTGGTTATGGCTATTGCAGAAGAATATGGAGTTTCTCCAGAAGAAAAACAACAGATCAAGTATGCTACACTTCTTCTTGACACCGGAAAAGTAGCTGTGGCAGAAAGTATTTTAAAAAAACCTACAAGCTTAACCAAGGAAGAGTATACATCAATAAGGGAGCATCCTATTAAAAGCGCAGAAATAATTAAATCTATCAAAACATTAAAGCCTATCATGCCTATTATCATACATCACCATGAACGCTGGGACGGGGAAGGCTATCCCAAAAGGCTTAAAGGCGCAAAGATTCCTCTTGGAGCACGGATATTGGCAGTTGCAGACTCCTTTGAGGCTATGATTTGTCATAGGCCTTATAAGCAGAGTTCAAACATAAATGAAGCAATAAATGAAATTTACAATCAAAGCAAAAAACAGTTTGATCCTGATGTTGTACAGGCCTTTACAAGGCTTGTAAATAAGGGAATTATTAAAAAGATTTCCAGCCGCATGCTTATTGAGGTTGGGACGGAGAAATGAAAAAAATATTTCTTGAGATTAAAAGAGACATTTTAATGAAAAAAATTGTAAAATTTTTTAATGAAAATCCAACATGTGTAAATACCGCTGAAGATATAGCAAAATGGATTTCAGAAGAAAAAAGAGCAGTTAAAGAGAAAATGGATTATCTGGTAAAAAACAAAATATTAAATAAATATGAATCCAATGCTGCAGAAGGATATTCATATACGCAGAATAGTAAAATTATAAGTTTAATAACAGAGTTATCAAAATAAAAGGAATAATTAAATTTAGAAACTATAAAAAATGGAAAAATACGAAAACGAATTATTTCCAGGATATGAGGAAAAAAAATCCTGCTCACGAAAAAGATTAAAGCGTTTTAATATTGTTAAAGAGAGGTACTTAAAGCTTAACGAAGAGAAAATTTCAATTTTTCTTCTGGTAATTCTTTTTGTAGTAGTCATGTCTTATATATTCGGATATAAAAGGGGTATCAACGGAAACGCTAAATCCCTTGATGATTATGCTGCTCTTGAGCCTCAAGATTCAAATGGGGCAGTTGTGGTATCTACTCAGGATGAAGTTGCACAGAAAAGTAGTTCCGCTATCGAAGCCAAAGAGAATATTAAAACTTCGTATCAGGAATATGCATTGCAGCTGGTTACTTACAAAAGCAAAGGTTTTGCGGAAGCAGAAAAAAAGAAGCTTGAAAATCTTGGCTATCCGGTTTATATTTCAGAACGCGGGAGTTATAAAATTGTGTTTGTAGGAAAATATAAAAACAAGAAGAAAGCGGAAGAAACTTTGAAAAAACTCAAAAGTACTTATCGCGATGCTTTCCTTAAAACTTTCCAAGGAGGTGGATAATGGCTCGGCATCCAAGTTTAAAGACGAAAGAATCTGATTTGCAGCATAGAAACGTGCTCAAAAGATTTGAGCGGGTTGCTATGATTTTTAAAAAGTCTCTTGACGAAAACCTTAGTGCTTTTAAATTACCAAAATACAAACGCAAGAGGTTAAAGGGGCTGAAGAAAGAGGTTAAAAAAGAGGAAGCCCAGGCAGCTGGAGGTGAAACTGCAGTGCCTGAATCTAAATAAATATATGACAAGGATAAAGGCTGTTTTCAAAACTCATGCATACGATATATTAGTTGGAAGCGGAACCATATCTTTGTTAATGCATGAGTTGAAAAGACTTGATCTCTACAAAAAGAAACCTGTAGTGATAACGAATAATTCCGTTTACAATCTTTATTGTGAATCTTTTAAAAAATATCTTAAATTACCTCAAAAAGCAGTTTTTTTAAAAGTTTCTGATTCAGAAAGCAGTAAATCTTGGAATGTTGTATCAGAGTTGCTTGAGCGTGTAGTAAATGCTGATAAAGGGAAGAATATCTTTATTATTGCTTTAGGGGGTGGTGTTATAGGAGATCTGGCGGGATTTTTAGCTGCAATTTATAAAAGGGGGGTACCGCTTATACATATTCCAACTACTTTGCTTGCCCAGGTAGATTCGAGTATCGGCGGTAAGGTTGCTATTGATCTTGCATGCGGGAAAAATCTTGTTGGCGCTTTTTATCAACCTGATTTAGTAATATCTGATATAGATTTTTTAAAATCACTTCCTTTAAAAGAGATCAAAAATGGGTTATCCGAGATAATAAAATATGGCATAATTGATGCCAAAGGTTTATTTTCTGTTTTGGAAGAAAATAAAGATGATATATTAAAATGGACCCAGAGAGAGTGGCTAAAAATCATAAA
Source organism: uncultured Planctomycetia bacterium (assembly GCA_964487065.1). Taxonomy (GTDB): domain Bacteria; phylum Omnitrophota; class Gorgyraeia; order Kaelpiales; family Kaelpiaceae; genus CAZAPE01. The sequence goes on along the minus strand of CAZAPE010000020.1, from coordinate 13,163 downwards.
AAGATGTATTGAAATAAAAGTAGGAATTGTAGAAAAGGATGAATATGACAGGAAAGATATACGAATTGTTTTAAACCTCGGGCATACCATTGGTCATGCAATAGAAACAGCTTGTAACTATGAGGCTATTACGCATGGTGAAGGATTGGCTATAGGATTGCTTGTGGAGTCTTTTATTTCCAATAAAATCGGCCTCATAGGAAAGAGAGATTTTAAAAAAATAAAAGATTTAATTTTTGATTTAGACTGTTTTGTGCATATTAAAAAAAAGGTATCTGTTTCTTGTGTAATGCGTTGTCTTGCTTATGATAAAAAAGCCAAGCTTGGTAAAATAAGATTTGTTCTGCCTTCAAGTATTGGAACAGTAAAAATAATCTCAGGGATAGAAAATAAAATAATCCGGTCTTCCTTAAAAAAGGTTTTGGAGTTTGAGAAAAAAAATACTTCTTAAAAAATATCGCTCTTTTTTGGTGTTAGTGTTATAATAGTTATTATACAAAAGGATTTTGAGTCAAATTGCAAGGTGTTTAAGGGATTTTAAATTTAATGCATCATGGGTGACATATTTGGGTTTAAAAAAGTCAGATTTCAGTTACGGAGGTGTTGAATGGATAAAAACTGGATAGAAATAGGAATTGTGACCAATTTTTATGCCAAACCTTCAGCAGCAGTAGTAGAGATTACAGCACATAACTTAAAAGTTGGAGATACTATAAGAATTAAAGGCCACACGACTGACTTTGAAATGTTGGTTGAGAGTTTACAAATCGAACATGAACTTGTGCCGGAAGCGTTGCCTGGTCAGATATTAGGACTTCGTGTGGCAAAACGCGTTAGGCAGCATGACAGGGTATTCAGGTGTGCCTAACAAGGAGATTTTAAAATGGCAAAAGCATTTTTGAAAATCGATGTTGACCCCGGGAGAGAAAAAATAGTTAAAGATGAGCTTGTGCAGAAAGAGCATGTTTTACAGGCACATTTGACTTCAGGGGAACAGGATTTGATTGTTCTTATTGAGGCTGATAATTATGAAGAGTTAATGAATTTTGTTGTCTCAGAATTGCGCCTCATAAAAGGTATCACTAAAACCGTAACTAATCTGATTTTAGATTGATTTATCCCTGAAGGGTTTTTAAATCCGTTCAAAAAAAGGTTTTTTTAAAAAAAATCATAAAAAGTTTTCAAAAATTCCAGGTATTTATTTATCCAGCTTGACTAAATAATATCAACATGTTAGGATAAGCGCGTCAAAATGAAAAAGAAAAAAATAATTATATTTTTAGTGTTGTTTTGCATAAATAGTTATGCATTTGAAGAGTCTTTAGATAAATTTGTCCTTACAGGATATGATAAAGAGAATAATAAGAAATGGGAATTACAAGGTGATAAAGCAAATATTGCAGGTAAAGATATAGACTTAACCGATTTAGTGGGAAAGGTTTATGAGAAAGATAAGATTATATATATAAAAGCAGATAAAGGTTTTATCGATAAAAACAGCAAAGAGGTTTCTTTGAAAGAAAATGTAATTGTAAAAGACTCGGAAGGCACATATTTATATACGAATATCTTGAATTGGAATCAGGAAACAGAAATTATATGGACAGATGTAGATTTACGGCTTGTAAAAAATGAAAATGAAGTGACAGGGACAGGCGGAGAATTAGACACTAAATTCAGTAAAGCTTTGATAAAAAAAGACGTAGAATTAAAAATAATACCTCAGACAATTATAACTTCGGACGGGCCTCTGGAGATGGATTACATCAAGAATATAGCAATATTTACTAAGAATGTACATGTTGTTGACAGAAGAGGAGAGATGTTTTGTGATTCATTAACAGTTTATTTTGACCCTGAAAAGAAAAGTATTATAAAATCTCACGCCAAGGGGGATGTAAAGCTAAGAAGAGGAAATTCCTGGAGTTACTCCCAAGAGGCGGTATACGATACTAAAAATGGAACGATAAGCTTATTAGGCAGGCCAAAACTGGAAATTTATCCTCAGGAATAAATGCAGCGATGATTAAAGCTCTAAATCTTGTTAAGCATTATAAAAATAGATGCGTGGTGAATGGGATTGATTTAGAAGTAAACCCTTCTGAGATAGTAGGATTGCTTGGCCCAAACGGCGCAGGAAAAACAACTACGTTTTATATGATTGTTGGTTTGATTTCTCCAAACATGGGCAAGGTGTATTTTAATGAAACAGAAATAACACATTTGCCTATGCATAAACGAGCGCAGCTTGGGATAGGATATCTGTCGCAAGAGCCGGCTGTATTTGCTAATCTTACGGTAGAGGAAAATATTATAGCGATACTTGAAACATTACAATTACATCCCAAGGAGAGAAAATTAAGACTTGATATGCTCTTGGAAGAATTGCGGATCTCATATTTGTCTAAAAATAAAGCCTATACGCTTTCAGGTGGTGAAAGAAGAAGGCTTGAGATAACTCGAGCGTTGGCTATTAATCCTTCATTTTTACTTTTAGATGAACCTTTTAGCGGTATTGATCCTATTGCAGTTGCGGAATGCCAGGATATAATAATGGAGTTGAAAAGCAAAGGTATTGGAATATTACTTACAGATCACAATGTGCGCGAGACCTTGGCTATAACAGACAGGGCCTATTTAATTTCAGAGGGTGCTATATTGCTTTCTGGCAGCGCAGAACTGTTAATTAACGATGAACAGGCTAGAAAGGTTTATTTGGGTGAAAGATTTAGGATGTGATTTTTTTGAAAAGGGGGAAAAATGAAATTGGAAATCACTGCAAGACATTTTGATGTTACAGAAGCGTTAAAAATTTATCTTGAGGAAAAATTATTTAGACTTGAAAAATATGCTCAAGATATATTGAATATGCACGTAATTCTGGAGATGGAAAAACACAGCGCGCTTGTAGAAGTGAACGCGGGTCTAAAGAAATTTCAAATAAATGTAAAAGAACGCCATAATGATATGTACGCAGCGATAGATAAAAGTTTCGACATACTTAAAAAACAAATTCTCAGGCATGAGCAAAAAATTAAAAGTCATAGACGCAAAAAAACGGAGTAGAAAGTGGATATAAAAGTAAAAAAAATTAATAGCGTAGAGTTTGAAGTAACTGTAGCTTTAAGCGAAAAAGAGATTCAACCTGCCAGGGAAAGGGCGTATTCTATGTGGCAAAAAAGGGTGGCTATCCCCGGATACCGTAAAGGTAAGTCTCCGCTTGAGTTAGTTGTGAAAATGCACAAAAATGAAATTGAGCGTGAATTAAAAGACAGCCTAAGCGTTCTTTTCTATAAAAAAGCTCTTCAGGAGTTAAAAATAGTGCCAGTAACTCAACCATTATTGCTGGAATCAAACTTAAGTAATAATGGAGGTTGCGTTTTTAAAATGAAAGTAGAAGAAAAACCAAAGATCAAAATTTCAAAGTATAAAAATATAAGAGCACAAAAGGCGTCTTGTCTTGTGAAAGACGAAGAGGTAGATGAAGTTCTTGAAAATTTAAAAAAAGAAAGAGCTCAATGGGTTGATATATCAAGGCCATCTCGCGATGGTGATTTCATAGTGCTTGATATGAATATAGAGACGCAAAGCGGGAAAAAAGAAAAAAGAGACAATGTGTCATACCTGCTTAAATCTAGCAGTATTTTACCGGCATTGTATGAAAATTTGATTGGTATTGAAGCAAACATTGAGAAGAATTTTGATATAGACGTGCCGCATGATTTTGAAGATAAAAAAATAGCCGGAGAAAAGTGTAAATTTTCAATTAAAGCAAAATCAATTAAGGAGAAAAAAGAACCTACCATTGATGATGCATTTGCAAAAGAGTTAGGCAAATACGAAACATTGCAGGATATAAAAAATGCAATCAAAGATGAGTTAAAGTCTCATAAAGACGGGAAAGTTGAAGCAGAAGTTGAAGAGATGATTTTTTCCGAACTTATAGAAAAAACAAAATTTGAAATTCCACCCCAGTTATTGGCAATGCATACAAAAAAAGTTGCTGAAAATATAACAATGAGGATGTTATATAAAGGAATGTCGCGCGAAGATATCGAAAAACAGGTTGATTCTATTATGAAGGATGCCCAAAAAGAGGCTGAAAAACAGCTGCGTATATTTTTTATTTTAGAAGATATAGCCCAGAAGGAAAACATCATAGTCGAAGAGAAAGAGTACGATGAATATGTCAATAAGCTTGCAGGGCAGTATAAAGTTACGAAAGAAGAGTTGGAAAAATTGCTTCAAGAAAAAAATGAAACACAAAACATAAATCAACAACTAAAAAGAGAAAAAGTAATTAAGTTTTTAAAGGAAAATGCTGATATAATAAATAAATAACACAAAGGAGGTACAGATGGGAATAAAAAACCAGACTTTAGTGCCGATGGTAGTGGAAAAAAGCTCAATGGGAGAAAGAGCGTATGATATTTTCTCAAGGCTTCTCAAGGATAGAATAGTTTTTATCGGAACTCCGATAGATGATACTGTTGCAAATATTATAATAGCGCAAATTTTATTCCTGCAATCAGAGGATGCTTCAAAACCCATCAATATTTATATAAACTCACCCGGCGGCTCTGTAACCAGCGGTCTTGCTATATACGATACAATGCAATTTGTAAAACCTGATATATGCACATATTGTGTAGGCCAGGCTGCCAGCATGGGCGCTTTACTGTTGGCCGCAGGAACAAAAGGAAAAAGATTTGCTTTGCCTCATGCGCGCATAATGATTCATCAGCCTTGGGGCGGGGTTCAGGGTGCAGCAGAAGATATTCATATACAGGCTCAAGAGATATTAAGGCTTAGAGATGAGATAAACGAGCTTATTTCAAATCACACCGGACAATCTATAAATAAGGTAAAAAAAGATACAGATAGAGATTATTTTATGACTACTGAAGAAGCAAAAGCTTATGGTATACTTGATAGCGTTATTTATCCAAAAGAAAGAGCGAAAAACAAAAAGGAGGAGTAGGGTAATGATTAAACCGCACAAAAAATATCTTTTGACACCAGGACCGACCCCGGTGCCGGAAGAAGTTTTATTATCCCAAGCAAGAACTATAATTCATCACAGGACTGATGAGTTTAAAGCAATTTTTAAGGAAGTGTCTGAAGACTTAAAATATGTTTTTCAAACTCATAATCCGGTTTTGATAATAGCTTCCTCAGGGACTGGGGCAATGGAAGCAAGCGTTGCTAATCTTGTTCAAGAGGGTTTAAAATTTATCCCTATTGTCGGCGGTAAATTCGGTGAAAGATGGCTTGATTTATGTAAGGCATACGGTGCTGATTACGAGGCTTTAGAGGTGGAGTGGGGGAAGTCGCCTTCTGCTTCAGATATAGAGAAGATGTTGAAAAAAGATAATCGCACGACAGTTGTTCTGACAACTCTTTGCGAAACATCAACCGGTGCTGTTTATGACATTAAATCTATTGCAGATATTGTTAAAAAATATAATGGCCTTACTGTCGTAGATGCAATAAGCGGTCTATTGGCGGATGAATTGAAGATGGATGAATGGGGTATTGATATTGTAGTTAGCGGGTCGCAGAAAGGGTTAATGCTTCCGCCTGGACTTTCTTTTATCAGTTTTTCTGATAGATGTTCAGAGTATATTGAAAAATCTAAAGGTGCAAAATATTATTTTGATCTTAAAAAAGCAAAAGCTCAAGGAGTTAAATACGATACACCCTGGACTCCGGCCGTAAGCCTTATTATCGGTTTAAGAGAGGCATTAATGATGATAAAAGCAGAAGGAAGAGAGAATATAATAAAAAGACATGCACAGCTGGCAGATATGTGTCGCAATGCGGTAAAAGAATTGGGATTAAAAGTTTTTGCCGAGAATCCGTCAAATGCTGTTACAAGTATTAATTCACCTGAGGGTGTCGATTCCGGAGAAATAGTTAAGTTCATACGGAAAGAATTTGGCATTAGCTTGGCAGGTGGACAAGGCCATTTAAAAGGGAAAATATTTAGAATTGCCCATCTAGGGTATATGAATATATTTGATTTGCTTGTCGGTATCGCAGCCATCGAGTTTGCGCTGCACAATATCGGTTATAAATTCAATTTAGGTGGAGGAATTTTGAAATTAGAACAAGAATTTCTCAAAAATTATAAGAAGGAGGCTTAAAGTGATACGAGTTTTAATAAGTGATAATCTATCACCTGAAGGCGTAAAAATATTGCAAGATGCCGGATTTGATGTTGTTGTTAAAACCGGATTAAAACCGGAAGAGCTCATGGAAGAGATTAAGAATTATGACGGTATTGTTGTGCGCAGCGCGACAAAGTTAAAAGCAGATATTATTAATGCAGGAAAAAATTTGAAAGTTATTGGAAGAGCAGGCGTAGGTCTTGACAATGTTGATTTAGATGCAGCTACAAAGAAGGGTATTATAGTTATGAATACACCTCTTGGCAATACGGTATCTACCGCTGAACATACAATGGCGCTCATGCTTTCCCTTGCCCGCAATCTTGCCCAGGCAGACATTTCAATGCGTGAAAACAAATGGGAGCGCAAGAAATTTATGGGTGTTGAAGTCTACGGAAAGGTTTTAGGAATAGTTGGATTGGGGAGAATCGGCAGGGAAGTAGCAAGGAGAGCATTAGGTTTTGGTATGAAAGTGATAGCTTATGACCCTTATGTTTCTGAAGACCTGGCTAAAAAGATTGGTATTGAACTCATGGAGTATGAATTTTTGCTTAAAAATTCAGATTATATTACTTTTCATATCCCAATGACAGATACGACTTACCACCTTTTAGGTGAAAAAGAGCTAAAAATTGTAAAAAATAGTGTCAGAATTATTAATTGTTCCCGCGGCGGAGTTGTTGATGAAGATGCCTTATCTAAGGCTTTGGGTGAAAATAGAATAGCCGGAGTTGCTTTAGATGTTTATGAGAACGAACCTCCTAAGGGCAGTGCTTTGATAAAATTTCCTAATACATGCTTAACTCCACATTTGGGGGCATCTACCGAAGAAGCGCAGTTAAATGTAGCAATTGAAGTTGCCGAACAGGTTAGAGACGTTCTCTTGGGCAAAGCTATAAGGAATGCTGTAAACTTACCTTCGCTCGAGCCGGAAGTTATAGAAAAAATGAGACCTTATCTTGGCCTTGCTGAAAAGCTTGGTCTCCTGGCAGGACAGCTTGCCAAAGGCAATGTAAAATCAATTCAAATAACATATAGCGGGGATATTTTGAATCTTAATGTATCTCCAGTAACCGCAGCGTTACTTAAAGGGTTTCTATCTCCGGTGCTCATGGAATCGGTCAATTATGTAAATGCTTCTTTGATTGCCAAGGAGAGAGAGATATCCGTAGAAGAAGTGAAGAAGAGCAATGTCGGCAATTTCACAAATCTGATAGAGGTGTCTATAGCGACTAATAAATCTAAGACTAAAGTCTCAGGAACTTTGTTTAGCCGTGAAAATCCAAGATTAGTTAATATAGATGGTTTTTATGTCGAAGCAATTCCTTTAGGCGACATGGTTATAATTTACAACGAAGACAAGCCGGGCGTTATAGGACATATTGGCAGTGTTTTCGGTAAAAACGGAATTAATATTTCCGGCATGACGTTCGGCAGAGAAGCAGCAGGCGGGAAGGCGTTAACAGTTCTGAATATTGATTCTCAATTGAAAGATTCTGTAATCAAAGAATTGCAGTCGTTTGAACACATAAAAGAGATTAAATCAATAAAATTGTAATAAAGGGAGATGGTAAATGAAAAAAAACCCTAAAATTTATATTCTGGATGTAACTAACAGGGATGGGGTACAGACTTCGCGTTTGAGTTTATCGAAACTTGAAAAAACGATGGTCAATATGTATTTAAATGAGATGGGAATAAATCAATCTGAGATGGGGTTCCCTGTGACAAAGCATGAAACAAATTATATAAATGCCAATATGGATTTGCAGGATAAAGGTGTTTTAAGGCCGATAGCATTAAGCGGGTGGGTCAGGGCAATACCAGAAGATGTTGAGATAGCATCTAAGCAGACAAGAATAAAAAATCTGAATCTCTCTATATCAACTTCACAGCAGATGATAGAGAGTAAATTTAAGGGGAAATTTACTAAAGAGGATGTTATAAAAACAATGGTTGCGGCTGTTAATGCTGCGAAAAAGAATGGTATCCAGATAATAGGTGTCAATGCAGAAGATGCATCAAGAACAGATGATGAATATCTTTACCAGTTTGCTAAGGCTGCAAAAGATGCCGGTGCGCACAGAATCAGATATTGCGACACTCTTGGTCATGACGATCCATTTACAATATATGAGAAGATATACAAACTAGCCAAAAGAATTGATATCCCGATAGAGATACATTGCCATAATGATTTGGGTATGGCTGTTGCAATATCTGTAGCCGGAGCAAAAGCTGCTAATGATGCAGGAGTTGATGCCTATATTAATACGACAGTAAATGGCATGGGAGAACGCGCAGGAAATGCGGATTTAGTTTCTGTAATATTAGCAATTAAATTTTCAAGCGGTTTCAGGGATAAATATGTATTGGATGAAAACGTGCGCTCAAATATAGCCTGGAAGATAGCGCGTTATGCTTCTTATGCTTTCCAGGTCCCGTTGCCAATTAATCAGCCCGGAGTTGGCAAAAATATGTTTGCTCATGAATCCGGCATACATGCTGATGGGGCACTTAAGGATTGGAGAAACTATGAGCTCTATCACTTTGAAGATGTTGGGCGTGGTGAACAGGTGATAATAGAAACAGGAAGGCAGATAACGGTTGGTGAATATAGCGGAATAAAGGGATTTAGAAATGTTTATGAAAAGCTGGAAGTGGAATTTAAAGATGAAGAAGAAGCAAAGAAGATTCTGGATCTTGTAAGGTATGCTAATATTCATAACCAGAAGCCACTTACTGCTGATGAGCTTCGTTTTATAGCCAAATATCCGGAAGTAACAAGAAAGTTATTGACAATGACACCGTAACAAGGCGCGCTAAAAAAATCAAATTTTCAAAAAATGAATATTGTATTGATAGGTACGCAATGGGGAGATGAAGGCAAGGGAAAGATTATAGATTGGCTCACCCAGGATGTCGATATTGTTGTCCGTTTTCAGGGTGGAAACAATGCAGGTCATACAGTTGTAGTGGGAAAGGATAAATACGTTTTTCATCTTATACCCTCAGGGATCCTCCATAAAGGTAAGGTTTGCGTTATCGGCAATGGAGTGGTTGTAGATCCCGAGGCTATAATTAATGAGATACAAGATCTTAAGGCGAGTGGACATAACATCGACTCAGCAAATCTTATAATTAGCGACAGGGCTCATGTGATTTTTCCTTACCACAGAATATGGGATGCTCTAAAAGAGAAGAGTCTCGGTAAATTGAAACTTGGTACAACCGGTAAAGGTATCGGTCCCTGCTATGTCGATAAATTTGACCGTTGCGGGATAAGGATAATAGATTTACTTAATAAGGATGTTCTGAAAGAAAAATTAACTGCGCACCTTGATTACAAAAACGAAATTCTTACGAAAATATTCGATTCGAAACCATTTGATTTTAAAGATATTTATGATAAGTATCTTGAATACGGCTGCTTTATCCGTCCTTTCGTAAAAGATGCGTCGATATATCTAAATGAAGCGATTAAAAATAATAAAAAGATACTTTTTGAAGGAGCGCAAGGTACATTTCTTGATATTGATTTCGGTACTTATCCTTTTGTAACTTCATCTTCTACGCTCGCGGGTGGAGCCTGTGTTGGCAGTGGTGTGGGTCCATCAAGAATCAATAAGGTTATCGGCGTTGCGAAAACATACACAACGCGTGTAGGCGAGGGGCCATTTCCAACACAGTTTGATGAGGAGTTGAATAAAAAAATACAGGAAAAAGGAAACGAATTTGGAGCAACTACCGGACGGCCAAGGCGATGCGGCTGGTTTGATGCGGCTCTTGTGCGCTATGCTGTCAATGTGAATGGTATAGATGAGATTGCATTGACTAAACTTGATGTTTTGGATGAACTAAAGGAGATTAAAATATGCGTTGCTTACAAATACAATAATAAAATTTATAATTATCCTGCTTCTGATTTTGAATTTTGGCAGCAGGCAGTCCCTGTATACGAAACAGTAAAAGGTTGGCAGGCTGATACGAGTTTTGCGCATCATCTTTGCGATTTACCCGAGAACGCGTGTAGTTATATTGACAAAATATCTAATCTAATTGGCGTACCTGTGAGGATACTTTCAGTAGGTTTTAAGAGAGAGCAAACTTTTTACTTCAAAAAGGAGAATTCATGAAAGAGCTTCTTTGGCTTGCTCCATTTGGGTCAATAATTGCAATTTTGTTTGCTATTGGTATTGTGCGTTGGATATTGAAAAAAAGCGAAGGAACTCCCGAGATGGTCAGCATAGCAAATGCAATTCGCGAAGGATCCGGAGCATACCTGAGGAGGCAGTATAAGACAGTAGCTATTTTCTTTCTATTTGTATTCGGAATACTTTTGCTGCTTGTAAAACATGGTTATTTACCTATATTTGTTCCATTTGCTTTTTTAACAGGAGGTTTTTTTTCCGCGCTTTCAGGTTTTATAGGTATGAAAGTTGCCACGCAAGCAAGTGCCAGGACAGCGAATGCAGCACGTAAAAATTTGAATTCTGCGTTAAAAATAGCATTTCTCTCAGGCGCAGTAATGGGGTTAATTGTTGTAGGGCTTGGTTTATTAGATTTATCTATCTGGTATTATGTTTTGGATTTTTATTACAGGAATACTGATATTGCAAAAAGAATATTTTATATAACTTCCACCATGCTTACATTCGGACTGGGAGCAAGCTCGATGGCTCTATTTGCAAGAGTCGGTGGCGGTATATATACAAAAGCTGCTGATGTTGGCGCAGATCTTGTTGGGAAAGTAGAGGCTGGGATACCTGAAGATGACCCCAGAAATCCAGCGGTTATTGCAGATAATGTAGGTGATAATGTGGGGGATGTAGCCGGCATGGGTGCAGATTTATATGAATCTTACGTTGGATCTATTGTTGCTACGATGGCTCTTGCTGTAGCTGCAGGTTTAGGAGTAAAAGGCGTTACTGTTCCAATGACGATTGCAGGCGTTGGAGTGCTCGCTTCAATTGTAGGCATATTGGCAGTAAATACAAAGGAGAAAGCGACGCAGTCAGTTTTGCTCTGGGCGTTGAGAAAGGGTACTTTTCTGGCGGCGGGCCTGATTGCTGTTTGTAGCTATTTTTTAATAAAAGGAATTTTAGGATTAGAACATTTAGGTATTTATTATTCTGTAATTGCAGGTCTGTTGGCAGGAATTATAATAGGCGTCTCAACAGAATTTCATACTTCGCATAGATATTTTCCTACCCGTTCTGTAGCAAAATCAGCATTGACGGGCCCTGCAACTGTTGTTATTTCGGGCTTAGCGGTTGGAATGTATTCTACATTTATCCCTATTATTACAGTAGCTGTAGCAATATTAGCAAGTTTTTACTATGCAGGAGGTTCCAATAATTTTAATCTTGGTTTATACGGAGTGGGAATATCTGCAGTCGGCATGCTGAGCACGCTCGGTATTACCTTAGCTACAGATGCCTATGGTCCTGTAGCCGATAACGCCGGCGGCAATGCTCAAATGGCTGGATTAGGGCCTGAAGTTAGGCAAAGAACAGATGCTTTGGATTCATTGGGCAATACAACAGCTGCTACAGGAAAAGGCTTTGCTATAGGTTCAGCAGCATTGACAGCGCTTGCGCTTATTGCTGCATATAAGGATCGCCTTGAAGGCTTGGGTGCTCACCTGGATTTATCATTAGTAAATCCAAGGGTTATAATAGGTCTCTTTATCGGAGGTATGTTGCCATTCCTTTTTGCAGCTTTAACTATTAAAGCTGTAGGACGAGCTGCAGGTAAAATAGTAATAGAGGTAAGAAGGCAGTTCCGTGAAATAGTAGGCATAATGAGCGGGGAGTCTAAGCCGGATTATGCCCAATGCGTTAAAATCGTTACTTTATCATCTCAAAAAGAGATGATTCTTCCTGCAGGTATTGCATTGCTTTCACCAATTATAGTCGGATTAGTATTTGGGGTTGAGGCTAATATAGGTTTACTTGTTTCCTCGTTGGTTTCGGGCTTTGTTTTAGCAATTATGCTTGCAAATTCAGGTGCTGCCTGGGATAACGCAAAAAAATATATCGAAGAAGGTAATCTGGGAGGTAAAGGTTCTGATGCGCATAAAGCCGCTGTTGTGGGGGATATAGTTGGAGATCCCTGCAAAGATACAGCAGGGCCTTCAATAAATATACTTATAAAGATTATGTCTATGGCTTCAATAGTATTTGCAGCCTTTATTTTAAAGAATACCTTACTTCCTTGACGCGTAAAGTGGCGAAGTGCTATTATGAAAAGTAATTACATATACAGGAGGTGTAACATGAGTAAGAGATTGCTATCATTAATTTTAATTATTACAGTCTTAGCTTCAGGGTGTGCTGTTACATTTAAAAAGACTCCGCCTGAAGAGATAGAAAAAATGCAGCTCATGAAAAAGGAGTTGCAGCGTCTAAGGCTTGAGCTGGAAAGATTACGCGCAGAAAAAGACCAGGAGATAAAAGAGTTGGAGAATGCGCGCCGTAGTCTTGAAAAACAATTCCAGCAAGAGATAGGAGATCAAAATCTGAAGCTATCCCTGGAAGAGAAAGGACTTGTATTGAGGTTTGTTGCGGAAGTCTTTTTTGACTCCGGAAAGGCAGAGTTAAGAGAGGAAGCGTATCCTATATTAGACAAGGTGGCAAAGTTCTTAAACAAAGATGTAGCAGATAGGGAGATAGCTATTGAGGGTCATACCGATAATGAGCCTATAAAATATTCAGGCTGGAAGTCGAACTGGGAATTATCAGCAGCACGCGCATTAAGCGTCCTGCATTATATTGTGGATAAAAAAGGAGTTGATTCCAAAAGAGTCCAAGCAACCGGGTTTGGAGAGTTCAATCCGATTGCTTCTAACGATGCTGCTGAAGGTATGCAGAAAAACAGAAGAGTGGAGATTGTAATCCTGCCTAAAAAACTGACTAAAATAAAGGAAGGTTTTTTAGAGGAGCTTGGCAAAGCTCTTGAAGAAAGAGAGAGGCGAATTAAAGAGTATACTAA
>CAZAPE010000019.1:0-18912 GCA_964487065.1 uncultured Planctomycetia bacterium | reverse complement strand
TGCATTTTCTATCTCTTTATGCGAGCGCCGAACGCCCTCCTTTTCTATCAAATCATCTGTTTCAATTATTCCTGCTGTATCGGCAATCCTTAAAGGAATACCTTCTAAATCTATTATCTCCTCAACTACATCACGTGTAGTTCCAGCTATCGGAGTAACAATTACCCTCTCTATACCTAAAAGAGCATTCATAAGAGAAGATTTACCGACATTTGGCTTCCCGACTATAACACATTTTACGCCTTCGGCAATAAGCCGGCCCTCTTTTGCATGTTTAAGCAAATCATTGAGTCTATTTTTTACGTTTTCCAGTTTTTCTAAAACAACGTCTTTCCTGCTTTTTTCTATATCCTCCTCCGGAAAATCAAGAATAACCTCAAACTCAGAAACAATATCAACTAACTCTGAATGCATAACACTTAAAAGCACAGATAAAGAACCTTGAAGTTGCCTTGCAGCGACCCGCAGAGACTCTTCGGTCTTGGCATCGATAATATTTAGAACGCTTTCGGCCTGCGTTAAATCAATGCGTCCGTTTAAAAATGCCCGCAATGTAAACTCACCCGGATTTGCCAGCCGCGCACCATGTTTTAAGCAAAGTTCAAGAATCTTTCTTAAGGCAACGATTCCGCCATGACAGTTTATCTCAACTATATCCTGACAGGTATATGTTTTTGGCGCCCGCATAACTGTTAGAAGAACTTCATCTATAATAAATTCAGGGGCCAGGGGCAAGGGGCAAGGGTGAGAAGGAATCGATTTGTTTTCCACTATAAAACCGTAATGAAGAGTGTGGGAGTTGAACTCTTTTATCAATCGCCCGTCTTTAGATAAAAATATTTTATCCGCTATGGATACTGCTATAGGTCCGGATATACGCACAATTCCTATACCTGAGCGGCCCTGCGCTGTTGAAATTGCAGCTATCGTATCATCTAATTTATACTGATTCATACTTTAAGATTAAATGTTTTTTAACAAACAATGTATTTTTTTGAACCAAAATTTTTCTTCCGGGAATTGATTTAATCCTTAAACCTGATAATTTTGATTTCCGCATTGATATTTAGTCCTGTTTTTTAGATAATCAGCGATCAGAAAGACCGAACCTGTAATAAGAATTATTTCATTCTCTCTTATTCGGCTTTGAAAGGGAAATAAATCTTTGATTTCAATCACATCAAGAATATCCTCCGCTATGCCTACCTTTAAAGCTGCCTCTTTTAGCTCCTCTTTTTTGGTTGCCCTGGGATTATCAGCTTCAGTAACAATAATACGACTTGAAAATTGGGCTATTTCTTTTAATATTTCCTCTTTCGCCTTATCTCTACTGATACCGACAATAGTGTTTATCTTTATGCCGGAAAAGCTAATTTTTAACTCCCGGCCTAATATTTTTACGCTCTCAGGGGTATGGGCAACATCAAGGATTACTTTCGGATTTTCACTCACAATCTCAAAACGCCCCGGCCAACTGACATTGGAAAGTGCAAAGCGTAAATCAGATTCATTCACCGGGAACTTTTCTTTTAGCAGCTCTACAGCAGCAACTGTAATAGTTAGATTTTCAATCTGGAATTCTCCATTGAGATTTGTATTTAAATTGGAATATTTTTTACCCAAAACAGTTACAGAAAAGCAATCTCTGTTACCGTTAAAATGTATACCTTCTCCAACCACAAAAAGAGGGACATTTTTTTTAGCGGATTCTTGCTTTATTACAGAATAAGCATCGCCCCAGCTCTGGTATCCCAAAATGCATGGTATTTTGTCTTTTAATATCCCGGCTTTCTCATATGCTATGCTTTTAATAGTATTGCCAAGTTTATCTGTATGCTCAAAAAGCAGCTTTGTAATTATCGTTAAGACCGGATTAGTGACATTGGTAGCATCAAGTCTCCCGCCTAAACCTGTTTCTAATATAGCCAGGTCAACCTTTTTTTCAGCAAAATATAAAAATGCTAAAAGCGTATAGACCTCAAAAAATGTGGGTCTACCCCATTTTGATTTTACGCTGAATTCATCAAGATGAGGTTTCGCATAATCGATAAGCGCGCAAAACTCTTCTTCACCTATAGTATCGCTGAAATTTAAGGGGTCGTCTGTTCTATTAAGGGATAATCTTATGCGCTCTCTTATAGATAAAAGATGCGGCGAGGTATAAAGCCCAACATTATAGCCGCCTTTTTTAAAAACCTGATATAATGACGCAGCAACTGTCCCTTTACCTTTACTGCCTGCAATGTGTATTGATTTGAATCTACTTTGGGGATTATCAAAAAAGGAGAGCAACTCCTTCATTCTTTCAAGTTTAAGCTCCCTTGAATAGTTATAGCGCGGTATTCTTTCGTAATTAAAAAATGAATCCAAATAATTAATAGCTTCTTTATATTTCATATCATAACCTTTCGTCCACCCCGGAGGTGGACGCGGGTAAAACTAATAATCTAAAACCAAGTGTTTAATTTTTTCTAATTCTCTTTGATAAACAATTCTATCTTCTACAAATAATCTATAAGAAGAAGCGGGCATTTCTATCAAATCTTTATATAAACAAACACAATCAATACTTTTAATTTTATTTAAATATTCCAAGTAAGAAGAATACGGCCAATCTTCAGGCTTATTTATAAGCCCTGCACTCGTAGGATTTAAATGGACATAACGGGTTAAGTGAAGCAATTGTTCCTGCGTTTGCACCAAAACATTTTTAAACCTTCCCTCCCACAAAGGACCTTTACGTTTGTGTTTGGCATTGAAATAACGCGAGTAGCCATTAAGAACATTACCCATAAATATAGAAATACCATTGTCAACCAATTGCTTTAGAATAATATGGAAATGAGTCGGCATAATACAATAAGCAATTATCTGTACTAATTTCTTATTATTCAATAATTCAGCTGAAAAAATTTTATTAAAATCTCCTTCTTTTACTTTAAATTCCAGAAAACGGTTGAACTTTAAAGTCGGATTGCATATTTGATAATACCTGACAAGATTATGTAATCTTGAAAATTCAAATTCATTATTAAATATCACAAAATCATAAATACTTCTATTAAAAATATGGTAAACTTCTCCTGTAACAAGAGATGGTATTCTTTTCATTTTTATAGATTTTATCTCATTTTTTAACCGTCGTCCACCCCGGAGGTGGACGACGGTTTATCGAGGTTTTGAAACGGAGTAATCATCTTTTTTAGTGGCGGAAATGCCGCATTCCGGTAAAAACCATCGCAATACCTAAAAGATCTGCCTTAGCAATAACCTCCTCATCCTTAATAGACCCCCCAGGCTGTATGATTGCCTTAATACCGGCTTTATGAGCAATTTCAACAGAATCAGGCATTGGGAAAAAAGCATCAGAAGCAAGAACAGAATCTTTTGCAGCTTTATCTGCTTTGCGAATTGCAATAATAACGGAATCTACTCTCGAAGCCTGTCCGGCGCCAATGCCAACAGTTGAATACACACCATCACCAAAATCACAAGCCAAAACTATAGCGTTTGATCTAACATTCTTAACCACCTTCCATGAAAAAATAAGCGTCTTTGTTTCTTTCGCAGTCGGCTTTCTTTTTGTTACTATCTTTAGCTTATCTTCTGTAATAGCACCTATATCCGCCTCCTGAATCAAAAAACCTCCAGAAAGTTTTCTATAATCCAAATCAGCGCTTGATCGTTTCTTCGGAAAAGGAGTTAATTCAAGAATCCTTAAGTTTTTCTTTTTCTTAAGCAAAATAAGCGCACCTTCGCTATAACCCGGCGCAATAATGCATTCCAGAAAATCCGCCTTTAATAAAGCCAAAGCTACCTCTTTATCAACCACGCCATTTAAGCCTACTATACCTCCGAAAGCTGACAATGAATCGCATTGATAAGCTTTTGAAAACGCGTCTTTTAAATTTAAAGCAACCGCAACTCCTGATGGATTATTGTGTTTTATAATAGCTGCAGCTGGAGAATCAAACTCAATCACACAATTTAAAGCCGCATCTAAATCAAGCCAGTTATTAAAAGAGAGCTTTTTGCCATGCAGCTGCTTAGCATCGATAATTTTTTCTCCTTTTGAGCTTATATCCCTGTATAAAGACGCTCTTTGATGCGAATTCTCTCCGTAACGCAAATCTGATATTTTCTCTAAGTATAAGGTTGTTCTTCGTGGAAGAGAAATGTCTTTCTGGGAGGCGTTCTCTAAATAATCGGCCACAAACCCGTCATAAAGAGACATCAAGGAGAAGACATCTTTGGCAAATTTATACGAGATACCTTGCGAAATACATTTATTTATCTTTAGTTCATCAATTATTGTTTTATACTGCAAGGGATTAGACACAACAACGACATCTTTATAGTTTTTAGCAGCAGCCCTTATCATTGTCGGACCGCCGATATCGATAAATTCAATTGCTTCATCCAGAGTTAAACCACCTTTAGCGGTAACTTCCTGGAAAGGATAGAGATTCACTACTACTAAATCTATCGGTTTTATGCCGTATTCTTTTAATTTAGCTAAATCATCTTTATTGTCTCTTCTGGCCAGAATACCGGCATGGATTTTGGGATGCAGTGTTTTTACGCGGCCATCCATCATCTCGGGAAACTGGGTATACTCTTCAACTTCCGTAACAGGTATATTATTGTCTTTGAGTAACTTCGCTGTACCGCCGGTTGAGATAATCTCGATACCCTGCTTAACTAAAAAGCGGCTTAAATCCAAAACACCATCTTTTTTATAAACACTGATAAGCGCTGTCTTAACCTCAATCATCTAAGCCTCCGCGATTAATATCCCTCTTGATTATATTCCAGAACCTTATTATAAACACTATTTTGACAGGTGCAACGGTTAATTCTTACCTTAATAAAAATGCCCCGCAAAAATCAGCGGGGCATCAATTGTTCAAACTCCAAAAAAATTACTGATGTATCTCTTCTCTTTTTCTAAGCTTGCTACGCCATTCTTCCAGCATCCTGGCTGCTATATCTCTGCCTCCAAGTCCAAATGAAAGACCTACCGCAAGGCCTATGCTTGCAAGCATTATATTAAGAGCAAACGAAAGTATCCCGGCCTGAATTCTCAACTGCTGCAGGGATATAATCAAAGCAAATAGAATAACTACTGACCTGGTCAAAGTGCCCAAAAAGTGTGCTTCCTGAACTCCAACACCCCTCATGGCAGTTTTGACGAAACCGGAGACAAAAGAAGCTATATACATACCGACAACAAATATAAATATCGCCGCTATAACGTTGGGTATGTAAAAGATTATCTTGTCCATTAACCCGGCAACTACATTCAGCTTCAGAATATTCAAAGCTGAAATAAATACCATAAGCATAACAAACCAGTATAGGAGCATACCTATAAGCTGGGATAAGGTATATTTTATTCCAGCACCTTTGAAGAGGTTTGAAAGACCGGATTTATCAGAAAGGGTGTCAAGCTTAAGCCATGAAAATACCTTCGTCGCAATCTTCTGGATGATCTTTGCCACAAACCAGCCTGCAAAGAGAACAACCAGCGCACTTATAAGCGTAGGGATATAATTCACGACCCTAGTAAAAACTCCGCTTACGGGATTCCACAATATTCCTTTCCAATCCATGTGCTTCACCTCCTTGTTTAGTTATTCTTATTCTAAGTATTTAAAAATTAAGCGTCAAGAGAAATAACTAAGAATATCAATCATTTCAATATCTTAGGGAAAAATTTCAGGACACAACGCTATTTCTTTCTAAAAAAGAAAATCTCCCTGTATAAGAATCCAAACCCTAAAGTCTGGATATATTGGAAAAAAATGCTCTTAAAGTAGCTAACTTTTGCTCCGTAAGAGGACCTTCTATCTCAATTCTTATAGTATATCTTCCTGCATCAACAAGAGCTTTTTGAGTCCCAAGCGCCTGAAGGGCATTCTGCATAGCGCAGGTAAAACCATCTATTGTATCTCCTGGTATTACAACACTACCGGCATCATTAATAACAACAAAAGTTATTATACCGATATCAGGACCTTCTTGAAGAAATTGAGCAGTCGAATGCTCATATACAGGACCTATCCCATATACATCCTGTAAACCATTTAAACGCGCAATGCCTCTTACCTTCTGCCAAATAATAGCACGCTCTTCTGTCTCATGAACATATGGGAAAAATCCAGCATAAGTTTTTTTCTGCTTCCTAGCAAATTTAAGAATAGTTGAATAAACATAACCTGCATCTTGCGTATTTAAATCCCTTATGAATTCAGGCCCTGCAACTTTAATAAAATCACCAAAATCAAGTATGATACCATCTGCGATTTTAATACGATACTCTGTCCTGTGTGACTGCAGCTCACTAATAAAAACATGGGTAAGTGAAGTTCCTTTATTTAACTGACCGGTTATCTTTTCCTTCATATCCCGCGCAGCCTGTTTTTTAGCCTCAACTCCGGGTTGATTAAACGAGTCTACATCAATCAATATTCCAGACATACCTGTTGCAAACTCCAGTGTATACAAAACCCCTAATGCTTCTTCAGGGCTTTCAACATCAATTTGCCAAATAGGAACATTTTTTGTGCGCACCTTTTCAATAAAACTATCTGTTGAATTATCCCCTGCTAACTTTATTGTAAAACAAAAAACATTATCATTATAAATTGCCGCATCATAATCACGTTCCAGAATGGGTATAATACCCCTGTTACGACCTTGGGAGTCTATTTTGCCAAGGCTTTCTGCAATAAGCTGTTCAATCCAGGCCCCCAGCGCTTTAAGTTTATCAGGCAGAATAACCCTCATAAAAGGCCTATTTGCTTCCTCCATCTTGGCCATAAATTCTCCCAGCTGATATTTAATATCTGACTCCATGGCCAATCGAGCATACTTTAATATTTTCCCTACATCATTCCCAGCTAATGCAGCAGGAAGCATACCGATAACGGAGAAAAATGTAAAACGCCCTCCCACTTTATCCGGATGCTCGAATATATTGTTAGAATTAACTTTGTTGTCATGTAAAAAGTTCATTAATGCGCTCTTTTTATTAGAATTAGTAGTAATAGCAATAAAATGCTCGGCAGGATTAAGCTTTGATTCCTGAATCCAGCTATAGGCAATCTTTGTAAGCGCCATTGTCTCAGCTGTGCCGCCCGACTTACTGATTGATATAAAAAGAGTAGATTGAAGCTCGATATTATTACGTATTTCTTTAATAGCTTCATCGTCTAAGTTTTCCATGACATGAATCTGAGCATAACCATCTTTGCTTCCCAAAACAGCTCTTATAACATCGGCCGGTCTGGACGAACCGCCCATACCGACAACAACGACATACTTGTATTTGCCTTTATTTATAGAGGAAAAATCGAGTATTTTCTGCAACATGCCCTGACAATCAATTGGCAATGTAAGCCAACGTGTGTCCTGGGTAGACACTCTTATCCAGTCACCAAGCTTTTCATTCGCCGGAAATCTAGTTTTATAAACTGACATATTTTGTCTTAAAAAAACTTCTAAAGTCGGCTCCTATAAACTTTGCAACAATACCTTGTATTGAGAATTAAAAGAAGAATACCACAGTTATTTAAAATTAAAAACTAAAAATTAGACAGATAAAAAAATGATTTGCTCAGAATAAGAATTGGACTTACTTAATCCATTCAGCTATTATAGCTACCCAATTCTCCCGAAGATCTTTCTGCTCAGATATTGTGACGCCATTTTGAAGCTCTACGGATTCAGGATTAGACATTCCATTCCTGAATTTTTAATAAAAGCTACATTCCAAAAAGTTTTGCAAATAAACTGTCTTCTTTCATATCCTCGGCAATCTTTAAAACATCAGGCCAGAGCACCATCGTTTCACCGTCACTTCGAATTGACTTAACAATTTCATCTATAATTTTATCTATATATTCTTCCTCATAACCCTTAACCAAAGCAGGGACTATTGCTTTATATTCTTCACCTGGCAGCTGAGAAATGTCACTATTGATGACTATCCAGCGTCCTTGCTCAATTTCAAACGGCTGACCTTTTTCCCAGAAAGACAGCTCTTTAACACCACCGCCTAAAACTGTCCACTTAGAGTTAGTTACTACATTGACTCCGTTTTTATTCTCAACAGTTAATTCCGACGCAACTTTCTGCCAGTGCAAAAACTTGCCATCACTCCATATCTTGTAGAAATAATCTTTGTTGGTTTTCGGAGTAGAGATATAAATCTTACTTTTAGGGGGGGTTTCAACTCTGTCATAGCGAGATAAATAAAAACTATTTGCCCACTCAACTAACGCTCCGTCTATATCACGTATTTCCTGCTCTCTCTTCTCTATCTCTTTTGCTTCATCCTCGCTTGGCATTATTCCTGCTTTCTTTTTAAGTTCCTCCAACCTTTTCTCTTTCTCCCCTCTTCTTATTCCCAACTCTGCCATCAAACGAGCACGGATTTCACGCTGATCAAGAAGTGAATCCCGCTGTTCTTCAGATAATGTTAAATCTGAAGTAATATTAATAAACGCCCGCCCTAACTCCCGCAAACGTTCCATAAAATCACCGCTCGGATTATTCTGCCTAAAATTTTCTACCGCCGCTTCATAAAAACTCCGGGCTACTCCGCCAACAACTTCTGTAAAGTCCTGCCCGGCTATAACATATGCCCTCTCACCTATTATTCTTAACTGCCCGCCACCAACTTTAGCGAAAGCCGAAATTACACCATCATTCATAACCGGATTAATTATCCATTTCACATAAGGGGGCTCCTCAAGCCGCAGATGTCTACCGATAGAAGGAAATATAACCTCTGTCGAGAACATGCCGCGATTAAAGATAATATAAGTATCGCCGGCAAACCCTGCTACCCCTTCATTTAAAAATGCCGAACGGTGCGTGTGTTGAAGCTCTACACTGCTTAAATCATCTCCGCTAAGATACGCTACCAACTGCGCCAGTGCCGATGTATCCTGATCACCTATAAAAGGATACGCCACATAAAGAATCTTATTATCCAGCAGCGCTTCTAACTCTTCCTTAGTTTCAGGGATAGCCATTGTCCCGCGCAGGTCATCTTTAAAAACCATGAGGTCTGTATCTCTTACCGTTTGATTAATAAGACCGTACTGCGAAAATATATTTACCGGCAATATCATAAAGCCGCCTGTATTTTTGTCTTTACGGCCCGGTTCATAAACGAAATCACTTATGCACACCATAAGTGCAGCTAACGGCTCCATTAAAGATTGATAGCGCATATGCGTTATTTCTATACCCCGCTCTTTAGCTGCAGCGAGATACTGGTCTTGAAGCTTCTTTATCTCCTCCATCGCCTGCGGGAGTAAACCTTGAGCTTCATCCTCAGCTACAAAAGCAAAATACTTATTTTCAAGCTCTTTAAATATTGGATTTCCATTATTCCACTGCTGATAAAGCTCATCTATTGTTGATACATTAATACCTTTTCCATTTGCTTCCTTAATTAAATTAGCAATTACCTTATCAAAGCTCTCTTGTCTTTCCTGATTATAACGTTCTCTATTTAACGATATATACGTCTCTGCCGGAGCATCGTCATCCATATTCATAATTATTTTATCGTCCCTTATTGCCGCCAACAACAGCATATGGTTACGCACACCGAATATATGCTCAAACATATTTTTCCTTAAATAATCTGTTAGCTTTTCTTCATCAATAATACCATTAACAATAACACCTTCTTTGCCGTCTAAGATTTCCTTAACTCTTGAATCTAGATTACCTCCATCCAAAAGTTCTTGATACTTCTCTCTTAATTTTGCAGCATATTCTTTAACTAATACTGATGTATCTTCAACATCTGCACTGTCGGCAACATGAATAATTTCAGCTCCATACCGTCTCCTTAGTTCATCTATGTTATCTTTATTCTTATTTAAATTCCACTCTTCCTTATCCGGATTATTTTTAGTATTATCTATAACCACAATCGGAGCATAGTGATTAAATATTCGGTAATTCTCAAGTTCCGCTTGCAGCTGATGTTTTAATGCCTTAACCCTATCCAAAGTAGCAATATAAACTGTATCAGGCACCTGTTTCTCAAGTTCAATCACCTGTCCAGCCAAACCAGAAGCGCGGTAAATCTGCTCTAAGGTGTCAAAATATGTATAGCGTTCATTTCCACGATCAGCAACAAATATTGCAGGAGCTATTGCACCAACAAGACCTAACTTTTTATCCTCACTTTCAAGCCGCGCTAAATTAAAAAATGTGCCATTTTTATTACCGATTATATCTTTCTTAATCAAATGCTCAAGCCCGGTACGGGTCACAGCAACCATATAATCGAGACGATCTTGGAGCGCTTCTTTCATTGCCACCTGTCTAACTTTATACTCGTTATAAACATAAATCTGATTATTCGGCAGCTCAATCACATTGATAATTTCACCCTGAACCTGACGCATTGCCCAAAGCACTTCTTCAAGCTCTGTAATATCTCCGGAGAAATTATTTATAATCGCCGCTGAACGAAGTCCTGATACCACTTGCATAATTTCCGGAGTATTGGCTATAGCTTCTAAAATATCATTCCCTACATTATTGCCTTGATAATTAAGCGCCTCAAAACCAATGCGCAGAGCACGGCTGGTATTAACTATTCTGTCTCGGGTGCGAATAATTTCTGCAATTTCTTGGACTTTTTTATCAGTAAATACCTGCCCTAAAAACTCTCCGATTGCCTTCAGCTGCTCAGATAGTAAATCACTTGAACCTTTATAATCAAAATTCTCACCCAGCAATTTTACCAACGCAGAACTTTCAGGAACACCGCCTATCTCCCTTAATATGTCAGCCGCCTTTTCATTAGAGAACTGCCTCAGGTATGCCAGAGAATACACAAGACCGATAGCATGCCTATCTGTTTCCTGACCAATACCCTGGAAAAGATTATCTACATAGTAAGGCAAAAACAGCAAATTCTTGGCTTCTGTTGAAAGAGAAGAAAATTGGATTCTATCGTAACTTAGCCACTCAGAAATTATTAAATTTGTGTTAGCTCCTTTAGCTGCTAATTCTAACGGAATTGCACCGGCATCAGCCTCAAACAGCTCTTGATGATGTGCAACTTGTACAGCAACTTCAGCTTCAGATAAATAGCCTACTCTTCTTGCCTGAAGTTGTTTTTGCGGAAAGAATAATAAAGAGAGGAAAATAATTGAACTTACAAAAAGCACAAATCTGCTTTTGGACCTCAGAATCATACCCCACCTCCTTCTAATCACAATCCTTCTGTTATAATTATAGCATTTATAACCCACTGAGCCAAGGTAAATTTAAATTATGGGGGTAAAAGAAATTACTGACTATTATTTCGAATTCTATAATATTAATTCTTTTCGAAAAAAACTTCATCTCAGATTGACTTAAAAGCCCCCTGTGAGAACCTCATTTAACCTCTCGCTAACAGCTGCTCTATCAAGAATAATAACAGCATTGGGATGTAAGCGGATAAATGGGGTAGGAACGAGCCGAGGTAATATCACCCAAAAGGTCTATTTCAACTATTTCAGCAATCGTAGAAACTGTTTTGCACCACACAAATTAATCTGGATCATTAAGTTTCTCTGCTATTCTCGAAGTTAATTCTTGTTTTAAAGACTCGTTTTCTAAAGAAGATGCGATTTCTGCGAAAACATCAAGCGCTTCTCTCCTAAAAATCAAGCTAGAAACAGCGAGTTTCTCAATTACTTTTAGAGCCACTTTATTTAAGATTCTCTCGTTTAAAGCCGGAATTATTTCCCTAAGGGTGTAAACTGATTCTAATCCTACCGACCAATCAGAATCACTCAGCATATCTGTTACTTTGCATGCTAAATCTTCTTTCAAAGCTTCGTCTTTTATACAGAATATAGTCTGGCCAACAACAACTACTGCATTCTTGCGCTCATGATAATCAGAAGCACTCAATTTATCTAACAGACTTAAAAATACACTTTTTTGTGAATCCACATTTAGAGAAGATATAATTTTTGGAAAAACACTTAATAACCCACTTAGCACAGCTGTATTGCCATAATGAGTATTGATCACTTTTTCTACTACCTTTTGCGCTAAATCCTTCTTTGAAGATTCTTCGTTTAAAAAAGGAATAATTTCAGCAATCGTAGAAACTGTTTTGCACCACACAGGTTCATTTGGATCATTGAGTTTCTCTGCTATTTGCGAAGCTAATTCTTGTTTTAAAGACTCGCTTTCTAAGGAAGATGTAACCTTTGCCAAAACATTAAGCGCTTCTCTCTTAACAATCCAGTGAGAATCAGTAAGTTTCTCAGCTATTTTTAGAGCTAACTTGCTTAGGATTCTCTCGTTTAAAGCCGGAATTATTTTTACAAGAAACCGTCCTACCTCATATATTGGCATATTGGGTTGACTACACATACGTTCATCTAACATATCTGCTCCCGCCATAACCAATTCTTCTTTTAGGCTTCCGTCTTCTAAAGCTAAAATAACTTTGCCCAAAGTGCTTATAGCATATTTGTTTATATACTCAAGTTTACCTGCTATCTTTAAAGTTAACTCTTTCCTCAAAGATCCATTCGTCAAAGAAGGTATAATTCTTATTAAACCAGAAACTGCTTCCGCATATTCTCCTTCATTAGAGTCGGTTAATCTCTCAACTAATTTTAAAGCTAAATCTTCTTTTAAAGCTTCATTTTCTAAATAAACAACAGATTCTCCTATAACACGAATAGCTTCAGTGCGAACATTTTCATTAGAATCAGACAGTCTCTCTGCAACTTTCAAAACTAATTCCTCCTTTAAAGACCCATCTTCTAAAGAGGAAATTATTGTTCCTACAACATTCAATGCTCTGACCCGCGCACCCTCAACGGGATTAGAAAGTTCCTCGACTATCTTAGAAGACAGCTCCCTCAAAGACTCATCTTCTAAAGAAGGAATGATTCTTCCTAAAAGCTCAATTCCTGCATGACATGTATGTCCGTAAAAATATATATCATCGGAATGAGCAACTCTCTCGGCTGCCATCAAGGCTAACTCCTTTAAATACTTGTCTGTTAAAGAAGAAACGATATTAGATAAAGCAAGAATTGTTTCACTGCGCAAAGGTGCAGTAGGATTAGAAATCTGCTCGGTTTCGGCTATCTTCAAGGCTAATTCCCCTCTTAAAGACTCATCCTCTAGGGAAGGGATTGCTCTTTTTATAACTTGAATTACTTCCGCGCGGGTAACATAATCAGAAAGCTTCTCAGCTACTCTTAAAACCAGCTTGCCCTTCAAACTTTCGTTTTCTAATAAAGGTATAACCTCTACTAAAGCTCCGGCTGCTATTTTGGATACTAAGATTTGTTCAACCCAAGAACCTGACCATTCATTTATATCAACGTTTACTGAGCCACCTCCGCTAAGTAGTTGGATAATTTTTGTAACTATTATTTCTTGAGACTCATCTTTTAATAAAGGAATGATTTTTTTCAGCGCACTAGTCGCAGCAGCATATAGCGGATACAAGCCTTGATCGGAATTCTGGAATACATCGACTATTTTCAATGTCAATATTCTTCTTATATTTTCTTCTTTCTCGCTATTTATAACTATCTCTTCAATTTCTTTAACTGCCTTTCTTGCTATTTCAGGATTATTATGATACAAATTTGCCGCTATATCTTGATATTTACTAGGGAGTTCGGCAGAATTATGCATACGGCGCAAAGATTGGCTATTTGACTGGACAAAGACTATTGCTCTTCCCATCAGATTAAAAGATGAGACGGTTAACGACTCTTCGGATTTAATCATTAAAGAAAGCGACAGAACAGCAATAAGGCAAAAAACAGAATATTCTTTTCTCATCTCGTCCCCCTTTTTTCTATACAATCTATGAGCTTTATCTGTTTATAGATTGCATTATACTTTTTTAAAAAAAAATTTTAAATATTAATTATCCTATCAGCTATATCTTTTGTATGTTGCAATTGATAAAGTAAATCGCTTAAACTTAAAGCATTTTCAGGCTGAATAAACGGAATCTTTTGAGAAGCAAAATCGTTGAAATGAAAATGACCGTCGCTTCCGGAAGTAACTATTAACGGATATTCCTGATAAACAGGGTTATTTTGACTTAGTCTTTTAATTATATCAAAATACTCTTGTCTTTTCTCAGCCGGAGTTTTGGCGCTATATACCTCTACACCTCTAAACCCTAAATATTTCTTTCCGTCAATCTCAATTGCCGCATATTTGTTTAAAAGATTATATAAAACTTCATATCCGTATTCGGCTGTAACCTCTGTAGGATGCGGTAATATTAAAACACCGCCGTTTCTAACTACAAATTTGAACACATCTTCCATTGGTAAACTATGCCGTCCAAAATAAGTACCCTGAGCAACAGTAAAATATTTTTTCATAATAGCTGTAATATTGCTCTCCCCAAGCTTATCAGCCCCATACTTATCCAGCAACGCTTCAGCAAGCCTGGCGCGATTAATCATCTCGCCAACGCGACCTACAATGTCGTCTTCTTCTAAAACTAAAATCTCTTCTTCGTCTTGCGCAAGGAATTTTTTCTCATTAAATGCATCTATCATATTCCTGCCGTTATCTACGAAAATCTGATAAAGCTCATCTATTTTCTTCTTATCCGGATCTTTAAAAATTTCCTCAAGCCATTTTTTAAATCCTGCGCTACCTCCTTTATCAAAATAGGCAAGAACATGCATATTTTTAATTCCCAACGACTCATCCATCAAATCCAATTCAATTGCCGGGATAACCTTAACGCCTAAAATTTCCCCTGCTAAAAGTGCCTCATAAACACCGTCAAAAGTATTATGATTGACTATAGATATTGCTTTCATCCCCTGTTTCCAGGCACCAAAAACCATCTCCGATGAAGTGCCCACAGCATCGGAATAAAAACTGTGTATATGTAAGTCAACCATATTTTTATATTCTAAAGGCTTATCAAAAAACTTCTCAAAATTATCTTTTATTACTTTAACGGCTTTTAACCGCTCTTCTTCGGTTATAAACCTTTGTTCAACTAAAACTAAAGCAGCTGTTAATGCTATAGCAGGATCTTTGTTTTCTAAATCGTCCACAAGCCTATTTAAAATATCTCCTTGCGGGTTTTCCTGCAAGATTTTTTTATACTCCTCAACAGATTGCGTAATATTAAAAGATTTGAGTCTTCTAAGGATAGCATTGCTCCCGGCATAATCAGCAGAAGCCTGCCTTGCTACAGCTATATCATCAGGATGAATTCCAGAAAAAGAGAAGGCCATAAGCAGTATAATACAGTATTTAAATACTCTCAATCTCACCCCCCCCTCCCCGCAAATATTTTAAACTCACTTCTTCAATTAGTATCTCATCCGGCATCAACATTCCCCTGCGCCGCGGCATCCATCAGTTCTATAAATGAATGATTAGCTTCTATAGGCCGAAAAAACATATCTCTTTGCTCCTGCATATAGCCCACTATTTTCAGACGGTCAATTTCATCATACATTTTAACACCGTGGATAAATAATCTTTCCCCTCTTTCTCTCATAATATCTATTAGCGCAGATTCATAATCCGGGACTTGCAATGCTCCAGAAAAATCATCTCCCAAAGTGTAAACAACAAATGCATCTTTTAGCGTAAAATGAACCTTTTTTTCGACATAACCAACAGTTACTATTTTTTCGGGCGGGAAAAATTGAGACGCAAATCCTAATAAATCTTCCGGCACAAGTATATAATCTATCTTTTCAAAAGGAATACCTTCTCCTTCAACACTATGCTCAAAAGATATCGGCCTATACATCATATCTCTGTCAAAAGAAATATCTTCATATTCCTCATATCTATCAAAATCAACAGGCGTGACAGAATTAGCAGGGTCATTTAAATAGTCCTGAAAGAATGTAGTTTCATTAAATTGGATGCTGCCGTTATCTACCGTAACACATACTATAGAATCTCTTAATCTTCGCTGAACATCTTCGCTTAAATAATATAAGTCGAACGCATCTTCAGTCCTTTCTGCAATAGCAGGAAACATACCATAATAACCCCAATAAAGAGCAACAGGTACCTCTAATTCTCTTTTCACCAAGATTCCGAATAATTTATCTTCCTCTAAACCTCCGACTAACCCATTTCTTCTGATAGAATCCAATATCTCAGTATTTATATCCTTTGCATCTCTTGAAAAACTATCTACCAGCCTGGCATATGTTGCACCCTGCTGCCAGTCATAAAACATTTTTGAAACAGTCATAACTGTGGTTGAATCCAGTCCTAATGCAGCTCCCAGCTGTTCAATTAACCTTCTCCCCGGCTGCGAATAAATATCCCCAACATATATTATCCCTTCAGAAAAACTCTTTTTCATTGCAGCTTCTATTTCTGTACGTTTTGTCAAATCCAAGTTTTCTACATCTACTCCAGATTCAACAAATTTAATTTTCCCTTCAGTTGCCAATTGAATCAAATATTCCTTTGCGCTTAATGCCCCGGTAAATTCCAAAAATTCAATAGCCTCGTTTAAGATTGCTGCGCCTTGCTCGTGTGAAACAATATCAAATACCCGATTTTCGCTGTAGGCCTGAGATATAAAATCCTCTTTATATTTTTTTAGTATTATCATATTGCCATCTTCTTGAGAATCCAGATGAAAATCCATATGCGTTTTCATCAAACCAAACCCATAGCCTGTACTGCCTGTTTCCCACCCCCAGCGTGCCATATCATTTTCAACCGTTGTCTGCATATCTCCTTCGCTAATGCCCTTACCCTTATCAATACCAACTATTTCAATTCCTTTTTTTCCATTAGCATCTACTATTTCGCGGATTATAACAGCACCTTTTTCGGCATAACGATAAATATTACCAGCAAGTTCATAAGTTGCAGTGGAAATTTGAGCTATTTCTGTTTCATCAAAACCGCATTTTTCAGCAATCTCACGAACAGCATCTTTAACTTTAGTAAATGTCTCGTTGGCTAATATTCCATAACACTCATATGGATGCCAGTTAAAGTAATCTTCTCCCCACCTGGTAATCGCTTCCTGTTGCCAGAGACTGGCAAATTTAAATGTAATAACTTCAGCCTTATATCCTTCCTTAATGGCATCCAAAAAACCAAGCGTTTCTGCTTCATTGTTTTCACGCAAACTTTGCCAGGCACTGCTCTGTAAAACTGCTATGTCTAACGATATGGTTTTAATGCGACGAAGTGAAACACTATTAGAGTCAAATTTTAAAAGATTTAAATTAGTAGATAAAAACAAAGCGGGTATAAGGATAGCAGCTAACGATAACCTCACCAATGTTTTAGGTTTTGGTCTCAAAGTACCCATTCAAACACCCTTATTTATATAGTTATGCCATATTCTAACTATGGCATCAAATCAATCAATCCAGCATGAATCTGAGTTACCATATCGTAAAGCGAGAAAAGCTGACCCAGATAATAATCGTTAAGCTCGGGTATAAATAAAGTTGAAGTAGGCCTACCTTCAGCTTCTAAGGCTGTGGAAATTTTCTCCCACATTGCATCGTACACAAAACCAATATCTTTGCCGCGCAATGCATCCAATGTCTCCGATTTCAAAAATGGATTGTCAGTTATAGCAAGCGGACTCTCTTTATCAAGTATTACAACTCCGGTAAGATATCCTATTGCAGGCCCATCGCCCCATAACTGCAGTAAATCGTGCTGATTTAAGGAGCCAACACCTTTAGTAACTATAATTCCGCGAGATGCAAGCCTCTCACGCCCAATTTCTTCAACCCAAAGACCAAAAGCCTCTAATCTCAGATTGTAGAAAACATTATACATCACTTTAAATCCATCTTCTCCCAAAGCATACGCAACTCTTGCTATCTCAGATGCCAGCCCCTTCAAGTTTTACTGAGCATCTGACATACCTCTTTCAAACTCAGCTCTATCTTTTATTTCTACTGCATAATCATTCCCCAGCTTATTTCTAATTTCTTCATAAGCAACTATCACCTCATCTGCAGTTAATGGGTTTACTTGCGATGCAACCTCTATTACAGATTCGCTATCGGCTAGCTTATCATTTGAAATACCCGCTCTTTCACTATTAAAACTTATACTCTCTCTGCTTACAGCCGCATATGGTGATTCATCATTTTGAGCATATGTAGTAGCGCCTGCCTTACCCTTTTCAACCCAAGGCTGTGTTACAGGGTTAAGACCTAAAGCCAATGCAAACCGCGCTGCCCACTCGTTAAAGAACTGGAAATAAGCGCCTACATTAGCTGCATCAACATCTTTAAATTCATAAATAATATTAGAAACTCCTTCTGGTACGTTTAATTCAAATCCTTCTTGAACATCCTGCAAAAATAGAAATACTTTGTCATCTGAGCTTGCATAAAGACCTTCTAAATCTTCATTGCTATCCGCAACTACAACATATGGATGCGGACCTTTCCCCTGTTTACCTAAACTCTCACCGGTATGCTGTTTCATCCATTCGGCCATTCTTCTTAAGCGAGGTGAAGTTGCAACAATAACCAAAATATCCTGACCAGCCTCAAAGGCTGCTGCAGTATGTAAAGCAAGATCAAGCGCATCGTTGGCTTCGGCTTTACCGTTTGCTTCCTCAACTACCCTGGCAGCTAAAAGCATACTTGCAACATCTATACCAGCCAGCGCAGCTGATATAATACCGCTGCTTAACACGCTCCAGCGGCCACCAACATCATATACTCCATTTTCATTAACAACAGATATCGGAAATACATATTTGGCATCCTCGCCAAACATTGCCCTGGATACCTCATTCACCCTGTCTTTATCTCCTGTATTCGCCCCTACTGCATTATCGCTATTAAAAACAACCTGTTCCAATGCCTGTTCACTGCCAACAGCATCAATCAACCACTGAGCAGC
>CAZAPE010000018.1:0-19887 GCA_964487065.1 uncultured Planctomycetia bacterium | reverse complement strand
TTTTTTCAAGCTTCTCTTTTAGCAGGGCATTTTCTTTACTTACTATTTTTAGATTTATCTCGATTTCCTTACGTTGTTTAGTTTCAATCTCTTTTTCCTGGTATAACAAAAAGTACCCGAATCCTATACCAATTACAACAACAGCAATTGACATTATTGTTAAAATCTTTTTAAACATTTTGCACCTCCATATCTATCTTTTCTAAAAATTCTTTATAATTATTAAGCCCTAATTGAGTAAGCAAACCTACAAAGTCTTCGGGCAATTCAGCCTTAAAACTCATGTTGTCTCCCCGCACAGGATGCCTGAAATTGATACAATATGCATGTAATGCCTGCCGCCTGATAAAAGAGCATCTTTTTCCATATTTCGCATCGCCTACCACAGGATGGTTGTAATATTTCATATGCACACGCAATTGATGAGTCCTGCCTGTCTTAGGATATAATAGCACGAACGAAAATAAGTGTAAACGTGTTAAAACTTTAAAATATGTTTGTGACTCTTTGCCGCGAGTAAAATCGACCTTCATTTTTTTTCTCTCGTATTTGCCCCTTGATATCGGATAGCGTATAATTCCTTCATCGTGTTCTATTCTTCCTGTAACAAGCGCTAAATATTTTTTTAATACTTCCCTATTTTTAAATTGCTCTGCTAGTTTAATATGCGCTAAATTGTTTTTTGCAATAATAATCAAACCCGAAGTATCTTTATCCAGCCTATGCACAATTCCCGGCCTTAAAGGCCCCGATAGATCAGAAAGCTTTTTGTATTTATAGAGCAATGCATTAACAAGAGAATCGCTACCCTCAGATGAAGTCGGATGCGACAACATGCCGGCAGGCTTATTTACCACTACTATGTCACTATCTTCATATATGATTTCAATCGCAATATCGCATGGATATAGCTTGTTCTCCTTAACATTATCAAGCCTAATGCAAACATTATCATTTAATTTAAGTCTATAGGACGGCTTGGAGATCGTTTTTGAATTAACGTGAACAGATGCTCTTTTGATGCTAGCTTTAATAAATTCCCTTGAAATATCTGTAAGATTAAAATGCAAGAAAACATCCAACCGTATATTATCTTGCTTGGAAATAAAACTATAGAGTTTTTGTTTTTTTTGAGAATACATCTTTGAGGATGAAAATAACTCCAAATGTTATATAAACATCAGCGATATTGAATGTAGGAAAAGCTATAAAATCAAAATAATCCAGCACGCCGCCGTAGAGCAGCCTGTCTATAAGATTCGAAATCGCACCGCTTAGAATTAATATATAAGCAAAAATTGTATCCTTCCTGCTGAGGCGAATGGCAAAATAACACAAAAGGAATACAACCAGCACAAAATTTAAAACCAAAAACACACCAGGAAGATTTCTAAACAAGCCAAACGCAATACCTGTATTGATTAATGTACGGATTTCAAAAAGATTAGGTATTACTTTAAATAAAGATTCATTAAATGGCATTTCTATAAGTATGGATTTTACAAGGCGATCGATTAAGATAAACAGCGATATTGCAAAAAAGTAGCGGCCCTTTTTAATGGGGCCTTCTATCATCTGGGTTCCTTTTTTGCTCTTTTCTCTTCTTCTTCCTGGCATTTGATGCAATGTTTAGCATATGGAACGGCACGGAGTCTTTTTTTTGTAATAGGCTTGACACAGTTTTCGCATATTCCAAATTCGTTATTATCTATCCTCACTAGGGCTTCTGATATCAGATAGATTAATTCCTGTTCATTGCTTGCCAGAGTATAAGCAAACTCGCGGTCAAAGCTATCCGAGGCCATATCTGCCATATGATAGGTATAGCTTGAAAGTTCTCCCGAAGCATCCCTCTGTGATTTGGCTATATTCTCTTCTGTAAGATGTCTGATCTCGCTTGATATCTTTCTCTTCAATTCTTGCAGCTGCAGCTTGAATTCCTTAAGCTCCTTTTTTGTGAATTTATTTTTCATATTATTCCTTTCAATACTTTAGCACAACGCTCACATACATCCTTATATTCCTCAACCGATCCGACATCATATTTATAGTTCCAACAGCGGGCGCATTTTATTCCTTTGCTCTTCTCTACCTCTACGCCTAGCTCATTTGTATCATTAAGCTGATTAGCAAGATTCTCTGCATTATTTATTTTTTCAATCACAACTTCTGAAACAATAAAAAGAGCATTTAAAATAGGATTATAATTATGCAAAAAGTTATACAGTTTGTCCACTTTAATTTTTAAAATTACTTTCGCCTCCAGCGAGCTGCCAATGACAGCTTTCTCTCTTTTGGCTTCAAGTACTTTCATAACAATATCGCGCACTTGGAATAAGAGCATAAAATCTTCATCAATCGAAACATCATTTTCCGCATAATCTTTAATATCAATAGCTGCAAAGTGAACACTTTCGAATTCGGAATCCTTTTCATTTTTATTTTTAAGATGCTGCCAAACATCCTCAGCAGTAAATGGAAATACCGGAGCGATTATTTTTGCCAGGGTTGAGGCCAACCTGTAAATTGCGGCTTGAGAAGATACTCTCTTTTTATCCTGAGGATGAAAAGTGTAAAGCCTATCTTTAAGTATATCCAAATAGAGGGATGAAAGAGTCTCGTTCATAAATAAATATAATTTCCTGAAAACATTGCTAAAATCATAATTTTCATAAGAAGAATTTATCTCTCTAATTAATTTATTAAGCTCATTATATATCCATTTATCGATGCAATCTAAATCTGCGTATAAAACTGCCTCTTTTGGGTTATAATCGTAAAGATTGCTTAATAGAAACCTGAATGTGTTGCGTATTTTTCTATAAGCTTCGACAACTTGTAAGAGTATCTCATTAGAAATTCTTAAATCCTGGGAAAAATCCCTTGAAATGACCCAAGCTCTCAAAACATCTGCGCCATATTTATTAATAATATCAAAAGGAGATATTACATTGCCTAATGACTTAGACATTTTCCTCCCTTCGCCATCAACCACAAACCCGTGCGTCAATGCCGCTTTATAAGGAGGCACACCTTCAATAGCAAGGCCCGTAATCAAGGAAGTCTGAAACCATCCCCTGTGCTGATCGCTTCCTTCCATATATAAATCCGCAGGGTAAGAAAGACTATTTTCCTCCCTTAAAACTGCCTGGTGGCTTACGCCTGACTCAAACCAGACATCAATAATGTCATGCTCTTTCTCAAAATTATCTAAATCAAAATTACCGCACTTTGAACAGGAGAATCCTTGCGATAGAAATCTCTTATAATCTTCTTTAAACCACGCATCTGAACCTTCTATTTTTACAACATCTATAACTTTCAAAATAACATTCGTATCGAGAATAGAATCCCCGCAACATTTGCATCTTAATGCCGGGATAGCAACGCCCCATAATCTTTGACGCGACAGACACCAGTCAGGCCTGGTTTCCAACATACCTTTTATACGTTGCAAACCTGTTTTCGGTATCCAGAGGATAGAATCAACCGCACGAAGCAAAGAGACCCTCAATTGATTTTTATCTACGGACATAAACCACTGCATGGTTGCTCTGAATACTATAGGAGATTTGCACCTCCAGCAATGTGGATAAGAATGGCTGATTTTATCTTCTTTTAGAAGTGCTTTTTTACTCTTAAGAACATCTTTAACCCTGTTATTTGCATCCCAGACCAACATACCGCTAAATTCTCCTGCGTTTTCAAAAAAACCTTTGTCATTTAGCGGCATAACAATTTCCAGGTTTTTCTCTCGCCCAAGAAGATAATCTTCCTGGCCATGCCCGGGTGCTATATGAACACAACCGCTACCTTCCTCCATTGAAACAAATCCGGCACTCAAAACAGTAGAATTTCTATCTAAAAATGGATGCTCTGCGATTTCACCCTCAAGCTCATAACCCTTTAGCTTAAGTATTTCAGCTCCGAATATGAGTTTGTTCTTGCTTATAAGGGAAGATTTTAGTTTCTCAGCTATTATTAATACATCGCCTGTATCAGTATCCAAGATAAAAACGTAATCTTCATCAGGCGCAACCGCTATTGCAACGTTTGAAATCAATGTCCAGGGAGTAGTTGTCCAGATCAGGAAATACGTATTTGGAGGTAGATTATTTTTTTTTCTTAACTTTGAATCCTTAGAAACTTTAAACTTTACATATATCGAATCTGAAACATGGTCCTCGTATTCTACTTCTGCCTCTGCAAGCGCAGTTTCACACTCGATACACCAGTTAACAGGCTTTACATCTTTGTAAAGGTATCCTTTTTTAGCAAGAAAATACAAACTCTTTAAAATAGAAACTTCATATTCCTTATCAAGAGTCAGATATGGCTTTTCCCAACTACCGTATAAACCAAGACGCTTAAACTGCTTCCTCTGTATATCAACATATTTAAGAGCATAATTTCTTGCCTTTTTCCTGAAATCAAGCACGTTTACATCTGTTTTTTTTAAACCCAGCTGCTTAAACAGCTGGTGCTCAACCGGTAACCCGTGGCAATCCCATCCGGGAATAAAAGGGACATGGTAGCCGCTCATAAATTTGTAGCGCACCAGGATATCTTTTAATGTCTTATTAAGCGCATGCCCAAGATGAATATCCCCGTTAGCATATGGCGGACCGTCATGAAAAACAAATTTTTTTTTATCCTTGTTTTTGTAAAGCAATGTGTTATATAAATCTTCTTTTTCCCATAAAGCAAGAAATTCCGGTTCCCGCTGCGGAAGATTGGCACGCATCGGAAAATCAGTAACAGGCAAATTTAGAGTTTTTTTGTAATCGTTCATTTTATTTTTGGTATCAGCGCATATATAAGATTAGCAAGTTTCGGTTCTGCTTTTGCAGCATTCTTGAGTATCTCTTTGAAATTGACCGGCTTCAAAGCATCAGGCAGACAGATATCAGTAATACAACTTACCCCGAATATCTTAAAACCACAATGTATTCCTGCAATTACTTCCAGCACCGTAGACATGCCGACAGCATCGGCTCCTATTGTGCGCAGGAATCTATATTCCGCCCTTGTTTCAAGATTAGGCCCGCTAAGCGCAACATAAACTCCTTTGTGCACTTTGAGCTGAATCTCCTGAGCAACTTTTTCAGCTAACAGTATTAATTTCTTATTATATGGTTCGCACATATCCGGAAATCTGGGCCCAATCCTATCATCATTTGGACCAATAAGAGGATTTAATGCGGTGAGGTTTATATGATCATCTATTATCATAAGGTCGCCGTGCTTAAAATAAGGATTCATTCCTCCGGCAGCATTTGAAATTATAAGATAGCTTGCTCCCAGCTCACGCATCACCCTAACAGGATAAGTCACTTCATAAGGCGTATACCCCTCATAGATGTGAAATCTTCCTTCCATAACAACAACATCTTTATTCCCTATTTTTCCAAACACAAGCTCTCCTTTATGACTTTTAACTGTCGATACAGGAAAATGAGGAATATTTTTATAAAAAAGAGATTTTTTATTCTCTAATTTTTCTCCGAGCGCCGAAAGCCCGGTGCCTAGAATAATTGCTATCTGAGGCTTTGTTTTAACCTCTTTTTCAATCATTCTTACAGTTTCTGCAACTTTTTTCTTTAAATTTTCCATATTAACCTCCTAATACTTTATCTTCATACTGAGTTCAAGGAGTGTTTTAACAAGAAATGACCTTAAGAATATTATCATAAAAAATGCAATAAGCGGTGATAAATCTATTCCGATACCAAACATAGAGGGCAGAAACCTTCTTATCGGAGTTAGAACCGGCTCTGTAGATTTGTAAAGAAATTTAACAATGCTATTGTAAGGATCAGGATTAACCCAGGAAATAAGTGCGCGAATTAAAATTAACCAGTAATATACCATTAACACTACATCCAAAATTTTTGCAAGTGCTTCTATAAAATTTGCAAGTATAAACATTATTTCTCTAACTCCTTTGAGCGAGCATAAGCCTTCTTAACTCCTCTTTTTATTATTTGGCATAATTTTTCCTCATCCCATAAAGATAGGCATGCTTGTGTTGTTCCGCCTGGAGATTTGACATTTTCAATTAGTTCCTCAGGTTTTAAATTCATCATTTTTAAAAGCAATGGTGTTGTTTCAAAATACTCGAGAACAATATCTTTTGCAAGCTTAGAGAGCCCGACTTCCTTACAAACATCCTGCAGTGCCTTTATGAAATATGCTGCATATGCAGGTCCGCCTCCTATTACTGCCGTAATTGCATCTATTAAGTTTTCATTAACCTCTTTAGCGGCTCCTATTGAGGAAAAAATTTTACTGGCTTCTTTAATATCGGATGTTTTAGCTGTTTTTCCCCCCGCAATTGCAGTAAATGATCTTCCTATTAAGGCACCCATATTAGGCATTGCCCTGACAACACGCGCTCTTTTTATTTTCCTTTCTATAAAACGCGTCGATATTCCGGCGGCGATAGAAATGACCAACTTTTCCCTCTTTAACACATTATTAATTTCGCAAAGAACTCCCTCGATATCTTGTGGTTTCAGGGCTATTATAATTATATTTGATGTATCTACCAGCTGAGCTACATTAAGATGTTTAATCTGTGGGAATCTAGTAGAAATAAACCGCACTCTTTCTGTTTTCGCTTCAGCATAATAAAGCTTATCCTTCTTTTTCTTAAGAATTCCTTTTGCAATAGCCTCACCCATTTTACCGAAACCTATAATTCCTATATTCATTATTTTCCTCCAAAGATAGCACGACCTATTCTTATAAAGTCGGCGCCTTCTTCAATTGCAATTTCAAAATCATCGCTCATGCCCATTGAGAGATAAAGTTTTTTATTAATATTCCCAGAAATTTTATTTCTAATCTCACAAAGCCTTGAAAAACAGGTTCTTATAGTTTGCTGATTTCGACTAAATGGTGCTATAGTCATAAACCCCAAAAGGTTAAGATGCGGCGACATTATCACTTTAGAAACAAGCACATTAACTTGATCAGACTTAATCCCAAATTTACTTGTTTCACCCGATGTATTAACCTGAATAAAAGTATTAATTATTTTATTTATCATCGCAGAATACCGCTCTATTAAAGAGATAAGCTCAAGACTATCCAAGGAATGGATAAAGTCAAAAACAGATACTGCATCTTTAACTTTATTCGTTTGCAGATGACCAACCATATGCATCTTTATTCCTAAAGCTTTTACTGGCAATTGTTTACGGTTTGCTTCCTGCACCCGATTTTCTGCGATATCTTTTATACCTAATTTGCAAACCTCCTTTATACAATCCAGCGCAACGCCTTTGGTAACAGCAATCACCGATATATCTTTCGCATTTCTTTTCGATCTGGCAGCTGCTTTGTAAATTCTTTCCTCTATATTTTCTAAATTGTCTTTTAGCATTGCCCAATAATGTAGCATATACCAGGATATTATGTCAATTAAAGTAGCGCTGCATATATTCAGCGGCTAAATATTACTTTCACTTTAATTAATCCGCGCACCGAATTTCCGACATAAACCTGATCTGCTTTTTTGAGATCAGAGACTCTGATCAATTTTTCTTTTACTTTCCCAGTCTCAAGCAAATGCTCTCTTAAAACACCCGGAAGAGCACCTGATTTAAGAGGCGGGGTATAAATATTTTTATTTATTTTAATAAATATGTTCGTTATCGCGCCCTCGGCAACCTCTCCTCTATTATTCAAAAATATCACTTCATGAAACCCTTCTTTTAAAGCTTCATCCCTTTCTGTATCATAGAAACCTCTTTGTGTTGATTTATGGTATTGAAATATACTCCCGGGATCTATTCTTCGAGTACTAATTTTAACCTTCAATGAAGCCGGAAATAAATCTATTTTTTTATGATTTATTTTAATTTTTCCGTTTAATTCAACCAAAACTCTAACAATGCAGTCTTTACCCTTAAATACTTTTTCGTAAAATTTAAGTTTTTTTCTACATCCGTCTAAATCAAATGGAACTTTAAAATAATCTGCCGATCTTTGCAGCCTTTTAATATGCAAATCCAGGAGATAGTACCCCGATTTATTCTGAAACAAAATGGTTTCGATTAAAGCAAACGAAGCAGCTTTACTCCTTAAGAATAGAGCTTTAAGCTTTGCCTCTTCGAATTCCTGATTTTTATTTGAATCATAAACTACGCCTCCCCCAATGCCGAGCTCGCCATTAGCGCCTCTAATCAATATTGTTCTTATAGCAACATTAAAACAGGCCTCATTACAAGGCGAGATATACCCTATTGCTCCGGTATAAATATTACGCGGCTCTTTCTCCAGGGAAGATATAATTTTCATAGTGCTTATTTTAGGGGCACCTGTAACTGAGCCTGAGGGGAATAAAGCAGAAAAAATATCCTTGTATGAAATATTTTTTTTAAGCAGACTGCTTATGGTTGAAGTCATCTGATATAATGTAGGATATTTTTCTACCTTGAATAGATTTTTAACCTTTAC
Source organism: uncultured Planctomycetia bacterium (assembly GCA_964487065.1). Classification (GTDB taxonomy): domain Bacteria; phylum Omnitrophota; class Gorgyraeia; order Kaelpiales; family Kaelpiaceae; genus CAZAPE01. Next base: position 11,424 of record CAZAPE010000018.1, on the reverse strand, counting down.
AGAGCCTGTTTTTGAAATTTTTCCCATATCGTTTCTGAGTAAATCAACTATCATAAGATTCTCAGCCCTGTTTTTAGAACTCCCCTTTAACCAATTTTTCTTAGCTTCGTCATCCTTTAATAAATACCCTCTCGCTACGGTTCCTTTCATGGGGCGGGTTAAAATCCTACCCTTTTTTATGCGGAAGAAAAGCTCCGGAGAAAAAGAAATAATACTTCCTTTCCCGGTATTGATAAAAGCCATATATGATGTCGGCTGCGCGCAACGTAAATTAGAATATAAACTTAAAATATCCCCGGAGAAAGAAAATTTATATTTAAACGTGTAGTTAACCTGATATGTTGAGCCTTTCTCTATGTACCTTTTTATCTTTGAAATAGACTCATTATATTCTTTTTTGCAAATGTTAGTCTTAAAGCAGCTGATCTTATAATCGGAAATATCCGCCTCCTTTAGTTTAAAACAATTGCTTTTACTAAATATCGCAGGCTTCCTGCACACGCCAAACCATGCAAGCGGAAAATCCCCTCCCTTGATGCAAAAAGATTCTAATGCAGGCTCTAAAAATAACCCCAGCTCATATGAAAAGAAACCTGCGAGATAAAAACCTTTTTTTTGATAATTATCTAACCTCCTAAAAAAATTATCTACATCATCTCCTGGATTTAAAATAAGGAAATCAACGAATTTATCAAAAAAGAGCGATTTTTTGTTTTCAGAATCATTCCCCGCTGACTCAAGATATACAAAAGGACTGTTTTTATTATAGTCTATTAAGGATTTTAGATTAAACGCCTCTTGATTTAGGGATTTTTTGAGCAATATCTGTAGTTAGAGAACAGTTATTTTTTTAAACCGGTACCTACCTACTCTAAGCAGCCTTTCTTTATCCAGGCTTAACTGCAAACCATCATTATCGATTCGCTGACCGTCAACAGAGACTGCTCCCTGCTTTATCAAACGCCGCGCCTCAGAGTTGCTTTGGGCGCAACCACTAGAAACCATTAAATCTATTATCCATACCTCTCCTTTGTCTGTAAGCTTGTCAGGTGACACCTTATGCTCTTCAATATCGCAAGGCATCTCTTTTTTGGAAAATACTTTTATAAAATTATCCTTTTCGGCGCGGCCTTTACTATCGCCGTAAATCAAGCAGACCACTTCTTGAGCCAATCTAAGCTTTGCATCACGCGCAGGCAAGCTTTCTAAATCATCAATATTAATATTTGTAAGCAACATAGCATATCTTTTTATTAAACTATCGGGGATTGACATTATTTTGCCAAACATATCTCGCGATGAGGATTTAATTCCTATATAGTTATCATAACTCTTTGACATCTTCTGCACGCCATCGGTGCCCTCTAAAATAGGCAACGTAATTATAACCTGGGGCTCTTGCCCATAATCACGCTGCAAATCCCGCCCCACGAGCAAATTGAATTTTTGATCCCGGCCTCCTAATTCTACATCCGCCTGGAGTGCAACCGAATCATAACCCTGAATAAGCGGATACAGAAACTCTGTCAACGATATCGGACTGCCTTGCCTGTACCTGCCTTGAAAATCATCCCGTTCAAGTATCCGCGCAATCGTATAGTGGCTTACAAGCTCAAGAACTTCCTGGAATTTCATTTTCTCAAGCCACTTAGAATTAAAAACCACTTCAGTCCTTTTGGGATTAAGCACTTTGAAAATCTGTTCCTTATAAGTCCTAGCATTGTTCTTAGCCTCTTTTTTAGATAGAACAGGCCTTGTTTCATTCCGCCCGCTGGGGTCGCCGATTCTGGCTGTGAAATCTCCTATAAGAAATTTGACATTATGCCCAAGATCCTGAAAATCTTTTAACTTTTTCAAAAGGACCATGTGGCCTAAATGCAAATCTGGAGCGCTAGGATCAAAGCCTGCTTTGACTGAGAGAGGCTTTTTGTTTTTGATAGAAACTTCTATCTTACGCAATAATTCCTGGCCTGAAACAACCTCTTCAGCACCTCTTGCAATTATATCAAACTGCTCAGCTGCACTGAGACTCTTCTTCATCTATACTTCCTTCTGACTCTGAATTTTGTATTTCAGCCTCAGGATTAGATATATCACCTTCTGCATCTAAATGAATACCTGCATCCTTGGATTCATCTATTTCTGAATCCTCTGTTTCCAAACCTTTTCTTGTGAGCCTTATCTGTTTTTTATCATTATCAATAGACAATACTGACACCTGCATGCTATCTCCGGGAGCAAATTTTTCCTGTATTTTAGCATTTTTCTTCTCAATCTCTGATATGTGCAGTAGACCTTCAAGATCCTCTTCCAATTGCACAAAAACTCCAAACGGGAAAATACTCGTTACTTGGCCGTCAACAAGAGTACCGGATTTATATTTTTCTTCAATCTGCGGCCAGGGGTCAGGGCGAAGCTGCTTTAACCCTAACAAGAGCTGACGAAGGGCCTTGTTTATACCGATAATCTGGAACTCCATCTTCTGCCCTTTCTTCAAAACCTCATAAGCATGGTTTATACGCCTGGTCCAGGAAATATCATTTTTATAGATAAACCCGTCTATCCCGTCTTCTATCTCCACAAATGCTCCGTCTTCGTTAAAACCGACTATCCTTGCATTAACTTTCGAATCTAAAATATATTTCGACTCTATATCCTTCCAGGGATCCTGCTCCAACTGCTTTATGCCTAAGCTGAGTTTCCTTTTCTCTGAATCGACAGAAAGCATAGCTGCCTCAATAATATCTCCTATTACAAACATCTCGTGGGCATCTCTGACTTTTTTAGTCCATGAAAGATCAGAAACATGAATAAAACCTTCAATGCCAGGCTCCAATTCCATAAAAGCCCCGTAGGGTAGAATATTTGTAATTTTACCCTTAACACTGCCGCCTGAAGGATATTTATCTTTAATTCCCGCCCAGGGATCTGGCGAGAGCTGTTTCATCCCCAAAGATACACGCTGGTTTTCCTTATCCACCTCTAAAACCTTTACCTTAACCTTGTCACCAACCGCAAGCAATTCTGATGGATGATTGATCCTGCCCCAGCTCATATCAGAAATATGCAGCAAGCCGTCAACAACATCTATTTCAATAAACGCACCGTAATCGGTGATATTCTTCACAATACCAGAAACAATATCATCAACCTGAATAGCATTTAAAAACTCTTCTTTCTTTGCGCCCATCTGCTTCATAAGGCAATCTTTTCTGGAGACAACAACGTTCTTTCTCTTAATGTTAATCGATACTATAACGCACTCTATTGTTTTACCGATAAAAACATCAAGGTTTGGCGTTCCTTTAATATCTACCAAAGACCCCGGCAAAAATGCCTCCACACCTATATTAACCATTAAACCGCCCTTTACTCTTTTTACAACCTTGCCTGTTACAGTATCTCCCTCTTTGTATTCATTATTTATTTTTTCCCAACCCAAAATTTTGTCAGCTTTTCTCTTTGATAGTACAACTAGTCCTTCCTCGTTTTCGAGGCTGACAATAAAAGTATCTATCTCATTGCCTACTTTTATATCTTCATGATCAAGAAACTCATCTCGGCTTAATACTCCTTCCGCCTTATAATTCAAGTCCAAAAGGATATTATTTCCCGCAACGTAAATAATCTTAGCCCTCACAATCGCACCCTCTTTGAGATTCTTAAAGCTTGCCTCGTAAAGCGCTTCTAACTCCTTGTTTACGCCTTGCGTTGACTCCTCTTCCAAATTAATATTTCCTTTCTGCTTTGACATACCTTTCACCTCTCCTATAAAGAATTTTTTATTTTTTTAAGAACTAAATCTAAAAAATTATATGGGGTCGAAGCTCCTGTTGCAACACCTATTTTTCCTGCACAAGTAATATCTTCAGGAATATCATTAAACTCTGAAATCAAAAAACAGCTCTTACACCTCTCTTTTGCTATATTGAAAAGATTTACTGTATTAGCACTCTTCTTACTGCCTAAAACCAAAACATTATCCACCCGCCTTGAAATCAAGCTTAATTTTTTCTGCCGGCTTTTTATATCTGTACATATTGTATTATAAAAATTCTCTTTTGGCAAACCTCTTTTAAACAAATAATCACGTATTTTAAAAAGCTTGTTTTCGTCCTTTGTCGACTGACTTATCAGAAACGTTTTTTTATCGATACTGAAATTCTCAGCGTTTTTTAAATCGCTTATAACCACAGCCTTACCTGATGAAAATCCCAGCAATGATTTTACTTCTTCGTGGTTTTCATCCCCGAAAATAAGCAGCTTGTAATCTTTAGAGCTGTACTTCATGCAAAGCATCTGTATCTTTTTAACTATTGGACAGGTTGCATCTATTAAGTTGATGTTTCTATTTTTAAGCGAATTATAAACTTCAGGGCTCGTGCCATGTGTCCGTATTATAAGAGCAGAATCATTTTTGGAGTTTAAATCATCTAAACTGCTTAATATAAAAAGACCTTTTTTGCGTAAATCTTCCACTGCTCCTTCATTGTGTATTAATTCTCCGTAACAATATACGCATTTATAATTTTTAAGTGCAGATTCTGTCAAATGCATTGCTCGCCTAACCCCGGAGCAAAAACCAAATGGTTTAACAACTTCTATTTTCATAAGTTCTTTATTCTTTTCATAAGAATTTCTATTAAATCAACATCGGTCATTTCTTTATATCTACAAACATCAAACGGCTCTCCGCAAACAACTCTTATAGGATAAGGAGAAATTAACCATTTATGCGCAGGGTATGCTTGGTATGAACCGTAGATACGCACCGGCACAATTAAAACTTTTGCCATTCTGGCAAGCCAGATACAACCTATCTCACCTTTGTGTATATTGCCATCTTTACTCCTTGTCCCTTCCGGAAACATTAAAAGCACCTTGCCTGAGCTAAGTATATTTAAACTCTTTTTTATAGCTTCTTTTGTAAACTTGTCTCTTTTTACCGGAAAAGCTAAAAGAGCGTTTAAAAACCAGGCAGACAATTTGTTTTTAAAGAGATCTTCACGGGCCATAAAATTAGTAATCCTGGGCATAATAACACCTAAAACTATAGGATCCAGGAAGCTAACATGGTTGCTTGCAATTATCACCCCGCCCATTAAAGGAACATTGGCTTTCCCCTGGCATTTAATAAAAAAGAATAGTTTACAAAACAAATATCCAACTATCCTTACAAATCTATGCACAAACATTATTTCTTTATATAGGAGACTATTTTCTCAACAACATTTTCTATGGATAAAAGACTGGTATCTAAAAAAACGGCATCATTGGCCTTGATTAACGGCCCATGCTTCCTGCCCTTGTCGCTTTCATCTCTTTTCTTCAGATCTTCTGCTACATCTTCTTTTTTTATTGCTATATTTTTTGAAAGCATCTCATTATATCTTCTTGTAACTCTGATATCGAACGCAGCATCAAGATAGAATTTAAAATCTGCTTCAGGGAAAACAACAGTACCAATATCTCTGCCTTCAACAACCGCGCCGGTTTTTGCAATTTCTCTCTGCTTGGAGACAAGAATCTCCCTGACCTGGGGAATTTCTGATACCCGGGAAATATTCTCATTAACAACTGGAAGTCTTATTTCTTTTTCCGCATTTTCTCCTTGAAGAAAAATACTTAACTTTTGATTCTCATATTTTATATCTATATTGCTCTTTTTTACCGTTTCAATTATTGCATCTGGATTAGAAAAATCGACATTTGCTCTTATGCATGAAAGTGTCGCAGCTCTATACATCGCCCCGGTATCAAGATAGGGAACATTCAAGCTCTTTGCGACCAGTTTTGCTACTGTACTTTTACCTGAGCCGGCAGGTCCATCTATAGCAGCGAGGAAAGATTTCTTCATCGAAGTTGTCTTCTTTTATCGGCAGCATTTTTTATCTGGGAAGTAATCTTTGCACGGTCGGATTTCCTTATTAAATCTCTATATTTTTTTAACTGCTTGATATATAAATCAATATCTTTAACAATAAATTTTCTATTAGAAATAAAAATCTGCGACCACATTTCGACATTGGAAGCAGCTATACGCGTAGCATCACGAAAACCAGTAGAGGCATATTTAAGTTGCGAGATATTTACAAAATTCATTAATGCATACATCAAAAGATGCGGCAGGTGGCTTAACCGCGACAAAAGCTCGTCATGCATATCCGCATCCATCGAAATAACCATGGAACCCAATTTCTCCCAAAGTATCTTAACCGATTTAGTAATTTTTGGATTTGAATTTTTATGCGGTGTAAGAATAGTTATTTTGCCTTTAAAAAGATCTGCTGAAGAATAAAAACAACCTTTTTTTTCTGATCCTGCTAATGGGTGTGAACCGAGATAATTATCGGGATATAGTTTTGAAAGCTCTTTTACAACCTCAGATTTTGTACTACCTACATCGGTAATTGTTGCCGTCTTTGAAACAAACGTTTTTATTTCTTTTGCGATCTTTATTATTTCTGCTACCGGCGCTGCAAAGATAATAAGATCCGCACCTGAGACGGCTGTTTCGATATCAAGATATCCATAGTCAATAATTTTATTCTTTTTTGCTTCCTGCAAAGATTTATCCCTCCTGAACGCACCAACGACAGTTCTTGTGAGATTATACTTCTTCATTCCCAATGCAATAGAGCCCCCTATTAACCCTACCCCTATTATTGCGGTCTTGCGAAAAATTGCCTTCATAAATCTCGATTAACAGCTTTGGATAGAATTTTAAGTTCTTTCATTAGTTCGGTAAATTTTTCAGGCATAAGTGACTGCTCACCATCAGAATATGCTTCTTCGGGATTATTATGAACCTCAATCAATAAACCATCCGCACCCGCAGCTATGGCTGCCTTTGCTGCTGCAGGAACAAGATTCCACTTGCCCGTTCCGTGACTCGGATCGACTATAACTGGCAAATGGCTCTTTGCTTTAATGGAGGAAATCGCATTTATGTCCAGTGTAAATCTTGTTTCGGTCTCGAAGGTCCTTATTCCCCTCTCGCAAAGCATAACCTGAAAATTTCCTCCAGCAAGAACATATTCTGCAGCCATTAGAAACTCCTTGATAGAAGCACTGATACCTCTTTTTAACAACACTGGCTTTTTCGATTGCCCAACCTCTTTAAGAAGCGTAAAATTCTGCATATTTCTGGCGCCAATTTGTATTATATCGGCATACTTTTCAATTAAAGCAAGATCTCTGGGGTCCATAAGCTCTGTAATAATAACCATATCAAGCTCATCTGCTACCTGCCTTAATATTTTTAAACCTTCCTCACCCATACCCTGAAAACTATAGGGTGATGTCCGGGGCTTAAAGGCGCCGCCTCTTAAAACCCGTACCCCGCTTTTCTTTATACTTTGCGCGATAATTTTCAAACGCTCATATCCTTCAACGGCACAAGGACCTGCCATAATTACAATTTTTTTTCCTCCGATGCAAACACCCTTAACATCAATAACTGTATTTTCAGATTTAAATTCTTTGGATACAAGTTTATATGGAGCAAGCACCGGAATAACCTTTTCTACTCCGGGAAAGACCTCAAGAGGTTGAGCGCGTAAAATATCCTCTTCTCCTATCACTCCGATGATTGAACGCTCTACACCCTTTGAAAGCATTGGCGTCAATCCTAATGATTTCACTTTTTCTACAACATGCTCTATTTGGCTCTGCGTAGCATCAGGTTTAAGAACTATAATCATTTCATAGCCTCCTTCTTTAAATAATTCTCGATAATTGAAGTTAATTTTTCATTTTCATGTTTTAGCCCTATTGTGACTCTTATGTAATCGTTCAAACCCCATCCTGCCATATACCTTACAATAACACCCTGATTTAATAACTCCTCACAAAGATTTCCTGCATTGTCCCCAATCTTTACGAGGATAAAGTTTGTGCATGATTTAACATATTCGATTCCTAAACGATTAAACTCACGGAATAAAAACTCACGTCCCTGTTTTATTGTATTTTGGACTTCTTTAACAAAATCCTGATCATCTAAAGCTTTTAATGCGGCAACCTGAGCTAGCGAATTTACATTAAAAGGATCTCTTACTTTATCCAGATAATGAATTAAATCCGGATGGCCCATCCCGTATCCAATCCTTATACCGGCTAATCCATAAATTTTGGAAAAAGTCCTTGTTACAATTATTGATTTTCTTTCTATAAACTTTAAAACATCCGGATAATCTCTTTCATCTACAAATTCATAATAAGCCTCATCATAAAAAAGTATAACATGCTCCGGAAGGTTCTCAATAAAATCCTCAACAGCCTCTTTTGAAATATAAGTACCACAAGGGTTATCCGGGTTAGCGATAAAAATTACCTTTGTTTTACTGCTTATGGCTTTTTTTATCCCTGCTAAATCATAGCGAAAATCCTTCATAGGGATAACTTTCAAATTGGCACCTTTTATCGTTGCGGCAAGTTCATACATCAAAAACGACGGCCTTGACACTATTACCTCATCTGATGGATTTAAAAAAGCACGCAAGGTTAAAAATATAAGTTCATCAGATCCGTTGCCAATTATAAAGTTTTGGGGCTTAAGACCCCAAAATTCAGCCAGTTTGTTTTTTAGGTAATAGCAACTCCCGTCCGGATAACGATGTATATCCTTTAGCGCAGATTTAATTGCTTCCAGCGCCTTTTGGGATGCACCAAGAGGATTTTCATTTGAAGCAAGCTTGTAAATCTCATCTATGCCAAGCTCCCTGTTTAATTCCTCTATCGGTTTTCCCGGGATATAAGGCTTTATATCTTTTACTATTTTTCTGACCAGGCTATGGAAATTCATTTTCTTTTTTACCTATAAATTAACTTTTATTCTTTAGGATATGAACCAAGGATTTTAAAAAGCGAGCTCGAATCCTTCAATTCCTCTAAAGCTTTTGCTACTTTTTTATCGTTATAGTGACCCTCTATATCTATAAAGAAATAATAATCCCAAATTTTCTTTTTTGAAGGCCGCGATTCTATTTTTGTCATATTTATTTTGTGCTTTTTGAAAGGCAAAAGCATCGTATGAAGCGCTCCGACTTTGTCTTTTATTGAAAACATTATCGAAGTTTTATCTTTTCCTGTTGCTTTTGCAACAGTATTTCCTATAACCATAAACCTGGTTATATTACAAGGAGCATCTTCTATGGATCGCGCAACTATTCTTAAATCATATACAACCTTAGCCATCTTGCTCGCTATGCAGGCAGAATTTTTTTTCCGCGCAGCAATCTGCGCCGCACGCGCAGTGCTGGATACCTCCATAAGTTCGACGAAAGGCAAATTCCTCTCCAGCCACAACCTGCATTGTCCGAATACCTGCGGATTAGAGTAGACCTTTTTAATGGCTTTAAGGCCATTTGCTTTTGAAAGTAAATAATGGCTGATTTCAAGATATATCTCTGAGCATATCTTTAGCTCAGAATCGATAAACATATCCAAAGTGTGTGTAACCGCTCCCTCAAATGAATTCTCAACCGGAACAACTCCAAAATCAGCATTCCCTTTTTCAACCTCATTGAAAATCTCAGTAATACTCAGGCATTGCATAGTTTTTACTGAGGAACCGAATTTCTTTAAAACAGCCTGATGGGTGAACGTAGCAGCCGGACCAAGATATGCAATAATTATCTCTTTCTCTAATGCCAGCGACGCAGACATCATCTCGCGGTAGATATTTTTAAGGTAATCAATTGTCATAGGGCCCTTATTATAGTGTGCTATTTTTTTATATACTTCTTTCTCTCTGTCAGGCGCAAATATGCTTTGCCCTGTTTTTTTCTTAAACTCCCCAATCTCTTTTATAAGCTTTGCTCTGCCGTTAATAAGCTCGACAATAATTTTATCCAGCCCATCAATCTTATTACGTATCTTTTTTATCTGCATTTTCCTGCTCCATCTCCACCATCTGATCTAATGGTGGAAGCTCTTCTAAAGAGTTTAATCCGAAATATTCCAAAAATCTTTTTGTTGTTGCATAAAGAAGCGGCCTTCCGGCAACCTTTTTCCTGCCCGTAATCCTAACTAAACCCTTTTCTAAAAGTTTCTTCATCACACCATCAACATCAACACCTCTAATTTTTTCTGCCTCTGGTTTTGTAATCGGCTGTTTATACGCAACTATTGCGAGCGTCTCAAGCGCAGCGCGCGATAATCTCTCTTTTCTTCCGCCTTGAAATAATTTCCTTAACCAAGGTGCATATTCAGGATCTGTAACTAACTGCAGCCCTCCCGCAACTTCTCTAAGCCTAAAACTATGCTTTTCCTGATACTCCTGCCGAAGCAAAGAAACTGCATTTATTATTGCAGCAGCATCACATTCAAGCAGAGACTTTATTTGTTCTATACTTAAAGGCTTGTCTGAAACAAACAAAAGTGCTTCTATTATATTTTTTAAATTCTCTTCATCCATTATTTATTACAGGCAGAGGCTTAACTATTTTAATCTCTCCGAAAAGTCCTATCTGTCTTATGATTATTTTCTTTTGTCGAATAAGTTCTAATATAGCAAGAAAAAAAACAACCGCCTCAATACGGCTCCTTATTCTTGTCCAAATACTGTTAAAATAAATGACTCCTTTTTGATCAAGCAAAGTAAGGATAAAGCTTATCTTTTCCTCCACGTTGTGCTCCTCTTCCAATATAATGTTAAAATCTTCCTTGGGTATATTCTTTAAAACTTCCGTAAACGCCGATATAAGATCGAATATGCTGGCCTCAAAACCCTGAGAATCGTCTTCAAGCTCAATGCTATCTTCGGGCAGAGACAGAAAACGCCTGAAAATTTCGCTGCCTTCTTCTTCTTTTTCTTTTAATACCATTGCGACTTCCTTAAATTTCTTATATTCAAGCAGTCTTTTTACAAGCTCCTCCCTTGGATCCTCATCGGGAATTTCCTGATCAAGTGAAACCTCTTCCTGCGGCAGTAACATCTTTGATTTTATAAGCAAAAGCGTCGCTGCCATAACGAGAAACTCACCTGCAATATCAAGGTCTAATACTTTCATAAATTCCAGATACTCTAAATATTGCTTTGTTATATCAGAAATCGGGATATCGTATATATTTACTTCGTTTTTTTTGATCAAATAGAGAAGCAAATCTAACGGACCTTGAAAAATCTTTAGTTTTATTTTGTAATCGTTCATATGCCAATTACTTCTCTAGTCTCTTCTATTGTTTTAGAGGCTACTTTTTTGGCCTCCTGAGCACCTGCAATTAATATTTTTTTAATATAATCCTTATCTTGTCTGATTTTTTTACGCAGCTCCTGAAAAGGCTTTAAATACTCTATTATATATTCAGAAAGTCTTTCCTTATCCTGCACGCAACCAATTTTTGCCTCCTTACACTCTGTATAGTCTTCTTGCTTTAATTCCGGAGCAAAAATCTCATAATATCTGCATACATTACATA
>CAZAPE010000017.1:14130-20758 GCA_964487065.1 uncultured Planctomycetia bacterium | reverse complement strand
AAATTCTTCGAGATGTTGAATGGGCTGATATTGTGCACTTTCAAAAATGCTTCCATTATGCATCAATCCCTGCAGTAATAGCTGCATGGATAAAGAAAAAACCCTTACATTATGACTGGGATGACTGGGAGACAAAAATTTATTTTTACGGCAGGCCGGCATCTCCTATGATCGGATTATACATGTGGGTATTAGAGCGGGCGCTGGTTAAATTTGCAGATACAATATCAGTATCAAGCACCAGACTTCTAGAGCTTACTACTTATGATTACGGTGTTTCAAATGCAAGAATAACACAAGCTCCTGTAGGAGCAGATCCTGATATTTTCAAACCAGAGAATTCTGGATTTGAAATAAGGAAAAAATACCGCATTGAGGGTCCGATTGTTCTTTATCTTGGACAATTACACGGTGCGCAATACGCAGAATTTTTTATTCATTCGGCCCAGCTTGTAATAAAACGGTATCCTGAAGCAATGTTCTTCGTAGTTGGAGGAGGCTATAGATTAGAAGAGTTGAAATTATTAACAAAGAATTTAAACCTTAGCGAAAGAATTATTTTTACTGGATTCGTTCCTCACGAAGAAACAAAAAAATTTATTGCTGCTGCTGATGTATGTGTCGCATGTTTTCAGAATAATAGTATCACGCAATGTAAAAGCCCTATTAAAATTGCTGAATATCTTGCCTCAGGAAAAGCAATTGTTGCATCGAATGTCGGAGAAATACGGAATATGGTTGGGGGAGTGGGATTGCTGGTAGAACCTGGCAATCATATTATTCTTGCTGGTGGAATAAATGAACTCCTATCAAGGCCGGATTTAAGAGGAAGAATTGCTGACCTAGCCAAGAGAAGAGCAGCTGAAAAATATAATTGGACATGGTCTGCAGATAATCTGCTGAGCATTTACACAGCAATATGCAAAGGTTATGAATTTAAAAAATTATGAAATAGTATTTATCACAAGAGAGAGCCTAAAACTTCCCGGGGCCAGATACAGGGCATATAACATTGCCCAAGCGCTAGAGAGGATAGGCTACAAAGCCTCTGTTTTCTCTTATTCAGATGATCTAGGCGCTTTTAGCGGTAAGTTAGAGAAGTATCTAACCTTAAGAAAAAAAATAGCTTACAATAAAGCTGCAGTTAACTATCTTAAAAATTTTCAAAACCCCCTATTTATCATTCAAAGATTTAACTACCATTCAATAGGCCCTTTATTATACGCCTTAAAGAATAATATAAACTACATCTTCGATATTGACGACTGGGAATTCAGGGAAGATACCGGAACACTTTTCGGGTTCTGGCCAAAATCTAAAGCAGAATTCGTTTTTAAATTTTTTCTCAAAAGGGCTAAATTGGCTTTAACAGGAAGCCGCTTTCTTTTTGACTATATAAAATCTATAAATCCAAGAACATTCTATTTTCCTCCAGCAATAAGCATAGAAAAATTCACTCTCAAAAATACTCCCTATGAAAAGAAAGACAATATTACTCTATCATGGATGGGAACAATGTTCAGAGAGGAGGATTTTCTAAATCTAAAATTTGCTTTTGAAGTATTGAAAGATATACAAAAAAATAATATTCAAATCAGCTTAGAAATAGCCGGTAATGGGCCTTGGAAAAACGCAGCCGAAAATGAAGCAGAAAAGAGCATGCTTAAAAACGTGATGTTTAAATCCTGGATACCATATGAGATTATACCGGAGTATCTTGAAGATATAGACATTGGAATATTCCCGATAGGCATTCATAATAAATTTATCCAAGCAAAGTTTCCCGTAAAGGTTCTAGAATTTATGGCTAAAGGAATACCTGTTATTGCATCAGAATTTGGAGAGGTTAAAGAAATCATAAGCAATCAAACAAATGGGCTATTGGCAAAAGATAAAGATTCCTTTATCCAGAGTCTTATTAAACTTTCAAAAGACTCTTCTTTACGCAAACACATAGGTCTAAATGCCAGAAAATTTATTGCGGCAGAATTTACATTGCAGAAGAGAGCCCTTGAGTTTATTTCTATTATAAATAATGCAGAGTAAAAAAATTCTACTCACAAATTCTGTTGGCAAGGATGATCGCGGTTTTTATATCATACATTCGCCATCACGCTGGTCTGAAGGCACAAAGCTGCTTTCATCCTGGTTCTGCTATTACCCATGGGAACTAGCCTATGCCAGCTCACTCCTGAAGGAGCGTACCAATCATGAAGTTAAGCTTATTGACCCCTGCCTCAATAAATTGGATAAAAAGCAGACTTTAGCAGAAATTTTAAACGCAGAGCCAGATGTACTTATTGTAGAATCAGCAACAAGAGTTATTAATGAGAACCTTTGGGTTGCAAAAGAGGCAAAAAGAATATTAAAAACTAAAATTATATTTGCAGGGCAACACGCAACGGCATACCCCCAGGAACTAATAAAAAGTGGCATAGATTATGTCTTAACTGGCGAATACGAAATGACTCTTTTAGAGTTATTGCAAAATAATGGAATGAGTAATACCTTAGGTTCTTATCCAAATCCAAAAAGAGGGCTGCTTGATTTTTCTAAACTACCCTGGCCTGAAGATAACGATATAAAAAGAATTGATTATGCTAAGCCAGGCGAACCAAGTTCTGAGTATTTGGAGATACAAGCCTATGCTTCTCGGGGATGTCGCGGAAATTGTTCTTTTTGCGTAGCAAGAAATATGTATTACAAAGAACCCAATTGGAGGAATAGGGAAGTATACGATATAGTAAATGAGATCAAATACCTTAAAGAAAAATACTCCTCTTTAGAAGGATTATTCTTTGATGAAGAGGTACACAACGGGAATAAGAAGTTCATCTTAGATTTAAGTTCAGCCATAATCAAAGCAGGACTACATAATTTAAAATATGAGGCAATGTGCGATATAAGATTAATGGATAAAGAAATGCTTAGCGCTATGAAAAAAGCGGGATATTATAAAATAAGATTTGGAATAGAAACAAATTCACTGCCTGTTGCGCAACATATTGGTAAACAAATAGATACAGAAAAAGTTCTTGAACTAATAAACCATGCAAAAGAAATAGATATAAAGACATATGCTACATTTATGATTGGATTACCTACATCCACATATAGAGAAGACATGCAATGTATAAGATTTATAGAAAATCTCATAAAAAAAGAGCTACTCTCGAATGTTCAAATATCAGTTGCTACACCCCAGCCTGGAACACCGTTCTTTTGCTGGGTAAAAAAACAGGGATATCTTACATGCGAAGACCCCTATTGTTTTGACGGCGGCGGAAAGCCGGTAGTAAGTTATCCAAAATACAAGCAATACGAGATACAAAAAGCATTTCATATAGCGCTATTAAAGCGCGACCATCTATTTTGGAAAGCAAAATTTAAAAAAAATATTTTCCAGTTTTTGATATTACGTTACAAAAGATTTGGTTTCTTTATTCTTTTGGTGAAGCTTTTAAGAAGAATAAAATCTGAATGTAAATATTTTTTATATAAATTTAGAAATTAATGTTTAGGAATATTCTTTGTGTATTAACGCAAATGCCGTAAAAAATATAATTCCTACCTGAGGCATGTAGAAGGTAAAATCTATTAAATTGTGTATCAGAAAAGTTAATCCTGAAATATACAAGAGCATGTTTTCTTTGTTTTTATTTTTAAGAAAGATAAAAGCTTTTCTAAAAAAAGTCATATAAAAAAGGGCAACCCAGAGAAAACCAATAATACCGCATTCGATCCAAAACTGCAGAAACAGATTATGAGCATAACGCACCTGATTTACAACCTCGTTAAGATTGTAATTGTAAAAGTAAGGGAATCTGCCTAACCCAAGACCCAATAAACCATTGCTCTTAATAATCTGGAGGCTTTTTGTCCAGATTTGATACCTCTGGAAAAAAGGATTGAAATAATAATTCTTATTGTTAAACAATAAATCGCTGCGCTGTATAACAAAAAGTGCAGCAACAACAATTAGAATAGGCGCTATAAGAAGCGTTTTTTTACGCAGCTTTTTATTTATCAATCCAACAAAAACACAAAAAATAGCGCCCATAGACTTGGTAAAATATAGAGCCAACATCAACACAACACCGTAAATTATCTTATAGAATCCTTTTATGAAATAGAAGGTAAACGGCAATGCAAAGATTAAAAATCCTGCCAGGGTATTTGCGGTTGGAAAGAACGCAAATACCCTTCTTTTTGATAGAATGTAATTTAAATGATGCATTGAGGATATATCCTGATTATGTAAACTCGCTTTTAAATAGGGAAGAATATAAAATGCTTGAAAAAGCGCATAAATACTTATTAGGAATGCAGCTGTCTGTAAAACTCGTATAAATTGCTTTTTAGAAAGCAGGTTATACGATACAATAAATACAGTTATATAAATATTAAAAGATAAAAAATCCTGCAAGGAGTATAGATTAAGTGCGCGCAATGATAATAGAGCTGTAAAAAAAAAGCTTAAAAAAAGAGTTGTATTCACAAGTTTGCACCTGTTTTTTATTAATAAAATAAGGAGTATTACCCAAAGAATAAAATAGAGATTAATATTAGAGCTAAAGAGTTCATATTGGGGAATAAAAAGTTCTAAAACAATAAAGGCTAAAAACAGGTACTTAAGAATATTCATTAGAAGAAATGTAACAAATATTGCTACAAAATTCAAGGATGAATGAACTAATATCAATAGTTATACTAAACAGGAACAAGAAAGATGTTTTAAAAAACTGCCTTGATTCTGTTTTAGCCCAAACATATGTAAAAAAAGAGATCATAGTAGTTGATAACGCCTCAGATGACGGCTCAATTCAAATGCTGGAAAAATACTCTACACGCCTTAAGGTAATTATGAACACTAAGAATAATATGGTTGCAGAGGCCTACAATCAGGGCATAGAGATAGCTACTGGAAGTTTAGTTCTGTGCATGAATAATGATGTTTTTTTAGAAAAAGATTATCTTCATAATGCCGTTTTAGCATTTGGAATTGAAAGCAGAATAGGGGCCGTTTCTGGTAAAATATTAAATCAAAAAACAAAAAAAATTGATTCAACAGGTCAATTCCTGGGTTGGAGCCGCAGAGCTAAAGAGAGAGGATATGGCAAGCATGACCGTAATCAATACTTGAAAGGTTATATTTGGGGTGTTAGCGGAGCCTGTCTTCTTATGAGGCGCGAAATGCTTAATGAGATAAAGCTTGATAACGACTACTTTGACTCTAAGTATCTGGCATACCTGGAAGATCTAGACCTTAACTGGAGAGCCAACAATTACGCCTGGAAGTCGTATTACATGCCCGAAGCAATTGCTTATCATAATAGAGGCACATCAGGCTGGGAACACTCCTTTAAGCTTGGTTATTTAAACCTTAATTTAAATTTTAAAATACAATTTTTCAAAAATCGTTATTCTACTATCCTAAAAAATGATAGATTAATAAACTATATAAGATTTCTTCCGTTCATAATACTCTACGATTTATACCTTTTGATTTGCTTGCTTTCTTTTAAACAAAACTCTATACTAAAACTAATTCAAGATAAAACTTGGATTCAAGAATCGCTTAAAGCAAGAAAAAGTTACAGAGGAATATAACAGGAGGATATAGATGTCTAAGCTTTCAATACCGCAGATGCAAGAAAAAAAGTTAAAAAAAGAGCAAATAACCATGTTAACGGCATATGATTATATTTTAGCAAAAATACTGGAAGAGTCCGGCATAGATGCGATAATAGTCGGGGATTCAGTAGCAAATGTGGTGCTTGGTTATGAATCTACTGTCTCTGTCACAATGGAGGAAATGATTCATCACGCAAAAGCTGCAAGAAAGGGAGCTAAAAACACATTCCTTGTGGCGGATATGCCGTTTCTCTCTTACCAGATATCGAATATGGATGCAATAATGAATGCAGGAAGATTCATAAAAGAGGCTCTTGCGGATGCCGTAAAGATAGAAGGCGGGGAAGAGATGCTCGATAGAATCAAAGCCGTTTTAAATGCAGGCATTCCTGTCTTAGGGCACCTGGGGCTTACTCCCCAGAGTGCAACGATGCTTGGGGGATTAAAAGTACAGGGTAAAAGCATCGAATCAGCAAAAAAAATCTATAACGACAGTATTTTACTCCAAAAAGCAGGCTGTTTTGCAATTATTTTGGAGTGCGTTCCGCAACAGCTGGCAAAAATAATCGCAGAAAAATTAAAAATACCCGTAATAGGTATCGGAGCGGGCATTTTCTGTGACGGGCAGGTATTGGTTACGCATGATATCCTTGGCCTTGCAGATGGCCCAAAACATAAATTTACAAAAGAATACCTTGATTTAAAAAAACAGATAAGTGAATCTGTAGTAGAATTTAAAACAGATGTTCAAAAGAAATTATTTCCATCTAATGATAACTCATTCAATATAAATGATGAATTGATAAATAGGCTCAAAAAAGAGATTGCTGAGAAATGATATGATTAAAAAACTTAAACTTAAATTAAAAAGTATATTTTTTCTTCTTCAAAGCATCAAAACAAACTTTACTGACGATAAGTGCCAGTTACATGCAGCAGCATTAACTTTTATAACTCTTCTATAGCTATCAAAAATAATTATACAATCTTCAGT
>CAZAPE010000017.1:0-14120 GCA_964487065.1 uncultured Planctomycetia bacterium | reverse complement strand
GACATTAATTCCATTTTTAGCGCTTATTTTTTCAATAGCCAAAGGGTTAGGTATCCAGAATTACATTGAGCAGATAATTATTGAAAAATTAGCTCTTGGAAAACAGGAAATACTTTTGAATATACTTGCATATATAGAAAACACAAAACTTACGACATTAGGAACAACCGGGGTATTTTTCCTGCTTTTCACCGTAATCCGCCTGCTTGGATCCATAGAGACGGTTTTTAATACTATCTGGTCGGTGAAAACGCCGCGCAGAATCACAAGGAAAATCTCTGATTATTTAACCATAGTAATATTATGTCCGATATTTATATTTATAACTTTTACAATTAATGCAGGCTCCTCGTCGAATGTTTTAATACAAAAACTGCTGCAGATATCTTTCTTAAACAATGCATATTTATTCTTTATAAAAATGCTTCCTTTTATAACTTTGTGGGTAGCATTGTCAATCTTTTATATGTTTATGCCCAACACAAAGATAAGACTATCCGCAGGATTAATTGCCGGAATTATATCGGGAACAATATGGCAGGTTTTTAACTGGGCGTATTTAAAATTTCAAATTGGTATTACCCGTTACAATGCCATATACGGAACATTCGCTACTGTGCCAATATTTATGGTCTGGCTTTATACAAGTTGGATAGTCATACTGCTCGGAGCAGAGCTTGGCTTTGTCTTTCAAAACCGCAAAAAATTAAGAAAAGCTCCTAACGCCGAAAATCCATCACTTCTTGAGCTTGAAGAACTGCTTATTACGCTGAAATTTATAGTAAAGAGATTCCAGGAAGGAAAATTTCCTCTCAAATACGAGGATATAACTACGCATTCCGATTTAGCCAAGGAAAATCTATCCAGAGTTATTGAATATTTAAAAAAGAGAAAAATCTTAACTCAAAAAGAGGAAGAAATATATTTCCTTAAAAATCCTGCCCAGGTAAAATTAAGCGAAATAATACTTCCAAGTCATTATCAGGAGAACGATAAAATATTACAGATTATCGATAAAATTACAAATAAAGAAGCGTTGGATTCCTGCGCAATAACCGATTTGATATAAAAGGAGGCGGATATGAAAACTAAAAAAATAATTGTTTTAGTGTATATGCTTGCGTTCTACTCTTGCAACAGCCTGTTTGCTTCTGATTTAGACAATGTAATCCGGGGCATGCTTGATGTTGTGTCAGAACCTGAGGTTTATGTATTTAATCCCGGAGAAAAGATCTATTCTAAAATGCAGGAAAATCTGTATTATTCCGGTTTTGAGTATGCAGACGGGAGGAAAACACTTTTATTAACACTTATAGAAAATGGGAACAGCATAATTTTAAAATTCCCTGATCCTGACATAATTCAGATTAAAGATTTAAAAATTAAGATCTTTAGTTTTGATAACGAGACTTTAAAGTTGCAGCAGTATAAATAAAACGCCTCTTTAATTTTAAAAATTGCGATGAAAAAATTTATATCTTTGCTTGTTTTGGCTTTCTCTTGTGGATGCGCTACGGTTAACTACAACATACTTACAGGTAAAGAAAATCTCACCTTTATTTCGGAAAAAAAAGAAATACAGCTCGGAAAAAAAATCTCTAAACAGGTTGCCGATGATTTTCAGATAATAAAAGACCCTGCATTAAGGGATAAGGTAAACAGCATAGGTTATAAGCTTGTTGAGAACTGCGATAGAAAAAATATAATTTATTATTTTGAAGTCATAGAGAAAATAGATACAAATACTACTGCCGCAAATGAAAAAGAAGAACCTAATGCGTTCGCACTGCCGGGAGGATATATATATATAAACAAAAAGTTGATTGAGATGCTGAATAATAATGACGCTGAAATTGCAGCAGTGCTGGCCCATGAAATTTCACATACAGTTTTACGGCATAATATATTAATGCTGCAGGAAGCCCTTGGAGCGCAAGCGCTTATGATAATATTAGCTACGAATTCCG
Organism: uncultured Planctomycetia bacterium; assembly: GCA_964487065.1. GTDB lineage: Bacteria > Omnitrophota > Gorgyraeia > Kaelpiales > Kaelpiaceae > CAZAPE01. The sequence goes on along the minus strand of CAZAPE010000017.1, from coordinate 12,153 downwards.
CTGATTCGAATTCCGCAAAAAACAGCCAAATAGCTCTGATATTGCTCTACCTTGAATACAGCAAAGAAAGAGAGATGGAGGCAGATAAACTGGCATTAAAATATTTAAAATTGTCAGGATTTAACCCTAGGTCTGCGATAACCGTACTTGAAAAGATAAAAAATTACCAGTTTGATTCACCCATAAGAAGTTATTATATGAAAACGCATCCTTACTTGGATGAACGGATTGAAGTTATTGAGCGTGAATTAGCAACAAATATTCGCTAAATTAACAAGTAAACCTAATAGTATTCTTGCTTTTTTCCAAGCCTTGTGATATACAGATGCTATGAAAATTTCCAAAAATTTAGCAAAAAATACAGCCTATTTAGCGCGTCTGGAATTAAGCGAAGAAGAGCTTGAGATGTATGCCTTGCAACTTACTGAAATAATCGAATATGTCGAAAAATTAAAGGAGCTTGATGTAAAAGATACGCCTGCGACATTCCATGTGCTTAAGATTAAAAACGTGTTGCGTAAAGATCAAACAAAACCTTCGCTTGAAACGCAAGAAGCGCTTAAAAATGCCCCCGAGAAAAAAGACAATTTCTTTGTAGTTCCAAAGGTGTTTTAATTATGGATCTTACTGAACTAACCGCATACGAATTAAAAGAAAAAATAGAATCAAAAACAATTAAACCAATAGAAGTTATTAATGCCTATTTAGAAAAAATAAAAAAAACAGATAAAGATATAAATGCATATATCTATTTAGATCCTGATATAGCACAAAAAGAAGCTCTCAAGATTAAAGAGTCAGCACTTGAAAAACTAAAAATACCCGGGTTACCTATAGCTATAAAGGATAACATCTGCGTGAAAAATGAACCTACAACATGCGCGTCAAAAATTTTAAACGGCTTTAAACCTCCATATAATGCTACTGTTATTGAACATCTAAAGAAAGAGGGGGCAATCTTATTGGGAAAAACAAACATGGATGAATTTGCATTCGGAAGTTCCTGCGAAACATCCTGCTACGGAGCGACAAAAAACCCTCACGACAAAACCTGTGTTCCCGGCGGCTCCTCGGGCGGATCTGCAGCTGCTGTTGGAGCAAGAGAAGCATTAATGGCTTTAGGCTCTGATACCGGCGGTTCGATTCGCCAACCGGCAGCATTATGCGGAGTTGTAGGCCTGAAACCAACTTATGGACGGGTTTCAAGATACGGACTAATTGCATTTGCTTCGAGCTTAGACCAGATAGGCCCTTTAACGCGAGATGTAAGAGATGCTGCGCTTGTTCTTGAAGTAATAGCAGGACACGATGAGAAAGACTCTACTTCATCTTCTGAAAAAGTATCACCTTACAGCGAGAACTTAAAGCCGCAATTAAAAGATATGCGAATAGGAATTCCAAAAGAATATTTCACATCCGGAATAGATGAGGAAATAAAAATTAAAACTGAAAACATTTTAAAAGACTTAGAAAAAAACGGCGCCAAGATAGAATGGATGAGTCTTCCTTTTAGCGAATATGCAATAAGCTGCTATTACATCATAGCGCCTTGTGAAGCAAGCTCAAATCTCGCCCGTTATGACGGAGTTCAATATGGTATGAGGAAATTAGAAACAATCAAAAAAGAGAATTGGGAAAATCCAATGATAAATATGTTTCTTGCAACTAAATCAGCTGGATTCGGCAATGAGGCCAAAAGGAGGATTATTCTCGGCACCTATTCACTATCTAGCGGATATTATGAAGCATACTATCTGCGTGCTGCAAAAGTAAGAACGTTGATAAAAGATGATTTCCAAAAAGCATTCAAGAGTTACGACTGTATAATCTCACCAACATCTCCGACTACAGCATTTAAAATAGGAGAAAAAACAAAAAACCCATTAGAGATGTACCTATCCGACATATTTACTATACCTGCAAATCTTGCCGGCATACCTGCAATATCAATACCGGTAGGAAAAAGCAAGGACGGACTACCTATTGGACTTCAGTTGATGGGAGATTATTTTCAGGAACAAAAGATACTGGATATAGCATATGCAATAGAAGGTTTGTACAGATGAATAAATATTCGATCAATATCGGATTAGAGATACACTTACATCTTTTAACAGAAAGCAAGGCATTCTGTCCTTGCAGCACAAAATTCGGCAATAACCCAAATTCACAAACTTGTCCCGTGTGTTTGGGTATGCCTGGAGTTTTACCAGTTTTAAATGAAAGGGCATTTAAGCATGCAGTTAAGTGCGCATTGGCTTTGAACTGCGCTATGGCTGATTATATTTTTTTTGATAGAAAAAACTACTATTACCCGGACCTCCCTAAAAATTATCAGATCTCCCAATATGCAACACCCATTGGCAGAAACGGATACATAGAGATACCAGGCAAAAAAATTCTCATCAACCGTATTCACATGGAAGAAGATGCAGGTAAATTAATACATTCCGAAGATGGTAAATCATCTTTTGTTGACTACAACAGATCCGGGATACCACTGCTTGAAATAGTAACAGAACCTGATATAAACTCTCCAGGAGAAGCATATATTTTCCTTCAGGAATTAAAAACAACTATACTTTATCTTGGTATCTCAGATTGCAATATGGAAGAAGGAAGCCTTCGCTGCGACTGCAATATATCTTTAAAAGAAAGTAAAGCTTTAAGCTTAGGAACCAAGATAGAATTAAAAAATATGAATACTTTCAAGGGTATCAAGCAGGCTTTGGAATATGAGGTTCAAAGACAAGAGATGCTTTTAGAAAATGGCAAAGGAATCTGCCATGAAACACGTCTTTGGGATCAAAACAAACAGATTACAACTGTGATGAGAACTAAAGAAGAAGTGCATGATTACCGCTATTTTCCTGATCCAGATCTTGTTTGTTATGATATTAGCTCTGAATTAGTCGCAAATCTAAAAAAAGAATTACCGGAACTGCCGTTTGAAAAAAAAGCAAGATTTAAAGAGATGTACAGACTAAATGACTATGATATTGATGTACTAACAAAAGAAAAATTTCTCTCGGATTATTTTGAACAGGTTTTTTCTGATTATAAAAATCCAAAACAGATATCTAACTTTTTAACCAGTGATATTATCGGGACCGCAAACGAACTTGGGATTGCACTAAATGAAATAAAATTATCTGCCCAATCATGTTCAAAAATTTTAAATATGGTTGAATCTGGAAAAATTTCAATAAAAATAGCAAAGGAATCTCTAAAAGACCTTCTGGTTAAATCGCAGGACCCTGAAGAATATATAGAAAAAAAAGGCCTTATCCAGATAAACACCAAAAAAGACTTAGAAGATTTAGTGCTGCTTGCTATTAAAGAAAACCCACATGCAGTTAGCGATTATAGAAATGGGAAAAATAATGCATTGAAATTTTTAGTCGGAAAAATAATGATGCTAACCAAGGGAAAGGCAAATCCTTCGTTAGTAAATACTATACTTAAAGAAAAATTAAATCTTAAGGAGGAAGAAAGATGAAAAAAACATCTATTTTGGTCGTTTTAATCTTTATTTTATTCACAATTAATAGCGCAAGAGAGATTTACTCTAAAGATGTTGAATTGCCTGATGTATCTGTTATAAATGATGAAGACCTTTATGCTAATTTAGAAATTTTTTCGGAAGTAATAAACCTTATTCAGCAGGAATATGTTGATGTGCAAACTCCAAAAGATATACTATACGGAGCTCTCGAAGGCATGCTAATGAGTTTAGATCCATACAGTCAATTTTTAGCACCTGATAGCTATCAGGAACTGAAAGTTGAAACCGAAGGAGAGTTCGGAGGTATAGGGATTGTAATAGCGATAAAGGATGGAATTCTAACAATAATATCACCACTTGAGGATACTCCGGGATTTGAAGCCGGACTGCAGGCAGGAGATAGAATTGTAAAAATTGATGATGTTTCCACAAAAAACGTTACTTTGATTGATGCAGTAAAAAAACTTCGTGGGAAACCAAATTCTGAAGTAATCCTTACGATACTGAGAGAAAAGGAGCAGAGGCTATTAGAGTTCAAAATCCTACGCGATATTATAAAGATCGAGAGCGTTAAAGAAATTAAGGTAGTTGAAGAAAATATAGGCTATGTCAAAATACTTGAGTTTCAGGAAAATACTTTACCTGACTTCAGAAAAGCGCTCAAAAAATTAACTGAAGATAATATCCAGGGGCTTATTCTGGATTTAAGGAATAACCCGGGTGGTCTTTTGAATATAGCAGTAGATGTAAGCAGCGAGCTTCTTCCTGAAGGTAAACTCATTGTATACACAAAAGGCAGAAATGAAAAACAGGATATGAAGTTCATATCAAAACGCGGCTCTTTTCTTGAAAAACCATTGATAGTATTAATAAATAAAGGCAGCGCAAGCGGATCTGAAATTCTTGCCGGAGCCATACAGGACAATAGGAGAGGCTTGATATTAGGCCAAGCGTCATTTGGTAAAGCATCCGTGCAGACAATAATTCCCTTAAAAGACGGCTCTGCGGTCAGGCTTACAACCGCACATTATTATACTCCCAACGGAAGCCTTATATTCGAAACAGGCATCCAACCCGATATCATCTCCGATAACACATCACAAAAAAGGACAACAACAAAAACAGAAGAAAACCTGTCTGTTGATGAGCTATTTGATGAATTAGAGCAGGGCAAGGAAGAAGGAGTAAAACTCAACAAAAAGGAAAAACCTCGGGACCCACAGTTAGAACTGGCGATAGACATAATGAAGGGGCTAATACAGTATAGAAATATGCTTGCTGGATCTCAATGAGATTACTGTATAAATCTCTTATTGTGTTTCTATTTCTAATAGGTGCTGTTTTAATTTCTAATACAACAGAGCGGGATTACTCAACCAAAATTATCACTCTCGATAAAGAGATCATATCTTTTTTAAGGTGTTTTGGGATAGAAGATGACTCCTCATTAAACTACCTTAAAGTTCCCGCGCAAAAAGATAATTTTAAATATGTCACTATTGAACGCTCTTATTCTGTAAGTCAGGATTTTCCTACAAAGGAATTCTATTTAAAATTTAAAGGTTTTATAAGCAAAAACGGATTCAAATTAAAAAAACTTGCTCAAACTCCCAATGAAACTTACCCAAAATTCGAGATAGTATTTAAAAAAAGTAAAATATACACATTAAATTTACAAATAAAGAAAAAACCTTATCTTGCTATTGTTATAGACGACTGGGGCTATAGCAAGGCTATACTTCCATACCTAAAAAGCATTAATATTCCTTTAAACATATCGATTTTACCGGGATTGAAATATTCTCAAGCAACAAGCAGGATTGCATATGCATACGGACATGAAATATTGCTACATCTGCCAATGGAGCCTCTTCCTTCCGAAAAAATAGAAAAACAACTTGAAAGCACAAGCATAAAAAAGAGTATGAACGAGGGTCAGATTAACTTGATATTAAATGATTTTTTAAATAATCTAGAAAATATAAAAGGTGTTAATAACCATATGGGCTCTTTGATCACAACAAACAAGAAAATAATGTCCATCATATTAAAAGCATTGAAAGAAAAAGAAATATACTATCTTGATAGTAAGGTTGTTTCTGATTCTATAGCGCCAGAAATTGCAAAGGAAATTAATATAGTTTTCTTCGAAAGGGATATCTTCCTCGACAATGAGGCAAAAAAAGAGTATATAAAAAACCAGATACTAAAAGCCATAGAAATATCAAAAGAAAATGGCTTTGCAATTGCTATAGGTCACGCAAGAAAAACAACGCTTAAAACCATTGAAAGTATGATTCCGGATATAATCGAAAATACTTATCCCGTAAAAATATCAACACTAAAATGAAAGTTCTTGGCATTGAAACATCATGTGATGAAACATCAGTTGCGGTAGTTGAAGATGGGGTGAAAGTGCTTTCCAATATAATTGCATCAAGCATTGATTTGCACAAAAAATACGGAGGAATTGTTCCGGAAATAGCAACAAGACACCACGCAGAAATAATACTTCACCTCCTAAAAGAAGCTCTTAGTATAGCAGGGGTATCGCTTAAGGATATCAATCTAATTGCTGTAACACAAGGGCCGGGGCTTATAGGATCTTTAATGGTCGGAATGGCTTTCGCTAAATCACTTTCTCAAGCGCTTAAAATACCGATTCTTGGAGTTGACCATATTCTTGCACATATATATTCATGTTATCTATCTTACAATAAACCTCAATTTCCTTACCTGGGACTTGTTGTTTCCGGCGGACACAGCAGCATCTTATATATGAAAGATTTTAATAACTTTATTCCTTTAGCAAAAACAAGAGATGATGCGTTAGGTGAATGCTTTGACAAGGTAGCAAAAATTCTTGGCCTTGAATTTCCTGGCGGACCTGTAATTGAAAAGAAAGCATTAAACGCAAAAGAAAAAAATATATCTTTTCCTACGCCTTGGATCAAGAATTCATATGATTTCAGTTATAGCGGACTAAAAACAGCTGTTCTTTATTATGTTAAAAAGATTAAAACATTAGATGAAGAATCAATAAGCGAGATCTGTTATGCTTTTCAAGAAGCTGCGTTAGCAGCGATACTAAAACAAGTAAAAAAAGTCATCTTGGATTATAAAATCAACCGGCTCCTTGTAGGAGGCGGCGTTTCCGCAAACAGCAGATTAAGAGAACTATTAAAGACATTTGATTTGGAGCTTTTTTTGCCGGAAATAAGTTACTGTTCCGATAATGCAGGAATGGTTGCAGGATTAGGTTATGAGTTGTATAATAGGAGCATGAGAAGTGATTTTAGTTTAGAGCCTTATTCGATATTTGAAAATAATTTAAAAATGAATAGATAAGGAGGTGTGTAATGGGCGTTAAAAGAAAGACGGAAGAAAAGGTGTTAGAAGTCGATGCATCTATGCAGGGGGAAATGACATTCAAAGATCCTGTAAATCTGATAATTAACGGTACCTTTCAAGGCAAATTAAGCACGCGAGGAACTCTCTTTATAGGCGAGAAAGCCTTTGTAAGGGCGGAAATTAACGGTGAAGACATTACTGTTGCTGGAAAAGTAGAAGGAAATATTATAGCTGAAAAAAGATTACGTTTAATTTCTCCTGGAGATATAAAAGGCGAAGTTAAAACGCCTCTTATAATAATAGAAGAAGGCGGCTTACTTAACGGACGTTGCACAATGAGAACAATAAAATCAGGATATCTTACGCTTGATGAGATGGCATCTTATTTGCAAATAGATAAATCCACACTTTTAAGCTGGGCGGAAGAAAACAAAGTTCCTGTCGTCAAAGAAGCAGATTCATATTTCTTCGATCGCAAGGAAGTAGAAAATTGGCTTTCGAAAGAAAAAGTAGCATAATTTTTTACAATGGACAAACTGTTGACTGCACTTGAAGCTGCAAAGCTTTTAAGCATAAGCGATGATGGATTTGAGGTTCTTGTTGAAAAGTATAAAATACCGCATTATAAAATAGCAGGTAAATTTATACGTTTTTCTCAAGCTGAAGTTGAAAAATATAAAACTCTCCTTAAAATACCTGAGTATAACAATACCGATAAGGCAATAAGCACAAAGAAGGTTTCTAATAAAATCATATCAAATGCAATAGAATACCGAAAAGAAGAGCTGCAAAGCGGGCGCCGGATATATGAATTTTTAAAATTCAACGATTTCTATATAGTAAGCTTTATTTTGATTTTTCTACTTCTATTATATATATTAAGGTATTAAAATAAGTAATTAAATACTTGAATTATTAATAGATTTGTAGTAAAAATTAATTAAATATAGAAGCAAGTGAAATAAATGATGAACAAAAGCTATAGGTACAAAAAGAGTTTTCTAACTATAGTTTTTATTTTTTTACTGACCTTAATCGCGCTCCCTGCATTCGCAAAACAAAGTGTATATCCAGAGTGGAAGGTTAAACTTGCCTATACATTGCTTGCAAAAGGGATAGAGGTAAATAACGAAGATCCCGAACTTGCTGAAGAATACTACAAGAGGGCTCAAAAAATATACCCCTTGATAAAAAAAGATAAAGAATATACTCCTGCCGTTCCAAAAGCTACAAAAACCGAGAAAAAACCTTACGCTCAAACAACCGATCAGGAAACACCATCTATAAACGAAAATGTACAATTTGCGCAAAAAATTGAAGAAGAGAAAAGCATAGCATACCAAAAAGATATACCAAAACAGATATCAGAAAAAAAACTTGAAAGCTTACCTATTCAGGAATCCGAAGATGTGATAATTGCAGAATTAGATCGCATCGCTGCGCTTGAAGTTTATTCTGCAGAAAAAAAAGGACCAATTACAACCAAATTGCTTGATCCATATTATATAAAGCATAAAAATTTTAAAATTCCATATTATAAAGACAGGGAAGGCCTCAAAGTTCATCCCTGGCTTGGAATAAGGGGAGAATACCAGTACGATGAGCAGAGAGTTGGTATTGAGAGCCTTTTAATGGAAGCGAAAGAGTTTAACCAGAGGAGAAATGATCAGGCAAGGGACTACATATCCATCAATAAAAAAGAACTTTACAGGGAAGAGGTAATTTTACATATCAGAGAATGGCTTCCCAAATTTACTTTTATAAATCATGAGGAGAAGGTAAAAAGAGTCTATAAGGCTAAAAAACTATGGTCTTCCAACGATACTTTTTATGATAATTACAACAGAAGATACTATCAACTTGAATATACAATTCCACGGCTTAAGAAATTAGGTTATCTGAAACTAAAACTGCGCTATGGTGACGAATTATCCTACAGAACAAACGATCCAGCAGCATATCTGCCTTACGAATCACACCTTGTGGGATTTGAAACCTCTCCTCATATATCGCGACTGGGCAGAGTAAAGATAAAGTTTGAATATGAATACTGGAACGGTGAGTATAAACAGGCGGGGAATCAGGGCTGGTCAGAGAGAGAAGCATACGATAGAAATTATCTTTTAGAGTGCGAACTATACAATCAGAAAAAATTTTTAAGAATCACCCCCCATTTCAGCTGGGATAAAGAACAGCACTCTCCCAGCCATGATACCTGGTGGACAAAAAAAACAGGTTTAAAAACACAAAAAAACATAAACGGAAAACTTGTTTATACGACAGATTGGACGTACATACGCTATGTAAGAGTTAATCCAACAGCTTCTAACGAAAAAAAAATTAGTGCATCTTGCTGGACATGGGAGAATGAGCTGGAATATGAAATTGTACGGGATTTAAAGTTTACCCTCGGCCTGGATTACAGTAACGGCCTTGGATTTGATGCCTTCGATAGCATAACAACTCGGGGAGAAATTATGCTCAGAAAACCCGGACTTATTGATTTAAGATTCGGGTATAGATATACAGACTATATAAATTTAAACGATAATGTAGATACCGTATATTTTAAATTCGGATGGTTTATATGAAAAAAACTTTTCTTACTTTACTTTTGCTAATAACGTTTAATAGTAATTACACAGCTGCAGAAGAGCTAAAGATTGCTGATTTCAACAGGGGTGAAAAACCAAACCTAATCAGCGGTGATTATGGCGCCTGGAATATAACACAGTGGGATAGAACGCAGTTTTGTAACGAGGATTTCGTAACTGACCCGACAATTGTTTATGGCGGACGCGGATGCAGTCTATCCCTTTATTACGATGTAGATTCCCCAAATTCTCCTGCTTATAACGGTTTCTGGATGCGACTTGAGAGAATCAATTTAGAAAACTGGAATTATCTGTCTTTCTACATAAGAGGGGATGATAAAACAGGCTATACTAATGAAATTGTTATTGAGATAAAAAGCATTTACGGAAGGCTTGCGATTTTTAATATCCAAGGGATAACTTCGGAATGGAAAAAAGTAATTCTTCCCCTTAAAGAGATTACACAAAAAGAAGATTTTAGTGAAGCATATGAGTTCTGCATAATTTTTGATGAAAGAAAAGTTACTCAAAAAGTCGGCCGTATTTACATTGATGAGTTTTATCTTTACAAATAATTACTTAATTGCTAACATATTGAATAAACAATAGGTTATGAAAAAAAATATAACTGTTATTTTAGTAACAATATTGATGTTTTTAGCCTCGGGGTGCAAAACAACTACAAATAAAAGTTTACTTCAAAAAGATGCCTCTAAATATCAAAAATTAGGCAGAGAGGCGCAGGAGAAAAACGATCTCGATAATGCAATAAGTTATTACAAAAAAGCTGTTTACATAGATCCTTATAATGCAAAGATGCTTAATGATCTTGGCGTAATATATGAACAGAGGCAGATGTATAAGGATGCTGAAACAACCTACTTAAAAGCAACAGAAGTAGACAAAGCTTTTCTTGCAGCCTATTTTAATCTCGGACGTCTATATGAGAAGGTTAACAACATCAATAAGGCAATTGAATATTATAAATTGAGGGTTAAACTTTCCCAAGATCCAAATGACCCCTGGGTATGGAAAGCAAAACACAAAATTCAATATTATGAAAAAGAAAACTATGAAGATATTAAAGATTAGCCTGCTAAATTTTATTATTTTTTCATTATTTGCATCGCTAACCCTGGCGGAAAATGAATTTGTTCAGGAAGCGAAGGATTACAGAAAACGAGGCTATGAAGCGCAGCAAGCAGGGGATATCGAAATGGCTCTTGTATATTACAAAAAAGCTACAGCATTAGACCCTTATTACGCAATACCGCACAATGATCTTGCAATAGCCTACGAAATGAAAGGCTATCTCGATAAAGCACTGGAAGAGTATAAAACAGCAATAAGAATAGACCCATCCTTCGCTGAAGCGCATATGAATCTTGCGCTTTTATATGAAAGAATGGGAGATATAGAGAAAGCTATAACCCACTTTGCAAAAAGAGTAGAGTATGGAGAGGCTGATTCGGCATGGACAAAAAAAGCATGGGAAAAATTATGGCAATATTCACCCCAGGATGCAAAGGAAGTAGAAGCAAGAATTTTGGCTCAGGAAGTAGCAATTAAAATGAAGGGGGATAAAGAATCAAATAAAATAGTCGCCGAAAAACATTTTCAAAAAGGCACTTTCTATTTTAAAAAACAACTTTATGAAAATGCCTATGAAGAACTCAAACAATGCATAATGCTTGTCCCGGATAACCAGAAATACAAGGATATGTATGAACAAGCGAATGCCAAATACAGGACAGAAAAAATAACTCTACATTATAAAAATGGCATCGACTTCTTAAATTCAAATGAAAATGTAAAAGCAAAACAGGAGTTTGAAAAAATTCTCGAACTTGTTCCAAGAGAGTAAGAATCACACCTTTGTATATTTTTAAAGCTATATGACCCCCAAAAAAAGTTTTTATGTAATAGATGGGAACTCTTATGCGTATAGGGCTTACTACGCTTTACCTAAATTAACTAACACGAAGGGCTTCCCGACAAACGCTATTTATGGATTTATTACAATGCTAAAAAAATTACTGAATGACAAAAAACCTGATTACATAGCTATTGCTTTCGACCACAAAGCACCAACATTCAGACACGAAAAATTTGCCAATTATAAAATCACAAGAAAACCAACTCCTGATACATTGATAAAACAGTTTCCGGTATTAAAAGAAATAATATCAGGTTATAACATAAAAATTTTTGAAGTACCTGGATTTGAGGCTGACGATGTACTCGGATTTCTTGCAAAAGGCGCTGAAAAGAAAGGGTTAGAAGTGTTTATAGTAAGCTCCGACAAGGATATACTTCAGCTTCTAAATTCAAACATCCATGGATATAATCCGCAGAAATATATTACACTAGATGAAAAAAAAGTTGAAGAAATTTATGGGATAAAAGCAGCACTATTCCCTGATTATCTTGCGCTTACAGGAGATAAAACAGATAATATCCCGGGAGTTCCTGGTATTGGAGAAAAAACCGCCAGAGAATTGATTGCTCAGAATGGTTCAATAGAAAATATTCTTAGTAAGATTAATACGCTGCCGGAAAAAATAAAAAACACAATAAATGAATACCAGGATCAGTTAATGTTTGCCCGGGAACTTACTAGAATCAATACTGATATAGATATTGATGTAGAATTTGAAGATTTAAAATTAAGAGAACCGGATTATAAAAAAATAATCGCTCTAT
>CAZAPE010000016.1:15499-21996 GCA_964487065.1 uncultured Planctomycetia bacterium | reverse complement strand
TCCGTATTCAAATTATCCAAAATCTCATACGAAGGCTCTTCGTCTAACAGAATATTACTATCTTCCGCATGCTTTAAAATGCTTTTTATACGCGCATACGCATATTGTATATAATAAACTGGATTTTCCAACGACTGTTTTTTAGCAACTTCAATGTCAAAATCCAAATGACTATCAAGTTTTCTGGTTAACAGAAAATACGTTGTAGCGTCTTTGCCTATTTCATCAATGACCTCTTTTAATGTCAACATATCTCCTTTTCTTGTAGACATCTTTATCGGAACTCCAGCTCTATATAAAGTTGCAAGCTGCACAGTCAATATCTTCAATAACTCCCTATCATAACCAAAGCTCTCCATTGCCGCTTTTAATCTTGGTATATATCCATGGTGATCCGGGCCCCAGATGTCGATTAAAATATCATACCCTCTCTTGAACTTCTCTCTATGATATGCTATATCAGCAGCAAAATAAGTATATCTGCCATCGGATCTGCGAATAACTCTATCTTGATCATCCCCAAACCTGGTAGAATAAAACCAGAGCGCGTTTTCTTTTTCATATAAAAGAGCTTTGGACATCATAAATTCAACAACTTCTTCTATTTTACCTTCTGCGCTTATATTTTTCTGCGAAGACCAATGATCAAATTCGATACCAAAATCAATTAGCTCTTTCTTTATTGATTCAAGAATCTTAGAAACAGCTAATTTTGAAAAATATTCTTTATCCAGATTATTAAGTTTCTCAATCGTTAAAGACTCTTTTTCTAAAACTCTTCCTGCTAAATCAATCAGGTATGTTCCCTGGTAACAATCTTGAGGCAGTTGTATATCTACATCCAAAAGCTGCATAGCTCTTATTTTAAGGGATTCGCCCAGTAGGTCTATTTGAGTCCCTTCGTCATTTACATAATATTCCTTCTTGATATTATAACCGGAAAGATCAAGTATTCTGCCTAAAGCATTACCAATTGCAGCCTGCCTACCATGTGCTATAGAAAGCGGACCTGTCGGATTGGCAGATACAAATTCTATAAGAACATTTTTCCCAACTCCTAAATCATTATGTGCAAAATCATCCCCAACCTTCAAGACATCAGTTATAAATTTACAAAGATACTCTTTAGAAAAATAAAAGTTTATAAAACCGGGAGACACCATTTCAATTTTCTCAAACACAGACTCAAACTTTAGCAGAAGACTATCAATTATATCCTGGGCAATATTTTGGGGCGATTTTTTAAGAAGTTTGCTTAATTTTAAAGCCGCGTTTGTAGACAAATCTCCAAATTCATCTGAACGAGGAGTGCTTACCTCAAGAGCTAAATCACTAAATCCATATTCTTTGGCAATTTCCTTAAGAATGGTAAGCAGATTTTCTTCAATATTTAACATAGGCAGGAAAATCAGATATCAGGTTGTATAACTTTCTCTATCGGCACATCTCGCCACAATCTTTCTAATTCATAAAAATTGCGCACCTCTTCCATAAATACATGGACTATTACATCGCCATAGTCAAGCAATACCCATCTCGCGTCTTGATAGCCTTCAGAATGCAATAATTTAATACTATCTTTCTTTGTGCTTTCTGTAACGTAATCTGCAATAGTTTTTATCTGACGATGGGAATCTGCGCTACAGATAATAAAAACGTCAGCAAAGTCTATCACGCTCCTCATATCCATTATTAAAATATCTTGCGCTTTTTTATCCTGGAGCAATCCAGTGATAAACTTTGCCTTATCAAAAGAATCCAAAACTAATTCTTTCCTACTTAGCTTTTAAAATACAATACATACCGGTTCCGCAAGTTGGGCATTTGCCTTTTGCAGCCTTGCGTCCGTTTTTCATCGTAACTTCCTGAGCATCCTTCATTTCCTTCTTAGCTTTACACTTTACGCAATATGCCTGCATCTAAGCCTCCTTTATTGTAGAGTATTAATTTAGCATCTTTATCCTCATATGTCAACATAATAGCTTGCTTTTCCTCGTTTTTACATATAAATCGGGGCTGTCCCGACTGGATCATTGGGACGACCTTCCCGACGATACGTCGGGACGCGCTATCCAAGCTTACACTATCCATAACTCTATAGTAAACCAAAGTTTTTATTCGGGGCGGGGAGACTTGTCCCGAATGATGCTTATCTTCGAAGAGTCTCTCCGGGATCCCGATCCTAAACGGCATCGGGAAACTCCCGACCTTCCCGACGATACGTCGGGACGCGCTATCCAAACTTACACTATCCATAACTCTATAGTAAACTAAAGTTTTTATTCGGGGCGGGGAGACTTGAACTCCCGACCTTCTGAACCCCATTCAGACGCGCTAGCCAAACTGCGCTACGCCCCGATACAAAATAGTATATTAACAGTGAGTTTTGAATTGGTCAAATCGAAACTACTTTGGGATATCAATAAAGAAAAGCCCGCCAATATTAAAATTACACCAACAATTATTATTTTAACTGTGGCATTCTATCTCAGGCCTCAATGCAATGCATTCTCGGCATATGCTTACGAAAACTCTACCTTTAGATAAATCTTTCTACCATTAAAAGAAATTTCTGCTATCTCTACAAAATTCTCCCTAAATTTGTTTGCATAATTAAAATATGTTATATTTATAACTAAGGGGAAGAGGAAAACATGTTTAGTAACTTAAAAAAATCAGTAATCTTTGTTTTAATATTATTTCAGATTCATATTCTTTTTGGAACACCTGATTTTAACTCCAATTTTCTAAGAAGACAGAGAGATAGCACCTTCCCTCTCCTAACAGCCGAGGAATTAGTGGCTGCAGTTAAGGAGTGGTTAGGCCCCACTTGGATACCTGAGCCTAATCCCTGGCTTCGTACAGGCATCATAAGGACTTTAAGAGGGCAGACTCTTGGTGAGGGCGAGGTTTTAAAAATCTATAGAAACGATTCTGGATTCATTACTTTTTACAAACATCTATTAATAAAACTCCTGGATGATTATTTTGTAAGTAGCGGTAAATATACATATCCGCACATTAGCCCTCCATTAGCTACTTTTGAAACAGATGAGAAAAAAGGCTACTATCATATTTACGCTAAAGGAAATGAAGATTTTGAATGGTTCGAAGATGGGGTTGCCAAACCCTTAGATGAGTGGAGTCTTTTTTCTTACCGTATGGATTTGGCTGGATTCGATATGTACTATGATTTAGTAGATAATGATAACGCTTATCATAATGTTATAGTGGCTGGGCTAACATTATGGACAAGAATAGATTTCGATGGCAACAGTTGTCCTAATGATTCAGATAAGACAGCACAGTTCTTAGAAGAACATGCCGAATCTTTACAAGCTGTTTTGGGGGATGATAAATACAGGCTTCTTGGATTAGCTTATAGAGGATATGGAAGCGGAAGTTTTGAACATCATAGAATATATGGACGTGGTGATGCTATAACAGAGTCTGAAATGGTAGAATTTAAAGTTCTTCTTGCCCAGTATCAGCGTGAAGTCTTAAGAGATTATTTTCCCGATATTTGATAATATCCAGCGAGGTAAAAATCTGTGTCCAAAAAGTGTCCAGAACCCTACTTCGTAGGACAAGCAGGGGGCAATACAGGGTAATACTCGGAATTGGGGTAAATAAAAGTAAATTGCTAACCAACTGATTTTAAAGTATATTTTACGTAAACTGCTGAATTAATTAAAGATAAGAAATTGGCTTGATTCGGAACCCCATTCAGACGCGCTAGCCATGCTTCGCTATGCGCTACGCCCCAAGAAAAGACACCTCTTTTAATTATATTATTTGGAATCAGTAATTTCTGGCTTTGGCTCCCTGGCCATTAATTCATAGACGGCATCTCGCGGATTTTTCCCTTGGTAAAGAATTTCATAAACTTTCTCGGTTATCGGCATATCTATACCATGTTTTTGAGAAAATTTATATACTGCCTCTGTAGTATAAATACCTTCGGCTACCATGTCCATTCCCTTTAAAATATTATCCAGTTTTTTTCCTCGCCCTATCTTTTCACCCAGGGATCTATTTCTGCTCTCTTTACTGAAACATGTAGTAACCATATCTCCAAGACCGCTTAATCCAAAAAGAGTTTGCGAACTTGCACCCTGCATCTTGCAAAATCTTATCATTTCTATAAGGCCTCTTGAAAGCAAAGCAGCCTTACTATTATTCCCAAGACCTAAACCATCAGCCACCCCAGAAGCTATAGCAATTATATTTTTAAGAGCTCCGGCTAATTCAACTCCTATGACATCATCTGTTGTATAGACACGGAAACTTCTTGCAAAAAAAAGGCTTTGAACTTTAATGCCAACATCTTTTTTTGATGCCGCAACAACTACGCTGCTAGGTAGCATCCTTACAACTTCATATGCTATAGAAGGCCCTGATAAAACAGCAACTTTTACGCTTTTAAGTTCCTCAAGTATTATTTCGCTCATCCTTTTAAACTTTTTTATTTCAATACCTTTGGTTACACTTACAAATATCGCATTTTTTTCATATTCTTTCATACTTTTTATGACATTTCTAAAATAAAGCGATGGAACCGCTATGATTATAAAATCTTTGCTTCTTGAAGCTAAATTGATATCCGAAACAATTTTAATACTCTTAGGTATCCTGACTTGAGGAAGAAATTTTATATTTTCACGCCTCTTTTTTAAAATAGAAGCATATTCAGGATCATAGCTCCACAGGGTTATATCATAACCTTTTTTAGAAAGAAGAATTGCGAGCGTCGTACCCCAGCTACCGTCACCTAATATACAGATTTTCTTCATTATTTTATATTTTATTTTTTCCCGAAACTTACGGAATCCCGCTTGTGCGGGAGATATTTAATTTATTTAAAACGCCCCTTCTCTATTAATTTGTCCTGAATTAAGCGGCGCTTCTCTTAATATTCTTTTATGTAGTTCTTCAAAACGAGAACCAGGTATGACAAATTCAAGAAATCGTATGCTTTGGAAAGGCGTAAAAAAAAGCTTGGTTTCGCTGTCTATTGGTTTCTCAAGCATTCTATTCTCTTCTACTATTTTCATAAAAACTCTTCCGCTCACTAATAACCCACGCTCATCTTCGTCAATAACACTTCCTCTTATAATAATGATAGGGTCTTCCTTATAGATCTTACTAAGAACTATCCTGACTTTATGTTCTTTGAATTTCACTTATTTGGCTCTAATGATATCTGCTCAAATTCACCAAGATTTTCAAGCAAAACTAACCTATCTTGCGCTTCTTTAAGATATTTCTGAGTATCTTTATATCTTGGTTTAGTATCGGCTACTTCTCTTAAATATCTTATACAGTCCTCATATAATGCCATATCAAAATATTCTAAAGCTAAATCATATTTTTTAACCAGCAAATCTTCGCCACTTACTTTTTTAAGTTCTGATATACACTTTGTAATCATTTTTTTTACCTTATTCTTATATTTAGGGTCTACATCCGCAAGCATTTTAAAGTTCTCTAGAGCCTTCTGGTATTCTTCATTTTTGTAAAAATATAAAGCCTGATTGTAAATATTTTCAGACTCTGACTTCTTCATCTCTTTATTCTCTCCATTTATACCATGTGCTTGAAGCGATTCTATCTTTGCTATTTCTGCTAAAATATTCTTTGCTTCTTGGGAAGCGTATTCCTGATAAATTTTTTCTGCTACTTGGCGTGCTTTTTCTATATTTCCTTCCTCAAGATATATTTCCGCTTTTGCCAATTCAGCTTTAAGCTGTTTTTCACTTCTTTCTGCCTGCTGCATCTGATTCTTCTTGGCTATTTCTAACTTTTTATGACATTTATCAAGATAAGCAAAAGCCTTAGAATGTGAAGGCTCCCGCATAAGTACCTGTTCAAAAAGCGGAATTGCATTCTTGTAATCCTTGTTTTCATATTTACTTAAAGCCTGATTGAATATATTCTCTATCTCTTTGTTCTGCACAGATAATTCCCCTTGAGATCCTTTTTCAATCTCTCTTATCTCCATATCAATCTCTTCTATTTCAGATTCTATGCGCCGAACATCTTGGTCTAATATAGACTCTTCGTCTCTAAACTCAACCACTACTTCTTTTTTTTCAACACGCTCTATTTCTTCTTCCAGCGCTCTAATTTCCGCTTCTATCTTTTCTATGTCAGACTCTATTCCGTAACGCTCATCTTCATTAATTTTATAAATTTGGCCTTGGCAAAGATCTATGTAGTATTCCGCTTCCTCATTGCCGGGATCGAGAAATAAAATTTCATAGAAAATCTCCTCGGCTCCCTTATAATTAGCATCTTTAAACAATGCTTTTGCTTCTGCTAAAAGTTTTGAACTATCCTGCGATTGATAGGCTACTCTTTTATAATCGGAAACTTCTAAAGGCTCTTTTTTAACCTCGCGACCTTCTATCTCTAAGATATACCCCCGGGCAACTGTATTGGCAGGATCAAGCGCAATTACCTGTTTAAAATACCCGCCTGCTAAGAGATAATCATTA
>CAZAPE010000016.1:0-15399 GCA_964487065.1 uncultured Planctomycetia bacterium | reverse complement strand
CATATTCGCCTTTTGCATATAAGCTATTGGCTTCCTCCCAGACTTTTTTAAGCTCTGTTTCCTTTCTCTTTTCAAGCTCTAACAAAACCTGCTTCTCTTCTTCCTGCTCAGACAAGGATTGCTTTTGCTGCTGTTTTTCTATTTTCTCTATCTTAAAGATATACCCCTGGGCAGCTGTATTGGTAGGATCAAGCGCAATTACCTGTTTAAAATACCCGCCTGCTAAGAGATAATCATTATCTTCAAATGCCTTTTTTCCCTCGCTGAGTAAATTAGCTATATTTCTCTTTTGTTTCTCAACTTCAATCTTGCCTTCGCATAAATTAATCATGCTATTCACATTCTTATTCTCAGGGTCAAGACTTACAACCTGAATATATTTGTTTATCGCAAGCTCATATTCGCCTTTTGCATATAAGCTATTGGCTTCCTCCCAGACTTTTTTAAGCTCAGCTTTCTCCTCTTTTTGTAATTTAGATACGATATTTTCTCTCTGTTCAACGGCTTTTATGGCTTTTGATTCCTCATCACTTTTAGATTTTAAAGCTTCGATATCTGCGAGGTATTTTTTAATAATTTTATTTCCAGGGTCAATTGATTGAGCGCGTTTAAAATAACCTACTGCCAAAACATACTCATTTGTTTGAAAAGCTTTTTTACCTTCTTCAATCAGAAGAGAAACAAGATTACTCTCTGTCTCCTCTTTTATTTTTTCCTGACAAAGGCTGAGCATTTTGGTAACAGTCATATCCTGTGGTTGAAACTCCAAGATACTGTTATATTTCTCATATGCTGCTTTGTAATCCTTATTTATATATAATTTGTTTGCTTCCTGCCAGAGTACTTCCAAATCTTTTTTCTTTTGCTCAGCCTCTGAGATTTCTTTCTCTATCTTAGTTTTTATTTTTTCATCAGCTTCCTTTACAAGGGTTGCAGCCTTTTCATCTTTTGAATCGACGCTTAAAATCTCCTCTGCCTTACTCTTTATACTTTCATAGTCATTATCTTTCAAGGCAGCCTCTATCTTTTCATATAATTCTTTTATTTTCTTCTGCTCCCTCTCTTTCTTACCTTCGAGAGATAAGATATGAGGCGTAACGAAAATAAGAAGTTCCGAACGACTATCGCTATCTGATTTATAGGAAAATATTTTTCCTATTAACGGGATACTGCCTAAAAGCGGGATTTTTCTTGTAGATTTAGTTGTGTTATTGCTAATCAAGCCTCCAATAACAATTGTCTCTCCATTCTTTACGGTTATCCTTGTGGTGGCTTTTTTACTAGTTATAATAGGCAACTCAAAACCGCCTCCGGTGACAGTTACTGTATCTCCAACCGTTCCAACGTTAGGCTCAATGGTCATTGTAATATAATCATCTTCACCTATTAGGGGGGTAACATCCAAAGTAATACCAATATCCTTATATTCATATCCGGATACGGTAAGCGATCCGGTATCTTCATTTACCTCATAAGTGGGTAAAGGGTATTCTGTAGTAACGCTTATTTGAGCCTTCTGATTATTCAATGTTGCCACCTGAGGATTGGAAATTACTTTACTGTTTGTATTTGTCAAAAGTGCCTTTAAAGTTGCGCTGAACTGCGAAAAATCAAGAGTTCCAAACGTATAATCATCATCTGAAGGATCAGGAAATCCGGCAATATTAGTTTTGCTAGCCTGGGCAACTCCGGCCTGAGAATCGATGTTGCTTAACATATATTTTTCTCCAACGCTACCAAAAGGAAATGTATTCACAGTAGCAGCACCGGTAGCTGTTGCACTTACATTCCAATTAATACCCAGGCTTTCTGTCTCGCTCAAAGTAGTCTCTATAAACTTCGCCTCAATTATAACCTGCCTTCCTTTAACATCTATAGCTTGCACATAATTTTTAATCATATATATATTGGCGTCCGTATCGGCAACCATTATTGAATTTGAAACTTCATCTACAATAATCTTGCCCTCTGAACTTAAGAGAGGGCTAAGGCTGACCAAAATGTCTTTCACGGAAACATTCTTGAATTGTATATGAGTCGTGGGGGTACGTTTTACTCTTACTCTGAGAACATCATTTATTTCTTCGACATAATAACCTTGAGAATCAAGAATTTGCGCTAATGCATCTTTTATTGAAATATTTCCCAAACTCGCCGTAACATTACCTTCGACTTCCTTATCGGCAATTATATTTAATCCGTACTGATAGGCTAGAAATCTGATTATGTCTTTTAAATCTGCATCGCGAAACTCGATATTGTATTTGTTTTCACCCTTCTCCTCTATCTTTATCTCTTTTGCCAGTTTATTGGCGACAAACTCTTCCTCTCCTTCTTCAACTTTTGCTGCAACGAAATGTGCCAGACATAATACTATAAGAAATAAAAAAAATATTCTTTTTTTATCTATCTTCATTCTGTTATACCAAGCAATTTTTCTATCACTCCTTCTCTCCAAGCTTCCGCATCTGAATCTACCTTTTTAGTTCGCGATTCAGCTTCTACTTCAGGTGTCTTAGTCTGATCGACCCCTGACTTAGATTCTTTTACTGCCAGTATATGCGGCAATTTCAGCTCAAACTCTCTTTTATCAAAATCAAGCACCACGCTTAAGGGTTTTATTTCCTTTACTGTAAAATTAGCAATACTATCTCCTTTGACATAAAACTCCGAATTTATAATTGCAATTTTTTTCTCTCCGTAAATTATGGCAGTAAGCTGGAGATTTTTCAAGGAAAGCATTTCCATACCCTTTTTTTTAGGAATTTTAATTCCAAGTTCGTTCATCTCTTCTTCGGGTGTTAAAAAAGGATTCCTTACTCGAAAACTCTTTTCCTGAGCGAAAGATGTATTAGAAACAGAAACCAATAAAACCAGAATAAAAACTAAACAATATTTATTCATTCCCTTCCCAATATTTTTTTTAGCTTTTGAATATCATTTAATGTATATTCCCGCCAACCATTTATTGGATTACGCCGCGCCCTGGGGAAAAAACCTCTTCTTTCATAGCGCATAAGTGTTTGCTTTGAAACACCAAGAAGCTCTGCGCTATCTCTTATAGAATAGAATTTTTTATCTGTGTTTATCACCATCTAAAGCTCTTTAGTTACCATTAATACCATTAGATGTATTTTGATATACATTGATTTATCTGTCAAGAGGAAAATTAAGGCTAAATATGTTACTTTAGAGATGCGCTTGTGGCTCTAAATAATTACAAACATAATCTTTTATGGCTAAATTGAACTCGGTCATCTGCTTATTATATCCAGCCCTTTTAATTTTATTAACCTCTGCTTTTGTATAATATTGATACTGCTCTTTTAACTCTTGAGGCATATCTATATATTTAATTTTTCTCTCTACATTAAGAGCATCAAAAACCGCATTGACCAGCTCATTCCATGTATGAGCAAAGCCTGTTCCGATATTGTAAATTCCATTTTTATCTCTGTTATCAAAAAAGAATAACGTCATATCTATTGCATCTTTAATATAAATAAAATCTCTCTCCTGTTCTCCGTCTTTATATTCCTCTTTGTAGGATTTAAACAATTTGACTTCACCAGTACTTTTAATCTGCTCGTAAGCCTTACTGATGAAACTTCTCATATCGCCTTTATGATACTCATTAGGTCCATAGACATTGAAGTATTTAAGTCCAACAATTTTATCCAAAAATTTATTTTGTTTTGCCCAGATATCAAAACGCTGCTTAGATTCTCCGTATAAATTCAAAGGTTGTAATTTTTCTATCTCTCTCTCATCATTAAAACCTAAAGAACCATCGCCGTAAGTTGCAGCTGAAGAGGCATAGATAAATCTGATATTTTTCCTATTAGCAAATCGAGCAAGAATTTTTGAATATTCAATGTTGTCTTCCTTTAGCTTCTCCCAATCTTTTTCTGTAGTCGAAGCGTGGGCTCCTAAATGGAATATACAATCTATACCTTTATCATCCCAAAGTCCTTTTAGAACCTCTGCCCTAAATTTTTTATAACATAGTTTTTCGAAAAATCTTAACTCCTTAATATTATCTCTATTGAGATTTTCTTCTAAATCCACGATAGTTATATCATAAATACCCCGATTATTCAGGCCCCAGACAACAGCGCTTCCGATAAAACCCGCCCCTCCTGTAACAATAATTTTTTTATCCATTTATTACCTTTTTAATCAACGCTGCGGTTCTTTGGCCAAACCTTCTACAATTAGCCTCGGCTCTTGCATCAGGAGCGCCTATACTTACAGGGCCATAATGATCGCCCTGAGGGTCACCCTGAACTATCATTCCATGAATAAGCATAGCGTTGATAATATCTAGAATGGTTGTCTCGTTGCCCCCTGCAATATTTGCCGCCGATGAAAAAGCCCCGCCTATTTTGCCATCAAGCTTTCCGTGAAACTGCACGCTTAAATCAAAAAGTGCTTTGATCTGATATGCCATACTTCCATAGTAAGTAGGGGAACCTATTAAAATAGCATCGTAACCAAGCAGTTCCTTGGCTTTGAGGTCTTCTATTGTTTTTAAATCACAATTTATGCCATTGTCTTCAATTGAATCAGCAATAACCGAAGCCATTTTTTTAGTATTTCCGCTTTGAGAATAATATGCAACTAGAACTTTTGCCATAATAACACCTCCTTTAAATGAGCAGATAATTTATGGAGCATCAAGCAACATAAATTATCCTTGCTTTACCGGATAGCGGCCGCAAGAAAATTTTTCGCCCTCAGAACAATAGCCCAAAGATTTACATTTTGCATCAACATTCTGAAAAATTGCAGGTAAATTATTCCGACATAACTCAAGCATTTTCTGAGCTAATCTTCTTAGCTCCCATTGCGTTCTTGTGCAAATCCGCAGTTTAAAAAAATGTGTTAATTCCCTCACATTCATAGTAACAACTATTTTTGTTTCGCAAGCTCCTGGAAGCAGAAACCTGACATCCTGATTTACATTTTCACCCGATTTGCCCTCATTTTTAAAATAGGCAACTATCTTATTGTAAGCCAACTGTATGTTCTGCATCGTATTTTCAAATATATCTTCAAGCTCGGGGATATTTTTAAACAGCGGCGGAATAACATAGTCAAAGCTATCCTCTTTTACGTATCTCTGGCTTTGCTGCGAATATGAAGCTATACGATGGCGCACAAGTTGATGTGAGCATACTCTTGATATACCTTCTATTGCAAAAGTAATATTTACATGCTCAAGCGGACTTTCATGTCCGGAAGCAATAATCTTCCTGATGAAATCAGCCATCTTTTCTTTATCCTTACTCTCCCTAAAAACATCTCCGGCAAAAGAGGCGGAATAGCACTGCCTTGAGGCAGAAAAAATAACCTTTAAAGCATCAGGCGTCATAGAGATAATCTCAACCTTTAATTCTCTCTTGGCCATATATCAGCCTTTTGTCTGGGATTGTTCTAAAACGACACTTTCAGCATAAATGGGAGCTCCGGCACGAAGCGCCAGAGCGATTGAATCAGACGGTCTTGCATCTATTTCTATGGCTAGGCCATCTTTCTTCTTGACCAAAATCTTAGCATAGAAAATATTACTCTCTATTCTTTCAATTACTATTCCTAAAAGCTCGGCATCCAATTGCTGTATTAAGCTATTTAAAAGATCGTGTGTCAATGGCCTTGGGGGAGTAAAGCCGCTCACTTTCATCTTTATCGCCGAGGCTTCAATTATACCTATCACAATAGGCAAATATCTCTCGCCATTCTTCTCTTTTAGAACAATTACTTGCTCCCCTCTTTTCTCATCTATTCTAATACGAACTAATTCCATCTCTATACGTTTTGACATAATTATTTATTTTGTGATGTTTTAAAATAATATTCAATCGACCTATCATACTGTTTTTCCGCATTAGGGCTAAAGTAGCATCCCGGCAACTCGTTACGGTCTTTATGATATTTAACGCATTCACAACAGATACCTTTTTTGCTGCAAGAGTAGGTACAGCTGCAAAATTCTAAATTTTTGTCTTTTTTACAATTCATAAGGATTTGTATGATTTTATGAATTTTACCCTCCTTCAATAGGAGTGTCAAGCAGCTCTTCTCAAAAATTTATTACTTGAGAAATATATATACGGCCTTATTCCCGCTCAACTGCCCGGCTGATTATAGGATTGAGAGAAGCGGAATGGAATTTCAGGAAATGCTTTAAGGGTAAAAATGATAAAAATTGCCTTATCTCCATCTAATCTATTATTAATAAAAGAAAATTCGGCCTGCCAGCAATGAAGGTCGCGATAAACTGTAAACTCCCAACGCTCTGGAGAAGAATCCTCGAATTCATATCTCTGATATGCTCTAAAAGCCCATTTTTCGTTCATTTTATATCTTGCTTCAGCAGTCAACTGACTTGATGTATCCTGCTCATATCTATGCCCTAATCCGAGTTGCCACTTTTCTTTATTTATTATTGCATCAATAGTTGCTGTATTGAAATGCCCCGGATACAAATCGTATCTAACCTCGGATTTGAAACGCAACCAATCAAGCGGCAAATACTCGGATTCTAAAATCGCCTCCTGCCATCTGCTACCGCCATTTATTTTAAAATCATAGTCGGCTGCAATATTAAAACGTAATAAATCCCTCTTAGCTTCGGATGCTTCGGATTTTACCTGCCAAAGATTTTCCAAGGCAATCGTAGCCCTGCTTTTTCTCTCTATCGCGTCAATTTCATCAAACTGCATAAGCTTAGTGTTAGAGATGGTAGGGTCTGCAATATAATCATATCTGATTATAGGAGTGACAATATGCCTTACTATCTGAGCAGGTGAAAAAAGAAACTTACCTGATTCAGGGTAGATAGTCTTGTATATTTTTGTAGAAGCATCAAAACCCGTATAAAAAGAGCCGCGCATACTATACTCATCGCCGTTAATATTTTTTGAAAAAAATGTCTCTCTTACTCCGATATAAGGGCTGAAATTAAGAAACCCGAGATATTTCTGAGCATGCGAAATT
The DNA here is from genome assembly GCA_964487065.1 of uncultured Planctomycetia bacterium. GTDB lineage: Bacteria > Omnitrophota > Gorgyraeia > Kaelpiales > Kaelpiaceae > CAZAPE01. The sequence continues at coordinate 8,400 of CAZAPE010000016.1, read as the reverse complement.
TCGTTATAGAAATCGAATCTCCAAACATCGTCATCAGTATCAGAATCCGCTATCTTATTGGTAAGATTCGAAAAATAGGTAGAAGAGCTGTAATAAAAATTAGAGTTTTTAATCCGTATGTCATTAACGTCAATGCCTGCTTCAGGGAGTTTTTCAACCTCGGAAAAGAAATGGTTAGCACGCTTTTTTACATTGAGATTAAAAGTTGCGTATGGAAATCTTCGGATTAAATATAGATATGTTTCGGGCTGAGATTCTTTTTCGTATTCTTGCTCATACAAATAATCCTTCAGAAAATCTATATCACTCATTTTGTTGTATTCCGCGTACAAAGATGTATAAGCATCCGGCTGCCAGCTATGCCTTAAACTAACCCGAAACCTGTCGTTGTCGGAAAATGAAGAGTTTTTTTCATTCATATAGTAATGCTTGATCAACCCTTCTCCGAAGTTTGTTTTATACATATGGTCTACGCCGTGCGCAAATCCTTTTTTTTCTCTATAGTCTAACTTCAGGCGGCCTTTATTATTTTCATTAAGAGTATATTTATAGGCTGTCAAAAAATACCAACCCCAGTCATCGCTTTTGCCGGGAACAAAAAGAAAAGGTGCTTTTCTCTCTTTCAAGGATTGTTTCAAAGAAGGTAAATAAAATATCGGCGTATTTTTTACATAGAAAATAACATTTTTAGCTTCGAATCTATCTTTCAGATATACCTTAACGCTTTTAGCCTGAAATCTATAGTGGGGTTCGGAAAGATCACATGTTGTAATATAGGACTCTTTTATTAAATATTTCGCTTTCTCATACTCCTCAGCCTCTAATCCCTTGCCAAACCAGGGACCATATTTATCAAAACTTGGCTCAATAATTTTGCCTTTGTTTTCTTTAAAATAATAACTGACCTCTTGGCCATAAAATGTAATATCATCTCTTATTAGTTTAACATTTCCCTGCGCTAAAGCTATTTCATTGTCTACCCAAACAGTTATCTTATCGGCATAAAGACGCATATCGTTATATATAACTTCGACATTACCACTGCCAACCATAATATTTTTTTCCAACTTTATCACCATTTACTGTGATAGGATCCTTAACTTGGAATTCTTCTGCCTCTAAAACGCAAGGGCTAAGAAATAAAAAAAACAATCCAAGATTTGTAAATATTTTTCTCAGGGTCATAATGATTATCCGGCTAAAATTTACTTTTTTCTAAAACAAGCTTGGACAACAATGCTGCACCAATAACTCCTGATTCATTTGAAAATTTTGCTTTAACTATTTTAACATTCTTTGCCTGAATGTCCATAGCCCGTTCTTTAATAAATACTTCTAAGGGTTTAATCAGCGCTTTCCCTGCCCTCGAAACTCCTCCGCCTATGACTATCTTTTCTGGATTTAAAAGATTAACTACGCCGACTAATACCTGCCCCAGCTTCAATGCAACATCTTCCCAGAAATTAATAGCAAAACTATCTCCGGCAAGCGCAGCAGCAGTAATATCTTGAAGTATGATGCTGCCCGTCTCTTTTATCTTTGGATTTAATACTGATTTCTTATTATCTTTTAATTCTTTTTCAGCTTTCAAGAGAAGCTGCCTATTCCCTATATAACTTTCAAGGCAGGCAATTCCACCGCAGTTACATCTGGGGCCATTTAAATGTAAAGGTATATGTCCAATTTCACCGGCAAGATTATTCCTGCCTCTATATAGACGACCCGATAGAATCAATCCTCCGCCGACTCCGGTCCCAAGAGTAAGCATAACCATATTTAAACTCCCGCGTCCAGCACCTAAATGGTATTCCGCCAATGTCGCCACATTCACATCATTATCCAGAAAAACAGGAATTTTAAGCCTGGCTTCCAATATTTTCTTCCAGAAAATGTTATTCCAGTTTTTAATATTCACAAGCTTATGAATCAAACCTCTTTCAAAATCTATTAGTCCCGGAAATCCAAAACCTAAAGCAGCTAATTTATATTTTAAGGATAACTTTAAGACTAGTCTCTCTATTGATAAAATAGCCTCCTTAGAATCACTAAGTTCTCCTAAAGGAACAATATTAAAATCAATTAATTTTAATTTTGGATCCAAAATTCCGAATTTGAAATTCGTACCTCCGAAATCTAGGCCAAGATAATATTTCATAAGTTATTTTATGTTACTATAAACTATGACTCTGTTTCTACCTTTTCTTTTAGCATAATACAGGGCTAGATCGGCTTTCTCTATTAACTCTATATTTTCAAAAGCATCCTCCGGAAACGCAGATATACCTACGCTCACCGTCATCTTCAATGTCTCATCATAAGCGTGAAAAACATGTTTCTCAACAGCTTTCCAAATTCTTTCTGCGACATAAAGTCCATTTTCTAATCTTGTCTCAGGCAAAAATACACAAAACTCTTCGCCTCCATACCTGCCTACGAGATCCACCTCTCTAACGCTCTGTTTAATTATCGTGGCAATATCTTTTAAAATTGCATCCCCTACCAAATGTCCGAAAGTATCATTGCAATTTTTAAAACGATCTAAATCCAGCATTAAAAAACAGGCTGAATCTCCTTTGTTCTGTATTCTTGATAATTCTTCCCTATAGACTTCGAGAAAATGTCTTTTTACAAAAACCTGAGTAAGCTCATCAGTTATTGCAAGATCCTGCACTTTTTCGTACAATTTTATTTTTCTTAAAGTAAGCGAGAGAAATCCAGCCAAGGTATGCGCTAAATCTATCTTATCTTCATTTAAATTGTCCAACACCAGAAGTCCAATCATCTTTCCCTCGCGTATAAGCGGTATAACATACATTTTCTGGCGGGATATTTGATATCCCAATTTTAAAAACAGCGGCTCTAAATCTTCACCGTCATAAAATCCCGCCTCTTCTTCGCTTATAATCTTCTCCCCGTCAATTAAAAGTGGAATTTCTATATTTTCTCTTAACTCAACTTTATTCTCATCCGGATAAATAAATATACCTTTATTCTGCCCCTCTTCTAAGATTAACAAATCTAAAGATTTGATCTCAAAACCGCCTTTAACGACGTTAACCAAGACCGCAGGTAACTGATCCAGATACATCACTTTCGTAAGTTCTTTACTTATTTCAAAGAAATCGGTTATTTTATTTACTTCTTGTTGCAGACGTTTATTAAACTTATCCATCTCGATTAATTTATTTTCTGTCCTTGCAAGATGTGACTTAACTGCATCGTGCTCTCTTCTTTTTTTCTCAACCTCAGAAGTTATAAGTTTTTCTCGATTTTTATCTATTAATAGGATGATGGAACACGCGACCAGCCAAGAGAGACAAACATATAAACTTACATCTTTTAAAACAACAATTACTATAAATAAAAATCCTGCCAAAAAAAGCAATTTAATTTTTCTTCTGAAAAAAAAGACAAAACCAAAAATCACTAAAAATAAAAATTCATTCATAGACAACTCTGTTTTTGCCGGATCTTTTCCCCTCATAGAGCCTATTATCTGAAATTTCAATTAATTCTACATCACGTTTACCATCAGATGGATAAAATGCAATTCCAACTGTTATAGTAACGCAAACATCATTTCTTCTTATGCGTACTTTGGAATCAGCAACAGCCTCTTGTATCATCCGGGCACGTTGAACAATTTTCTTTTTATCCTCAGCATTAATAAGCAGCAGAAACTCTTCGCCTCCATAACGGCAGGCATATTCATCTTCTCCTAAATGAGATTTTATGACTGCAGCTATATTTCTAATTATTAAATCTCCCGCAATATGACCGTAAGTGTCATTGCGTTCCTTAAAATCGTCAATATCTATCATAAAAAGCGCCAGAATTCCTTTTCTCTTAGCAATTTTCAACTCCTTATCAAGCAAAGAGAGGAATTCCCTTCTTAAATAAAATTCAGTTAACCCATCATGCATAGCAAGCTCTTCCATCTTCTGAAAAAGAAAGGCATTGTCTATAGCTATGGCTGAAAGGTCTGCCACGATATCCAAAAGTCGAAGGTCATCAGCAGTAAACTCTCCGGGATAATTACTGTCAATTCTTAAAAGACCGAGTAATCTGTTTCTTGAAATTATAGGCGCCGAGATTAGAGAGCGGAACTCCCTTCCTTGAGATAAAATCTCATCCGAATCAAATCGAAAATCCCTTAAAATATCAGCTATAAGAAGCGGCGTCCGCTGACGAAATACCCAATAATCGCAGGCATCTCCTGTCTTTGCTTTTATTTTAAGTTTCTGAGAGATTGAATACGAAGCAGAAAGCTTAAATGTTTCCTGCTTGCTTTCAAATAAATAGGCTAAGGAAACCTCTCCCTTGGCTATTATTTCGACGATCTTCTGAGCTGTAATCTGCAGTAACTCTTCCAGATTTAAACTTGCAATTATATCTTCAGAATATTTTCTCAAATCAGTAAACCTACAGATCTTCTTCTCTAAAGCTTCATTTATAGCTGCAAGCTCCAAATATTGCGTATTATTTAAATTGCCGCGCTCTTTAAGCGACTCCAATTCTACCTTCGCATTCTCAGCCTGATGCTGTTCTCTCTTTTTCTCTAAAAAAAACTTAACCCCTAAAAAAATAGCAATCAAAAAATAGTCAATTCTAAAAGGGACCGGATATTTCGTTATCAGAAAAAAAAGCGTTAATAAAATAATTTCGCAAATATAAATTATTACTCCTATTTCAAAATATAAAGATATGAACAAGCTTCCAGAAAATACAAAAAGCAATAGGAACGGAAAATGCAACGCTGGATTTTTAAAGAAGGCTACAATTATTGCAAATGCTATTAACTGAGATAGTAGTATTAAGGCAACGAATACATTTCTTCGGAAATTTACATCCTTATCCATTAAAAAATTAAATAATGGTATTCTCTGTCTCTTTATCGAAGAAGTGAACTCTACTCATATCGAAGACAACTTCTAAATCCTGTCCGGGCTCGACCTGTTCCTGGCCCGATACTTTTGCGATAAATACAGCCTTGCCTGATTTTAAATAGAGATAGACCTCCGAACCCATCGGTTCTACTATATCTACATTAACGCGGACAATATTTTCCGGAGGTGCTTCTGAAACAAAAAGTTTATCATAAATATCTTCAGGTCTTATGCCAAAGAATATATCCTTCCATAGATAATCTTTTATATAAGGCAGCATATCATCTACTACTCTAACCTGTAGCGACTCTGAATCAAAATAGAATCTGGAATCTTTTTTTATTATCTTACCCTCTATGAAATTCATAGGGGGCGTACCGATAAAGCCAGAAACAAATTTATTAACTGGTTTATTGTAAAGAGTATGGGGATCTGCTATCTGTTGAATCTCTCCGTCTTTCATGACGACAATCTTATCACCCAGAGTCATAGCTTCGACCTGATCGTGAGTAACATATATCATCGTTGCCTGTAGTTTATTATGCAGCTTATTCAATTCGGTACGCATTTGCACGCGCAATTTTGCATCTAAATTACTCAGGGGTTCATCGAATAGAAACACCAGAGGCTTCCTTACTATGGCCCTGCCAACTGCAACTCTCTGTTTTTCCCCGCCGGAAAGCTCTTTCGGCCGCCTCAGCAGGAGACGCTTTATACTCAATATATCTGCCGCCTCATTAACGCGTCTATCTATCTCATCTTTAGGATATTTCCTCAGTTTCAAACCAAATGCCATATTTTCATAAACAGTCATATGCGGATACAAAGCATAATTTTGAAAAACCATTGCAATATCTCTGTATTTGGAAGCAACATCATTGACCTGTTTATCGCCTATATAAATCTCGCCGCTCGATACATCTTCCAGTCCCGCAACCATACGCAGTGTAGTAGACTTACCGCAACCGGATGGACCAAGTATTACAGTAAACTCGCCATGTTCAATACCTATAGAAAAATCCTTCACCGCCAGAATATCTGGAGGATAAATCTTGCTAACGTTAACTAAACTTACTTGCGCCATTTCCAAGTATATATACTTTATATGATAAAAATAGTCAAGAAGTAAATACGAATATACAGCAAAAAACAACAGAAAAGGGCTACTGCCGATATTAATTTAAAGCGGATATTCCACTTCTTAGAAAAAACGGGCATACTGAAATGTTAGCAAAAGGGATAAAGCAAATAATTGACAATAAAAATTAAAAATGGAGTAAAAATTAAATTTTGCAGTTTTGAATAAAGCTGACTTATTTACTATTTTGATAATCCATATAGAAAAGCGTGGCCAAACTCAACCTCAAACCATATTTCTCTACCAACACGCGCTGCGTTGTCAGATAACCGTCTTTTTTAATCAGTTCCTTTAGGAAATTCTCAAAAGATTTCGTATATCTTCTGGTGACAGAAAGACCTTCGATGGTTTCGGTGAACGTTTTAGCCGGACAGGATTGATTCACACAGACAAATCTTCTCTTATTTACCTCTATTTCTACCTTTTTATCATCTTTAGGCTTATCAAGAATTATCTGTTTTCGATATTCATAGACCTTATCGGACACTGTTTTACAATAAGGACATACCGCAGGATGCTCGTTCTTCTCAACAACTATCCTAATCCCTGAAGTAAGAAGTTTTATTTCTTTCTTTTTTACATCTTTGATATTAAGAGCGATCTTTGCCCTTATATTTTGTTTTCTCTTCACTTCCCCCCTCCTAATACATATTAACCATATTTTAACTGCTTTGTCAAATTGCTTATAAAGTTTTTATAATATTGCAAAATGCAAGACCTACTAGGATTATTTGTTAATAAGGGAAGCTCTCTAGAATGCGGGAAAAATAACTCTTTCTAGAAAGAACAGAATAGATGCTGCTTTGGGTTATTTCATTTAAACTTATTCCGCTATTTTGTATATAGATTGCCTCTGAACTACTTGCCGCTGAATAAATCCGGTAAAGCTCATCGCTAAGACCTTCTATATTCCCGTCTCTTAGGTATGGATAAACAGCTGTTGCTATGTAATAAAATATATTCTTACCCTCATTAGAATTAATCCAGTAGTCGCCATGCATACTCGCATCGCCGTAACACCTTAAATCCATTATGGGACAATAGCCCGAAGCATCCCAATTATTATCCCTATGCTCGTCTATTGCTAAATCTATAAAATACGGGAATAAAACGCTTGAAAATACTAAAAATTTATCAAATCCGCTTAAAGATGAATCGTCTTTAAGCTGAGCTATAAATCCGGCTCCTATATTTCTATAATCATTCTGAATAAGCATCTCCCTCCATCCAGAAGGAAGGCATTTATCCTCTAAAAAATTAATATAAGCGCTGCGCGAATAAATATCGGCGCCCTGATCATAAGTTTTATTAGCGCGAGAAGTTAATATTTCTGGACTAGGCAAGAAATTCAAAAGGTTTATTCCGGGCAAACCAGTTAAAGAAACAACCTCTTGACCTAAATGGAGATATTGCAAAGCAAGCAGACTCACTAACATCTCGCCTAATTTCATCTCCATATCGGCACCGAAAGCAGCTGTATTATCCGGATTTAACATGACATTAAACAACCTCTCAATATCATATTTTACAGTGTACGCCCACCATTCTGCCTGTTCTAACACATTATCAGCCTGATATTGCTTATCTTCTGCTAATTTTATACCAAATTCCATCCCTCGCTGTTGCCCTTCAGCCCTTGCTGTTGCCAAACCCAATATATATTCCAACCCTCCCAGCTGTGAAGCTTGAGAAAAAATGTAATTATCTGATTTTCTTTTTATAACTTCATTACATGCAGCAACCAAAGATGCTATTACACCGGGTGTATTTGATATTCTGGACTCAGGAAAGCTAAGGCCATTTATTAAAGTTGACTCGTAAGACTCAAGGTCCAGCTTTGATGTAGAGATCTCTCTGATATTGCTTCCTACTGAATTGCCCAAAACCGGCAAAGGATCTATACCTAAACTACCTTCAAAACAAAAAGCTAGAATAGGATTAAACAAAAATACAACAATTAAAAAATATGTATTTTTTTTCCCCATTTTTAAGTTATACCATATAAATATCTGATTTACAAGTTTTTAAACATTTTTAAAAAAAGTATAAAAAAATATTATAGCAAAGAGACAGTGCATCTCCTTGCTATAATATATAAACCCGTGACCTCCCTAAACACTGTTGCACTACCTCCTCTAAAAAATTACTATTAATATGCCTTTGCGGTCAAGTATTATTTAAATTTTGGGGGTAATGAGACTTCGATTTTACAAGCCCAAAGGCAAAGTAAAATTGACTAGTCGAATTATCCCCGAGAAGTTGTTTCTCGAAGAGGAATATAAGGGGGTAATGAGACTTCAATTTTTACAAGCCCAAAGGCGAAGTAAAATTGACTAGTCGAATTATCCCCGAGAAGTTGTTTCTCGAAGAGGAATA
>CAZAPE010000015.1:0-22157 GCA_964487065.1 uncultured Planctomycetia bacterium | reverse complement strand
TGGAAATGCTTTGCATTTCACAGGGTTTCGGAGAAATCAAGGGGGGATAATTCGCCCATGTTACTTATGTTTACTAACGTTCCATAAGTAACGGACTCATTAGGAGCCCTCTGCAGATTCCTCTGGAATCTATTCGCTGAGGACTAAAAGGAGGTGAAAGATGAATTTATTTCTGTTTATGTTTATTTTACTGGTTTCCTTTATTATCGTGCGTATAGGGGCGGTTGCTTTTGAGCTTACTGGACTTGAGTGGTCGCTGGCAAAGTTCCAGGCGCTATCATGTTTCACCGGGACAGGTTTTACCACTAAAGAGGCGGAGTTGATAACCGGTAATCCTCAAAGGAGACGTATAGCATCTGTTATTATGGTTTTAGGCAATGCAGGTTTAGTTACATTAATTGCAACTTTTGCAAATACGCTGCGTCCGGATAATCTGGTGCATAAATTCACGATTCCTTTCTTGAAGGTCGTTTTTCCTTCAAGTTTGCTGCCCTGGATAAATTTATTAATTATTATTATTGTTACTTATTTTGGTTATAAGTTTTTCACGCGTTCCAAACTTGGCAAAGGATTAACTGATGCAATACGCGCTCGTATTCTTAAGAGTGAGCTTGTAAAGGCAGTATCTTTTGAGGAGTTACTTGTTGCAACCGGCGGTTACGGTATATCAGGAATAAGAATATGCAAAAACAGCCCGATACTTGACAAAACTATACTGGAGGCTGATTTAAGAAAGTATGATATTACAATTCTGACCGTTGAGAGGGAAGGAGGTATTATTCCCAATCCCAAAGCAGATACTAAAATATTTATTGATGATAGGTTAATTTGTTTCGGCAAGCTTGATAATATAAGAAATAAACTTTGTCCAAAAGAATAACAAGGTTTGATTTTTTTGTTAAAGTGCTTTTTCTTGACATGTATATTATATAAATATAAACTAAACAAATAGATTTTTCTAATAAGTTGAAATAAAGTAAATGAATATATCTCAAGGAGAATTTTCGAAACCTGAAGGTTTAGGCGTATTCAGGGTTCGCAAGACAGGAAGAAAGGTTGCCTATTTCTCAATGGAGATAGGTATCTGCTCTGAAATGCCCACTTATAGCGGCGGCCTTGGAATTCTTGCCGCAGATACAATACGCTCCAGTGCTGATCTTAATGTTCCCATGGTTGCTGTTACTCTCCTTTATAAGAAAGGTTATTTCAATCAGAGTTTTGATGATCAGGGTCAGCAATTAGAACAACCTGAGGAGTGGAACCCTAAGAAGTATTTAAGGCTTTTGCCCAGAAAAATTACAGTTTCAGTAGAAGGAAGAACAGTTTATGTCCAAGCCTGGGAATTTAGGGTGGTTGGAATAAGCGGTTACCGTGTTCCCATTATATTTTTAGATACGGATATTGAATTAAATAGCGAATCCGACCGTAAACTGACGCATTTTCTTTACGGTGGAGATGAGAGGTATAGGCTCTCTCAGGAGGTTATCCTTGGCATTGGTGGGGTAAGAATGCTTAAGAAAATAGGTTTTCATGCTATTAATCGTTATCATATGAATGAAGGCCATGCAAGCTTGCTTACTCTGGAATTGCTTAAGGAAAGGAATAAAAACGGAGATGATAAATGGGATATTGAGGGCGTGCGCAGAATGTGCGTTTTTACCACCCACACTCCTGTTCCTGCGGGACATGATAAATTCTCCTATGGTTTAGTAAGAGATGTTCTAGGTGATATTGTGCCACTGGATGTATTAAAACAGTTTGGGGAAGAGGATAAACTAAACATGACATTGCTGGCTTTAAATTTATCTCATTATGTTAATGGTGTTGCTAAAAAGCATGGTAGGATTTCAAACGAAATGTTTCCCGGGTACCATATTGAATCCATAACAAACGGTGTGCATTCATCCAGCTGGGTCGCTGAAAGCTTTGAAAAATTATATGATAATTATATGCCCGGGTGGAGAAATGACCCTTTCAGCCTGCGCTATGCATTGAGTATTCCGCGGGAGGAGGTTTGGAACGCGCATATCGAGGCAAAGAATAAACTTATGCGTTATGTGAATAAGCATGGTTCTTTAGCAATGGATAATGAGACCTTGACAATAGGTTTTGCCCGCAGGGCAACAGCTTATAAAAGAGCGGATCTGGTTTTCTTTGATACCGAAAGGCTTATCGATATAGCCCGCAGAGCAGGTAAGATTCAATTTGTATTTTCTGGTAAAGCCCACCCTAATGATTGGCCGGGTAAGGAGTTGATTAAGAAGATAATCAATAAATCAAAAAGTATAAACGGGGATATAAGAATTGTTTATCTGGATAATTATAATATAAGAATTGCAAAGATGCTTATCTCCGGAGTGGATTTATGGCTCAATACTCCCCGGAAGCCAAAGGAGGCATCCGGAACAAGCGGAATGAAGGCGGCCCATAACGGAATTCCCAGTTTAAGTGTTTTAGACGGTTGGTGGATAGAAGGTTACATTGAAGGCCTTACAGGGTGGGCGATAGGTTCTACTTCGGTAGAGAGCGAAAGTAATGACAAAATCGAAGCGCATTCCCTATATGATAAACTTGAAAATATTATTATTCCGGTATTCTATAAAGAACGACAGAGATGGATTGATATTATGCGTCATTCAATAGCGATTAACGCTTCCTTTTTTAATACGCATCGTATGATTCAGCAATATGTTTTGAATGCTTATTTTTGATGCATTCTTGGTTTTCAATTCAAAGGAGGTAGTGTATGTTTTTAAAAATATTTAAGATAGTATTTCTAATAACTTTTTTATTTATTGGCGGCGTTGGATACTCTTTACCTAAAGTTGAAGCGCAAGTTTTAGAGCCGTTTTATCTTCAGTTGAAACGCTGTGTTTTGCGCTTAGAGCATGTGGTTAAGTATGTTGAAGAGGGTTCAGATATCACAAAGAGTAATATCGTTTCTGATGGAACGGCATTTTTTGTGGCCTATAAAAATAGTCTTTATATCGTCTCTGCTCGTCATGTAGTTGAGCAGGATTACGATCTCCACGTGCGGGTGCCGTTTCTTTATAATGTTGGCGGCGAAATCAAGGGTCCTGAAGAGGTAATTTTGATGAAGTTACCCAGAAGCGGCTGGGTTTTTCATCCTCTTAAAGGAGACGAAGATAATCGCTATGTTGATGTTGCCGTTATGAAAATATCTCCGCCTGAGGGTAAAAATATAGTCGCTTTTTTTCAAAGCGATAAAAATAATCCGGATTTTAAAAATAATCAGCTTCCCGAAAAAGACCCTTTACCTCCGGCTGAAGTAATTATATTCGGATATCCGCTTGATATAGGTTTTAAACTTAAAGAGCAGAGTCCTTTTGGGCGCCGCGGTATGATAGCTTTTGTCGCTGATGAAAAATTTATAAAAGGAGAAGACGGAAAGTATTTTGAAGAACGTTGTTATCTTATAGATGTGGAAGTTTTTCCCGGCAACAGCGGAAGCCCGGCGATAGGTCTTAAGGGTAGTAATATCGAGTTGCTTGGATTGATAATTGCAACAAACGAGCGCCAGGATTTTGCCGTTGCTGAGCCGATATCAAGAATTCTTGAAACATTGCAAATAGCAGACGAAAAAGCTTTACCTCTTGATGTGTGGGGGAATGTTATCCCTGAATTCAACAATTGAGTTAAGCCTAAAGCGAGTTTTATATCTAACCTCTATTTGAAATATGAATATATATGAAATAGCGGTAGTTGGGGGTGGGCCTTCAGGATGTATGGCAGCGATAACTGCAGCAGGAAACAAAAAAAGTATTGTTTTAATCGAAAAGAATGATTCTTTAGGAAAAAAACTTCTTCTTACCGGTAAGGGTAGATGCAATATCACAAATTATTCGTCTCTGGATGTATTTATTGAAAAGTTTCATGAAAGAGGAAATTTTTACCGCACCGCGTTTAATTCTTTCTTTAATCAGGAGCTCGTAGAATTTTTTGAAAGCCGTGGACTTAAAATGAAAATAGAGAGACAAAACAGAGTTTTTCCGGTTAGCGATAAAGCTTCATCAGTTCTTAAAATCCTCCAAAAAGAACTTAAAGATAAGAACGTCGAAGTTATCTATAACAGTGCTGTGGTTGATGTTAGTAAAGAGAGCGGTTTTTTCCGGATACATTTAAGCGATAGTAATAATATTTTTTCAAAAAAAGTTATTCTGGCACAAGGCGGGGCTTCATATCGCGTCACAGGTTCTTGCGGAGATGGTTTTCGTATTGCTAAAAAGCTGGGGCATAATATTACGCCTTTAATCCCCGGGCTTGTGCCGTTAAAGACAAAAGAGAAATGGGTAAAAGAGCTTCAAGGGCTGGCTTTAAGAAATATAAGAATAACTTTTAAATGCGGCAAAAAGAAAATAGCCTCAAGCGTAGGTGAATTAATGTTTACGCATTTTGGTGTTTCAGGTCCGTTGGTTCTGGACTTAAGCGTAGTAATAGCGCCACTTTTAAAAGAAGAGGTTGCTTTGTTTATAGATTTAAAGCCGGCATTAGATTCAACTCAAGTAGAGATACGCCTGTTGAATGAGTTTAAAACAAAAAAAAATACTAAGTTAAAAAATATAATGCATTCCCTGCTTCCGCAAAGGCTAATACCTGTTTTTCTTAAATTATCTCATCTAAATGGGGATAAAACAGGAAGTAGTATAACAAGAGCAGAGCGGCACACTCTCATATATTTGATGAAATCTTTTCCTTTAACTATTACTGAAACTTTAGGAATAGATTACGCTATGGTTACCTGTTCCGGAGTTTCGATTAAAGATATTAATCCCAGAACTATGGAATCAAAGTTAGTTCCGGGGCTTTACTTTGCAGGAGAGATAATAGAAGGTTGCGCTGAAAGCGGAGGCTATAATTTGCAGCAGGCATTTTCAACAGGGTTTTTGGCCGCAGAGCAGGTTTCCAAGTGATGAAGATAATACTTGCTTCTAAATCTAAAGCGCGATTTAAATTGTTAAAAGATTTAGGCCTAAAAATAGATGTAGTTCCTCCTTTAATAAAAGAGTCAAGAAAACTAAAAAACAAATGTTCTGATTTAGTTATTGATAATGCAGTAAGAAAAGCAAATGATGTAGCAAAGAGAGTGCCTGCCGGGATTATCATAGCTGCCGATACCCTTGTTTTGGTCGGTAGTAAGATTATAGGAAAACCTAAAAACAAAAAGGATGCATTTAAAGTTTTAAAGCTACTCTCAAAAAACGCGCAATGGGTCTATACCGGGATTGCCGTACTGAACAAAGACAAGAACAGGCTATCTACTGCTTATGATAAAACAAAAGTATACATGTATCCTTTAAGCGATGAAGATATTAAAAAATATATTTCCAAGAGTTTGCATGTGGAGAAGGCGGGAAGTTTTGATATTCAGGGTCAGGGAGGAGTTTTTATAAGGCGCATCGAAGGCTGTTTTTATAATGTGGTAGGCTTGTCTTTAGGTAAATTGGCGAAAATATTGAAGAAAGAAGGTATAAGTATATTTTAATGGCAGACTTAAACAGAATGTAAATAAATTTTATTTTTTAGAGAAGCCAGTGATAAAAAAATAAGGGGAGAACTATGAATTCAATTATAAAGCTGCTTTCTTTCGGCCAGAGCGCATGGTTGGATAATTTAAGCAGATCTCTTATTCAAACGGGGCGTCTTAATGATTTAATAGCTAGGGGCTTATCCGGTTTGACATCAAATCCGACTATATTTGATAATGCCATAAACAACAGCGCTGATTACGATGTGAGCATTTTAAAACTTTCAAAAACAAGTAAGACTGTTTTTGAAATTTACGATGATTTAACGGTTAAAGATGTGCAGGATGCAGCGGATATTTTTCTGCCTCTGTATGAAAAAAGCGGTTTTCTTGATGGCTATGTCAGTCTTGAAATTAATCCCCAGTTTGCCTTTAAGAAAGAGGAGACAATTAAGGAGGCTTTAAGGCTAAAGAAGAAAGTAAATAGGGCCAATGCCATGTTTAAAGTTCCGGCCACTAATGAAGGTGTAGAGGCAATAGAGGAGTTAGTTTCAAAAGGGGTAAACATAAATGCCACGTTAATATTTTCATTAAAACAGTATATTGACAGTGCAAATGCTTATATAAGCGGATTAAAAAGAGCATTAAAGGACAATAAAGATATAAGCAGAATACATTCCATAGCCAGTGTTTTTGTGAGCCGGATGGATACGGTTGTTGATTCTTTATTATCAGAGCATAAGCAAAACTCGCAAAGAGTTTTTAGAGGAAAAGCGGCAGTTGCAAATTGTGCGGTTATTTATAAAAAATTCCTGGAGATTTTTTACTATCCTGATTTTAAATATCTTTCTTCCGCAGGCGGCAATATACAACGTCCGCTTTGGGCATCGACGAGCACAAAGAATCCCGCTTACAGCGATATAAAATATGTAACAGAACTTATTGCCAAAGACACTGTTAACACAATGCCCGAGAATACATTTACTGCGTTTTTAGATCATGGTGTTGTAAAGGAGGCATTAACAATTTCAGAGCCAGAAACTGATGTTATTTTCAGCGAATTATCAGCTCTTGGAATTGATATCGATATGGTCTCGCAAAAACTTCTTAATGATGGTGTTATTGCTTTTGAGAAATCTTTCCAATCGCTTCTTTTATGTATCCAGAATAAATCAAAGGCGGTATATAATAAATAGGTCTATTATTTATAACAGTTTTATCAAGTTAAGCAGAAAGGATTCTTAAACCCCGGAGCATTTGATATTTTTTCGAGAATAGAGTTTTGCTGCCATTTTTATACCCCGTTTTCAATGGTCTATCATGCTTGACAATAGTATTTATATTTGATATAAAAATAGTCATTATAGGTAAAAAAGGAGTATAAATGAAGTACGGTTATAAAGAGCCAGTATATACAATTGGAATAGTTGCCAAATTCCTGAGGGTTTGTACCGCTACTTTAAGGATTTGGGAGAAAAAAGGATTAATAAAACCAGTTCGTATCGGCAAAGACAGGTTTTATTCCAAGCACGATATAGAAATGCTGGAGAATATTAAGGAATTGATACAAAAGAAACATATAAATATCGAAGGAGTTAAAACAATAATAAATTCCGCTAAATGCTGGGATTTAAAAAAATGCAAACCTAAAGATAGAGAAGCCTGCCCTATTTATCTAAAATAAAAATTTTTTTGTAGCAAAACTATGTGGGATTATACAGAAAGAGTTAAAGAGTTTTTTAAAAACCCGCGCAATGTCGGAGAAATAGAAAATCCTGATGCTGTTGGAGAGGTTGGCAGCATAATCTGCGGGGATGCGTTGCGTCTTACTTTGCGCATAGATAAGAAAACAGGCAAGATATTGGATGCGAAATTTAAGACCTTTGGCTGCGCAAGTGCAATAGCCTCCTCTTCTGCATTAACGGAATTAATCAAAGGTAAGACTGTAGATTATGCATCTAAAATCAGCAATAAAGATATTGCGGATTACCTTGGTGGATTACCGGAAGAGAAGATGCATTGTTCTGTTATGGGCATGGAGGCTCTGGAGGTTGCAATAGCAAACTACAGAGGTGCTGATATTAAAAAAAGGATACTTTCCGACGAAAAGGTTGTCTGTAAATGTTTTAGCGTAACGGATAAAAAAATTATACGCGCAATAAAAAATAATAACTTAAAGACAGTAGATGAAGTTACTAATTATACAAAGGCAGGCGGTGGATGCGGGAGGTGTAGGCTTGAGATAGAGAAATTATTAGAGGAGTTTTGGGGTAAAGAGGGGACTAAAATACTCCCTAAAAAAGAACCCCAGAAGATGAGCATGACAAACTTAGAGAGGATATCTTTAATACAGGATACTATACAACGTGAGATTCGCCAGCACCTTAAAGCAGACGGGGGAGATATAGAGCTTGTAGATATAGATGGCGATAAAGTTTATGTAAAACTCCTTGGTACTTGCCTGGGCTGCCCTGCTACGGGAGTTACATTAAAAACACTGGTAGAATCAAAATTAAAAGAGTTTGTTTCTCCATCGATTATTGTCGAAGAGGTAGGATAATGAAGCTTGTTTATGCCGATAATAATGCAACTACTGCTGTAGCGCCGGAAGTCTATGAGGCGATGCTTCCATATTTTTGCAATGAATACGGAAATCCATCCAGCATGCATGCTTTTGGCGGTAAGATCAAAAAGTATATAAATAAAGCCAGAGAGCAGGTCGCCGCGCTTATTAAGGCTAATGAGCCAACGGAGATAATATTTACAAGCTGCGGGTCTGAGAGTGATAACGCGGCTATTATAGGCGCTTTAAGATCTTCCCCCGAGAAGAAGCATATAATAACCACAAAAGTCGAACATTCTGCGGTATTGAACTTGTGCAGTTATCTTGAATCTACCGGTTATAGGGTTACCTACCTTGCTGTCGATAGCGAAGGCATGATAGATTTAAATGAGCTTAAAAGCGCAATTGATGAGGATACGGCAATTATATCAATAATGTATGCAAATAATGAAACCGGTGTCATATTTCCAATAGAGGAAATTGCGGAAATAGCAAGAACACGCAAGGTTGTATTCCACACCGATGCCGTGCAGTCTGTAGGTAAAATATCTATAGATATGAGGAAATTGCCCGTTGATTTTCTTTCTCTGTCTGGTCATAAAATACATGCACCCAAAGGCATCGCAGCGCTTTATATACGTAAACGTACGAGATTTACTCCTTTCTTGATTGCAGGCCATCAGGAGTTTGGCCGTCGTGGTGGAACTGAGAATGTTGCTTCTATCGTAGGACTCGGTGTCGCCGCTGAATTAGCGGAAAAATATATCCAGGATGAGAATACGCGGGTTAAATCTTTGCGCGATAGGCTTGAAACTAATATTACAAAGAATATATCTAATACAAGAATAAACGGCATCATAAATAACAGGCTTCCTAATACCACAAATATTGGTTTTGAATTTATAGAAGGCGAATCTATACTTATGATGCTTGATGACAAAGGTATCGCTGCCTCTTCAGGGTCTGCGTGTACCTCTGATTCTCTGACGCCTTCGCATGTGTTGCGTGCTATGGGGGTTCCGTTTACGTATATCCAGGGCTCTATGCGCTTCAGCCTCAGCCGTTATAACAACGAGGCCGATATTGATTATATTATAAAATCTCTGCCTCCTATAATAAACCGTCTCAGAGAAATATCTCCTTTCGGAAAAGAAGCTTGAAACAATTTTAATAACCCCAATTAGATTTAATATAAATTTTACAAATACAATAATAATAGATATAATATTTTTTTCATTAAAAAACAAATAAAGGAGATCTTATGAATAGAAAGAAGATTTTCCTCGAAGAGAAAGATATTCCCCGTCAATGGTACAATTTAGCAGCTGATTTTAAAAAACCATTACTTCCGCCGCTTACGCCTGATGGAAAACCGATTACGCCTGAAATGTTAGCTCCTGTTTTTCCGGGAAATTTAATAGAGCAGGAGGTTTCTATTAAGCGCTGGATAGATATCCCAGAAGAGATTCTCGAGATTCTTTACCGCTGGCGGCCAACGCCGTTATGCAGAGCAACTCACCTTGAAAAATATCTCCAAACCCCGGCGCGGATATATTATAAAGACGAAAGCGTATCTCCTCCCGGAAGCCATAAGCCTAATACTGCCGTTGCGCAGGCCTGGTATAACAAACAGTTTGGCATTAAAAAACTTACTACTGAAACAGGCGCTGGTCAATGGGGCAGCGCTTTGGCTTTTGCCTGTAACATTATCGGACTTGAGTGTAAGGTATATATGGTACGTATCAGTTTCGAGCAGAAACCGTTACGTAAGATTATGATGCGTCTCTGGAATGCAACCTGCATCCCCAGCCCTAGCGATAAGACCAATTTTGGCAGGGAGATATTAAAGAAAATGCCTGATACTCCTGGAAGCTTGGGAATAGCTATAAGTGAGGCGATAGAAGATGCAGTAAGCGATAAATCGGGGCAAACCCGTTATTCCCTCGGAAGTGTTCTGAATCATGTTCTATTACATCAGACTATAATAGGTCTTGAGACAAAAAAGCAGCTTGCAATAATATCAGAGTCTACTCCTGATATTATCATAGGTTGCGCAGGCGGAGGCAGCAATTTTGCGGGATTATCATTTCCTTTTGTTTGCGATAAGATTAATGGCGCTAAAATAACTATTATACCTACAGAGCCGACTGCCTGCCCTACGCTTACGCGAGGGCCGTATAGTTATGATTACGGTGATACAGCCTGCCAGACGCCGCTTATCGCAATGTTTACACTTGGGCATAATTTTGTTCCGCCTCCGATTCACGCCGGAGGTTTGCGTTATCATGGTATGGCACCATTGGTAAGTCATGCAGTAAAGGAAGGTTTGCTGGAGCCAAGAGCATATGATCAGGTAAAATGCTATGAATCAGCATTGCTTTGGGCAAGGACAGAAGGCTATATACCGGCTCCGGAGACAAGCCATGCTATTGCCTGTGTTATTGAAGAAGCCAATAAAGCCAAAGAAGAGGGTAAAGAGAAAGTAATTCTTTTTAATTATAGTGGTCATGGTCTTATGGATTTACAAGGATATGAAAAGTTTCTTGATGGAAAACTTTCGGAGTACCATCTACCTGAAGATGAGCTGCAGAGATCTCTTGCGGCTCTCAAAGGATTACCTGTTATCAAATAAAGCCTAGATAAAGAGAGGTTTATGCATTATAGCATAGTAGATATTCATACCCATGTCTGGCCTTCGAAGGTTGCAGAGAAAGCTCGCGAGAATCTGGAGTCTTTGTTTAAAGTTAAGCTTAAAGAGTTGCCGACTGTTGAAACACTGCTTGAGTTTATGGATAAGAATAAAATACGTTTGAGTTGTATCTGTTCTGTTGCTCCGGACCCGGGAAAGGTAGAGTCAATAAATAACTGGCTTTTTGGAATTAAAAACCCGCGCCTTGGAATATTTGCTGCTTTTCACCCCGATTATAAAAACTGGCAAAATGAGTTTAAAAGAATCAAGGATAATGCTTGCGGTATAAAACTGCAGCCTGAATTCCAGAATTTTTATGTCGATGAAAGGAGGGTTTTTCCGATTTATGAGGAAATTGAAAAATTAGGTATACCTGTATTATTTCACTGCGGTTATGAACTCTCAGGCACTATGATAGTGCGTTCTTCCCCGGAAAGGCTGCTAAGAGTTAAACAATCATTCCCGTCGCTTAAAATCATAGCTGCGCATTTCGGCGGTTTTCGCCTCTGGGATGATGTTGAGAAATATCTTCTCGGTACTGATATATACCTTGATACCTCTTTTTTCTTCCACTATCTTCCGTCTCAGAGGATAAAGAAGATGCTTCTTGGTCATGATAAAAACAGGCTTCTTTTCGGGACAGATTTTCCTCTTATTGACCAGAAAAAAGATATTGATTATCTTAAAAATCTCGATATTCCGTCTCAGTTAAAGAAGGTTATTTTTTCGCAAAATGCTTTAAAACTGTTAAAATTATAAATATTAAAAAAAGGAGGTTTAAAGATGGGAAAGAAACATTTCACACCTGAGATAGCAAAAGCGATAGGTGAGAAGCTTGGCATTAAATGGGATAAGTTTGATGTTGAGCAGTTTAGGCGCGGTATGGATGTCGAGCTTGAGCATGGTTTAATCGATTCTAGTACAAATGTTACTAATGACGATGAGCTTATGACAGGTAAAATCGCTTTAGCGCATCTAAACGAATTTCCAGATTACTACACGCGCTTAGATGTAATGGAGAAAGCTGCGGACAAGTTCTGGGGTAAAGATTAAATACTCATATTTAAATTATGAGAATCTGGGAAATAACCCCCCGGAAAACTTTGTCGTAATCATCTTCTGGGTGAGCACAGAGAGCTGCATGCGATCTGGTCGATACTGACAAAGAATAAAAAAGGCTACTCTTAACATCCCGAGGCAAAGCAGTAATAAGCTATCTTAACGTATGTATGATAAGATATAAGACATGTTAAAGAATATCTTTCTTGCCTTTATTCCTATATTTGTTGCCGTAGATGCAATAGGGGTATTGCCTATATTTGTCTCGCTTACTGAAGGCATAGAAAAGAAAGATAAATCTAGAATTATAATTCAATCTATATTTACAGCTTTGGGGCTAGCTTTAGGATTTATTTTTTTAGGCAGGTCTATATTTAATTTTCTGGGCATAACTATAGGAGATTTTATGATTGCAGGAGGAGTAATACTTTTCTCAATTGCTGTCATAGACCTTATTAATCCTACTAAGCGCCGTCGCATTCCTTCTAAAGACTTGGGAGCTGTGCCTTTAGGTACGCCCCTTATCGTAGGCCCTGCGGTTTTAACGACATCTTTAATGATTATTGCAGAATACGGCATCTTTGCTACCCTGGTTTCTGTTTTTATCAATATTTTACTGGCAGGTTGTATTTTCTCTTTTTCTGGACTTCTTATCAAAAAACTTGGCGAGGTCGGATCCAAAGCACTCTCTAAAGTAACTAGCCTTTTTCTGGCTGCAATTGCTGTTATGATGATAAGAAAAGGTATAATGTTGTTTTTGAAATAACCGTGATGCAGTACCTCATTTTATTATTAGGTTTTGCGGTTCTGCTAAAAGGGGCTGATTTATTCGTTACGGGGGCTACTTTTTTAGCCAGAAAGCTTAAAGTTTCAGATTTATTTATCGGCCTTACCGTAGTTGCATTTGGGACCTCTATGCCGGAGCTAATGGTTAATATTCATGCCGCGTCCAGAGGCATATCGGATATTGCAATGACAAATATTTTAGGCAGCAATACCTTCAATATTCTTGTTATTTTAGGTATTGCGGGTCTGATATATCCTTTGACGGTGAAGAGGAACACCGTGCGCTTTGAGATACCAATATGTTTTTTGTCTGTTGCTTTTCTCGGAATACTTGTAATTAATCCTGCTGGTTATTTTGTGTTGAGCAGAATAGACGGCGTGGTTCTTATCTTAGGTTTCTGTTTATTTCTCTACTATGTTTTGCGTTCTCTTCAAAAAGAAAACACGCCTGCTTTTCAGTCCGATTGCGTTTTTAAAAAAATGTTCTTTTTTATTATCCTTGGATTTTTGGGTTTGTTTATAGGCGCCAGGATTGTAGTTGATTCTTCTGTTAAGATCGCTGCCTGTTTAGGTGTGAGCACTTCTTTAATAGGCGTTACTGTAGTTGCTGCTGGAACCTCTTTGCCTGAACTCGCTACTTCTGCGGTTGCGGCTTTCAGAAAAAATGCGGATATAGCGGTAGGTAATATCGTTGGTTCGAATATATTCAATATACTTTTTATCCTCGGCATAAGCTCTTTGATCAGGCCCTTAAAAATTCAATATCCTATGTTCGGTTTGGATATTGCAGCAACTATTATTTCTTCTCTTTTGCTTTTTGTCTTCATGTTTACCGGAAATAGGATGAAGCTGGACAGGTGGGAGGCGGTATTTTTTCTTCTGGTATATTTTGTTTTTATATTTTTCCGTGTTTTGAAATAAAATTTAGAGGCAGGGATTATGAAGTATTTACTAAAAAAGCTTAATAAATATGATCAAAAAATTTTAATCCGGATACTACGGTTATTTAAAAGAGTAGATAAGGATGCTGTGCGTTTTAAAAAATTAACTTCTATACATTGCCCTGATAATTGCAGCATTTGCTGTCGTGATACATTCCTTGAGACAACGGCCGTTGAAATGCTACCTATAGCCCTAAATTTATGGGCAAAGGATGAGGCTGATATATGGCTTGATAAAATAGCCTTTGACTCAACAGATATCTGTGTATTTTTTAAGCCCGATAAGAATGATTTTTCATCTGGCAGGTGTTCGGTCTATGATTTAAGGCCGCTTATCTGTAGGCTATTTGGGTTTTTCACAGTAAAAGATAAACACGGGAAATATGTTTACGGAAGCTGTAAAGTAATAAAGGAAAAATATCCTTCTAATTACAAAAAAGCTAAAGAACTCATCGCTTCTGGTTTCCATCCTTCAAATATGACTGATTTTACAATTCAGATTATTGCTTCAGGAACAGACTTAGGTAAAAAAATGCTTCCAATAAATACTGCCACAAAAGTTGCACTTGAGAAGATAGGCTATATTCTGGAGAATCAAAAGAAAAAAATAGGAATGATAATATGAAAGATAAAAAAGGAATGAAAGGACGAAAAAATAAGTACTACTGTGAATCCTGCGCAAAAGAGATAACAGAGGAGGAGAAGAATAAGCATAAAGGCTTGTGTAAGAAGTGTTTTTTATAGATGAAATAGCTATTTATAATGAGAGTAAGGAATAAAAAGATAATAAGCGCAAGCAGAAGAACGGATATTCCCGCTTTTTATTCAGACTGGTTCATGAATAGAATAAGAGAGGGGTTTTGCTATGCTCCTAACCCTTTATATGCAAAGCAGATAACTAAAATGGTAAGTCTTGCGCCGGAAGATGTCGAGATTATAGTTTTCTGGACAAGAGACGCAAAGCCTTTGATAAAATATTTACCGGAATTAGATAAGATGGGATATAAATATTATCTCCAATATACTGTTTTAGGCTATCCCAAACAGATAGATCCCTACTCGCCGTCTTTGAATTGCGCCATTAAGACTTTTAAAGAATTAAGCAGCAGAATAGGGAAAGAAAAAGTTATCTGGCGATATGATCCTGTGCTTCTTTCTGATATTACTGATTACAAATGGCATAAAGAGAATTTATCTTATATCTTAAGAAATATTAAAGGTTATACCGAGAGTCTTATAATAAGTTTTATAGATCCTTATAGAAAAAATAGTTTGCGGCTAGCCCCCAAAAAAGATAATAATTTTAATCTTTATCCTGACGCGTTCGATGCAAGCGCCTACATAGAGCTGTCTAAATGGATAGGCGCTAAGATGGGTAAGGCAAAATTAAATATAACAACTTGCGCCGAAAAAATAGATTTGTCTGAATTTGGAATAGAACATGGAAAATGTATTGATGACGCATTAATTAATAAAATTACAGGCAATAAATTTGTCTCTAGAAAGGATCCCGCTCAAAGAGAAGAGTGCGGCTGTGTAATATCTAAAGATATAGGCGTTAATGATACCTGTGTTTTCGGTTGTAAATACTGTTATGCAACTAATAATTTTAAAAGAGCAAAAGACAATTTTGAAAAACACGATCCTAATCATTACTCGCTTGCCAGCTGGTTTCAAGCCGGGAATTTTAATAATTCGGGGAGTTAGAGCAGGGATAGAATATAAAGCTAGATGGGTATTAAAATTTTCAAAGCCTTTTAGTTAAGCCAACTAAAAGATCTAGTGTTTTTATTATATTTTCAGGTAGCAAATCATCTCTTAGAGCATAGTTATATTTTCTAATTTCTATCATACTGCCGTTTATTGAGATTTTAAAAAAGCCGGCATTAATTATTTTCTTTATTGTGTTTTTTATTCCTCATCTTTTAGATAATCAATTATCCGGATATTGTCATTGGTGTATATTAAAAGCCCCTGATATTCCTCCTCGTTCGTGTTTACTTTAAGTCCGGTTGCTAAATTCCGGGTTAGAAAATTGCTAGGTTTTTTCTCACTTGAGATGTCTAACTTTAATGGGGCTAGCTTATTCAGTGAAACAGTCAATGTGCGGGGATCATAACGGTGTTGTCTTGAATGGTAAAGATAAACTGAGAATTTAAATCCTTTGTATTTTCCGTTGAATGTCGGATAGTCATAAAAAATAGATAGTTTTTGCGTTTTTCCCGGTAGATAGCCGAGAGATTTTCCAATGCCTGCATAGGTTCCTTATAAAAAATATACGGTTTGTGATATAAATAGTTGCTGCAGATATAACTACAACGCTAATAAATAATAAAGGTAGATGTTACATTATACGCTTTATTATATACTAAAATATAAAAAAAGAGATAGATTTATTACTAAGAACCATTCTGTTATAATAATATTGTCTAAGATTGATAAGACCCCGTAGGTTTTTTCCCGACAGATTTGCGAAGGCAAATCTAACCGCAGGGACAGGGCAAAGCCTAATCACGGGGTTGAATTTATCTAAGGATGAATTCTAAAAGGAGGTTTAGATATGAAGAATAAAAAGCTTATCGCGATTGTACTTATTCTCGTAATAGTCTTAACTATTGTCGGTATGGTCATTGATAATGCGGCCTATTGGCTTAGCTATAATTATGTGATTATGATTATTGCTTTAATAGGCGCAATCAGTCTTTTGAAAAAATAAATACCCTGCTAAAGGATACGAATTAAGCAGTAATTCAAAATAATTTATAAAACCTCTAAGTATTCTTGATTTTTTAAAAAGCATAATAATGAAAATAAGAGAGGTTAAATGTAAGAGCATATTAAATAAATCGGGTTTATCCGACTATTGCTTGAATTGTTATGTTGGTTGTGAGCATGGTTGTAAATATTGTTATGCCCGTTTCATGAAAAAATACACCAATCATGCAGAACCCTGGGGTAGTTTTGTTGATATAAAAATAAACGCAGCCGAAGTTTTAGCTAAGGAAGTAAAAAAGAAACAAAAAGGAGAGGTTTTTATAAGTTCAGTTTGTGATGGCTGGCAGCCCCAGGAAGAAAAATATAAACTCTCAAGGCAGTGTTTGGGAATTTTGCTTAAAAATGGATTTTCAGTTTCGATACTGACTAAAAACTCACTAATTGTGCGGGATTTCGATTTATTAAAAGAAAATCCGGAAAAAGTAGATTTAGGCGTAACTTTAACCACTCTTGATGAGGATGTCAGAAAATTATTTGAGCCATACGCAAGCATAGCCCAGGAGAGGATAGGAGTTCTGGAAAAAGCCTCTAGTTTGGGAATAAAAAGTTATGTTTTCCTGGGTCCATTTTTACCTTATTTATCGGATAAAGAGTCCGATATAAATAGGTTGTTTAATTCTTTATCTAAAATAAATCTGGCATATATCTATGCAGACAGATTAAACTCACGTTCCGGCGTATGGGAGTCAATTTGTCCTGTTTTGGAAAGATATGCTCCGAGTCTTATTGCAAAGTATAAAATGTTTTTATTTGATAAGGAGAGTTCAAGAGTCTATTCTAAAACTTTAGCCTCAAGAGTTCGTTTGCAAGCTAAAAAATATAATCTAGATAAAAAGCTAAGACTTTGTTTTTAGACTATGCTATGGAATAAAAATAAAATGAATTACCCTTCCTATACAAATTTATCTAAAAGTGGAGAGCTTAAAAAAAAGGTAAGCATCTTTGATGAGATTTTATCAAGCTGCGAGCTTTGTCCGCACAGGTGTAGGGTTAATAGGCTTAAAGGTGAATTAGGTGTTTGTAAAGCTGGTAAGATAGCGAGGATATATAGCAGCCAGCTTCATTTTGGCGAGGAGCCGGCTATTTCTGGAGAGAGGGGTTCGGGAACCATATTTTTCAGCCACTGTACCGGCCGCTGCATATATTGTCAGAACTGGCGTTTCAGTCAAACTGGCGAGGGAAAATATGTCTCTGTTGAGAAACTGGCGCAGATTATGCTCAAGCTGCAGGATAAAGGAGCTCACAATATAAATCTTGTTACGCCTACCCATTATCTTGTACAGATTATACAGGCTCTTGATAAGGCAATCGAGGCAGGTTTAAATATTCCCGTTGTCTATAATACAAGCGGCTATGAAAGAGTTGAGATTTTAAAATTACTTAATGGAATCATCGATATATATCTTCCAGACATGCGTTATTTTGATGACGATTTAGGTTTAAAATTTTCAGCGCTTCCTAAATATGGCCGTATAAATAGGCTGGCAGTAAAGGAGATGTACCGCCAGGTCGGAAACTTAGAAATTAACAATGGTATTGTAAAGCGTGGCGTAATAATCAGACATCTTATTTTGCCGAATAATATATCGGGAACAGAAAAAATAATGAATTTTATCGCTAATCAGATATCAAAAGACTGCTTCATAAGCCTGATGAGCCAGTACCATCCTTTCTATCGCGCTGTCAATGAACCCCTGCTCGATCGGCCCATAAACAATAAAGAGTATCAGGATGCGCTTAGCGCCATGAATAGAGAAGGCCTTTCCAACGGTTGGGCTCAGGAAGATGTCGATAAAGAGACACGCGAGAAATTTGCTGGTGAAAACTTTAAGCAGGCATAAAGATATTTTAAAACGTTGTTTAAATTTTTTTGCGCTGTTAATATAAAAAAAAGGAGGTTGCTTTGGGTTACTTAATAATATACTGCCACCCCAATACAAAGAGTTTTAACCACGCAATATTAGACACTCTTAAAAAACGGCTTGATTCAGAAGGTAAATCATATCAGATTCGTGATATATATTCGCTTAAGTTTAGCCCGCTTTTAAGCGCCGGGGATTTTATTGCCTTTTCTAAGAAAGAGTTGCCGCAGGATATAAAAAGAGAGCAGGATTTAATGCGCGAGGCTAAAACGATGATTTTTATTTATCCTATCTGGTGGTTTAGCATGCCGGCAGTTCTTAAAGGCTATATGGATAGAGTTCTCTCTCATGGATTTGCCTATGCTGTTAATGAAAAAGGCCCTTATGGGCTGCTTACGGAAAAAAGAGTTATAATCATAAATACTACCGGCGGACCAAAAGAGCACTATGAAAGGGGCGGCTTAAGAGAGGCTTTAAAAACAACAACTGATATCGGTATCTTTGAATTCTGCGGGATGAAAGTTTTAGAGCATAAATATTTCTATGCCGTACCATATATAACTAAAAAATCCCGTCAGGATATGCTTATTGAGCTTGAAACTATTAATTTAGGTTGAATTAATTTTTATGCGCAGCAAGATAAAACGCAGCAGTAAGTTCTATGTTTATATTTTAGAGTGCAGCGATAAAACATATTACACAGGTTATACGAATAATATAAAGGAGCGATTCAGGCTTCATAACAGCGGTCGTGGAGCTAAATATACGAGAGATAGATCTCCGGTTAAATTGGTCTGGGTTAAGGAGTATAAGTATTTTAAGGTTGCCTTCAAAAAGGAAAGAGATATAAAAACGCTTAGCAGAAAGGCAAAACAAGAGTTAATAAAGGCAAATAAGACTAAAAGAAAATACTGATAACTCTATCTTTGTCAATTGACGGTAAGATTATAAGCAAAGGGAAAGTTCTTAATTTGGATGAGATTAAAAAAATAATATCCGGGAAAACTTTTCTAGCAACAAGAGATTTTTTTGCTTTAAGAAAATATGCTATAATATCAAACTAAATATACTGTTTAGATTAAAGCCAGCGAATTAATGAAAACAATAGTTCTTTTAATAATTTCAAATATATTTATGACATTTGCCTGGTACGGGCATCTTAAATATAAGAGCGTGCCGTTATTTACTGTTATTGTCTTAAGTTGGTTTATTGTTTTTTTTGAATATTGCTTCCAGGTGCCGGCTAATCGCATTGGCTATGGAGTGTTCACTGCAGCGCAATTAAAAACTATTCAAGAGGTTATAACTTTAGTTGTCTTTTGCTTTTTTTCTCTTTTTTATCTTAAGGAAGCAGTGCGCTGGAACTATATAGTAGAGTTTGCGTTTCTTATTGTGGCTGTATTCTTTATTTTCAAGAAGTGGTGGCTAATATAAAATCGGATTTTTTCTATTTTCATTAAAAACTTGACAATAAATGTTGCCCCTATATAATGCACATATGTGCAAAACAGGAGAGTATTATGAGGCCTAAGAAGACAAGGTGGGTAGGGTGTAAGCCTTATGAGCGTTGTTTTAGGCCCCGATGTAAACCTTTAAAAGAATTACAAGGCGTGGTTATGAGCATCGATGAACTTGAGGCAATCCGACCCAGCCTGAAGCAGGCTCAACCGAAGATGAAGGCGGGCTTACTTCAACATCTAATATCGAGATCGGAAGCTTTGCTCTTACTCAAACTGCAGGGCACCCTGGAGTTTGATGGGTTCAGGAATATAGCTTCTCAACTAATCAAGTCTATACAGTAGATGACTTTGGACCCACTTATGACTTTAGAAGGCGAGAAGGCTATATGGAGGTTAAAGCTGCTAATGGGGTAGTAGATTTAGGCGCTGTAAATATAAATAACGTAACTGAAGCTCCTGCATCTGGATATGCAATGCAGGTAGGTGCAGCAAGCGGATCATACCTACGCAATACAGCTGTCTGACGGCACATATGCGCTGGTTCAGCCTACAACATATGGAGGAGTGGTCCCATCATCTACAACATTTAGCTATAAGCATCAGAAGAACGGGACGCGGAATTTCTAATAATTCTGCAAGCTTAATTTATAAGCCTGATGAGCCAGCATTGCCCTTTTTACCGAGCGCAAGACGAGCCGCTTCTCGACCGTCCCATAAACAGGAAAGAGTATTAGGATGCAGTTCTTGCTCTACACAGGGCAGGGCTTTCAAATGGCTGGATTCAGAAAGATGTCGATGAAGCAACACGCGATAAATTTGCCGGTGAATATTTTGAATCTTTATAGATTATGAAAAATCTCCTGATATCTTTACAGAGAGACTTAGATACGATTGGCCTGAAGCATATTCATTATTATTTGTTAAGCAAAGGTTATGATTCGACCCTTCTTTATCTGCCATCTTTTAATAGCGGAGGAAAGCATCTAAAAAGCGTTAGAAGATTTGTATCGCAATATAGTCCTGATCTGATAGGCGTCAGCTTAATGAGCACTGAGTATTCCAGGGCTTGCTATTTAACCGAGTTTTTAAACAGTTTTATGAGTTCGACACCGGTTGTATGGGGAGGAATACACCCTACGATATCCCCTGAAGACTGCTTAAATTATGCCGATTATGTCTGCATAGGCGAGGGCGAAAGAACTGTTTTGGATATGGTAGAAGCCATGAACGAAGGTAAAGGTATAAAAACAATTAATAACCTGTGTTATAGAGACAACGGCAACATAAATAAAAATCCTCTCTATTCTCCGGTGACGGATCTGGATTCACTCGGCTATTATCAGCATGTACCTAAAAGCGCTTTCATCTTAAGCGGTAAAGAGGTGATCCCTCTTAATAAAAAAGTTTTCAGCCGGTATTCCAGATATCTGGGCAGGACTTACAGTATAATAACTACCCGGGGGTGCCCATTCTGCTGTACGTATTGCTGCAATAATTTTGTTTCACGTCTCTATAATTATAATAAAATCAGAAGGCGGGGTATTAAAAATGTTATTACGGACATACATTCGGCTATAATCGAAAATCCGGAGATTGAGTATATCAATTTTCAGGATGATTGTTTTTTGGCTGCCTCAGAAGATTATCTGAATGAGTTTTGCGCTCTCTATAAAAAAACGGTAGATAAGCCGTTCATCATCAGGTCTATTCCGGCATATGTTACCAGAGAAAAGATCAGGCTTTTAAAAGATGCCGGATTAAGCTGGATCAGCCTAGGATTGCAAAGCGGAAGCGATCGTATATGCAAAGAAATATATAAACGTAGTTCGTTTAAGTCAGACTTTATTGAAGCAGCTGAAATAATCAAAGATTTTAATATAGCTGCATTCTATGATGTTATAACAGACAATCCTTTTGAGGATAGAAGCCAAAGACTTGAGACTGTCCGGGTTTTAAGTAAAGCTCCCAAACCGTTTTATCTCCAGTTGTTTTCGCTGGTTTTATATCCCGGGACCGAATTGTATCTAAAATCAGAGTCTGAATGTCCCGAAGCCATCGAAGATTATCTTGAAAAAGACTATCTCATTCCGCATAAGGATATAGTAAATAGTTTTATCAGATTGGCATCCGTTCTTAGCAGTAAGCATATGGCTGTAATTATTGATTTGTATGAAAAGAATCTGGCAAGTATTAAATTTAAGGTTTTATTCTGTACGCTTTATTTTTTGGGTATTTTTATATTGGAGCCCGCATCTTATTTCAGAGTAATCAGGCTCTCTCAGGACGGCTCTAACTGCAAATTAATCAGGGTGTTGTCTATATATCTTAGAGAAGGGATTATACGCTATGCTAATCGATTTAAGGATAATAATCCTAGTTAAAAAGAGGGGGTAGAATGAAAAGGCAAATCAATGCAATTTAGTGGAAGATTAAATCATCTATTTTGGCAGGATCATTCCAAGTGCATTTTTAATCGGGCTATCTCTTAGTTGTCTTATCATGGGCTTTCTCAGATTTAAAAAATAACAAGTCTTATT
>CAZAPE010000014.1:0-22644 GCA_964487065.1 uncultured Planctomycetia bacterium | reverse complement strand
AGGAAAAAATAAGGCCTGTTGCAAAGAAATATGATGAGTCAGGTGAATTTCCATGGGATATTATGAAGGTGCTTGCACAGAGCGACCTTTTCGGTGTTTATATCGAGGAAAAGTACGGCGGTACCGGAGGCAGTGTTTTTGAACTTGCACTTGTTACTGAAGAGCTCTCGCGCGCTTGCGGAGGAATTGCTGTTTGCTTTGCTGCATCTGCGCTTGGAACCTATCCCATAATTCTCTTTGGGAATGATGCTCAGAAGAAAAAATACCTGCCTTCGCTTGCTTCAGGAAAAAGAATAGCCGCTTTTGCAATTACAGAACCTAATGCCGGCAGCGATGCATCGGCTATTGAAACAAAAGCAGAAAAAAACGGGGACCATTATATATTAAACGGCAGGAAACAGTGGATTACAAACGGTGGCGAGGCTGAAGTTTATGTTGTAATTGCTAAGACAGATAAATCTAAAGGTGCACGGGGTGCGTCTGCATTTATAATAGAGAAAGGTACTCCTGGTTTTGATTTTGGCAAAAAGGAAGACAAACTTGGAATACGTGCTTCGTCGACAAGAGAGCTTCTTTTTGAAAACTGTAAAATTCCTTCAGAAAATCTATTATCCCGCGAAGGAATGGGTTTTATTGTTGCAATGAAAACATTTGATTGTTCCCGTCCCGGCGTTGCAGCGCAAGCTCTGGGTATTGCTCAAGGTGCGTTGGAACTTGCTTTAGAGTACGCTCGACAGAGACATCAGTTCAATAAACCTATATCAAGCTTTCAAGGCGTGCAGTTTATGCTGGCAGATTTAGCAACAGAGTTGGAAGCTGCGCGTGCTCTTGTTTATTCGGTTTGCAGGATGGTAGCCAGCGGTAAAAAAGACATAGCCAGAGCCTCTGCGATGGCGAAACTTTATGCTTCTGATGTTGCCATGAAAGTTACAACGGAATGCCTGCAGATTTTCGGAGGTTACGGATATATGAGGGAATATCCTATCGAAAAATATTTTAGAGATGCTAAAATCACACAGATCTATGAGGGGACAAACCAGATAATGAGAAATGTTATAGCGCTCAACCTTATCAAGGAAACAACTCTAAATAAAAAATGAAGATAGTCGTTTGTATTAAACAGGTTCCTGAAACTACAAATGTAAAAATTGACCCCGAAACGGGAACTTTAGTTCGCGAAGGTGTCGCATCGATTCTTAATCCTTTCGATACATATGCTGTTGAGGAGGCTTTGAGAATAAAAGAAAACCTCAATGAAGGAGAGGTTGTCGTTATCTCTATGGGTCCGCCGCAGGCAGAAACTGCCTTACGCGAAGCTATTGCAATGGGTGCAGATAGGGCGATATTAATATCGGATAGAAAAATAGCGGGTTCTGATACCTGGGCTACGAGTTATACGCTGGCTAAAGCAATAGAAAAAATAGGTGATTATGCGCTAATACTCTGCGGCAAGCAGGCAATCGACGGAGATACTGCGCAAGTAGGGCCTGGAATTTCTTCATGGCTTAACATCCCTCAGGTTACTTATGTAAAGAAAATAAATGAAATAACTAATAGTTTTGCAATAGTAGAGAGGATGACAGAAGAGGGTTATGATATTTTAGAAATACCATTGCCTTGTCTTTTTACGGTAGTTAAGGAGATTAACGAGCCCAGGTTCCCTTCGTTAAAGGGTAAGATACGGGCTAAAAAGTTAGAAATTCCAATTTGGGGGATTGCCGATTTAAAAATGAACGAAAAAAATGTTGGTCTTAACGGTTCTCCGACAAGGGTTATGAAAATATTTACCCCCCCGGCGCGAGGTAAGGGGATTGTTTTCGATAAAGATATTCCCGGGGCCATTGAGAGCCTGGTTTCATTATTAAAGGATGTTGTAATAAGATGATTAGCGTATTGCTTGATAAATGTACAGGTTGCAGTATTTGCATAAAAAGCTGCCCTTTTTCTGCAATTTTAATCAGAGATAAGAAAGCGGTAATTGATTTAGATAAATGTAATCTCTGCGGCGCTTGCGTAGAAGCTTGTCCGCTTAATGCTATTTTGATAAAAAGGGAAGAGAAAAAAAGAGACCTCTCTGATTATAAAAATGTCTGGGTTTTTACAGAGCAGAAGAAGGGAGTTATTCAGCCGGTTGCTTATGAGCTTTTAGGTAAAGGTGGAGAGCTATCTAAAGAGTTAGATTCCCAGCTTTGGGCTATATTGCTGGGCTATAACATAAAGGATAAAGCAGAAGATCTTATTTATAGAGGCGCCGATCGTGTTATAGTAGTTGAAGACAGGTTATTGGAGAATTATCTCGATGAGCCTTATACTCAGGTGTTAGTGGATTTGATAAATAAACATAAACCTGAAATAATTCTTTCCGGCGCAACTATGATAGGCCGGGCTTTGATTTCCAGAGTGGCTGTAAAGATAAATGCAGGTCTTACTGCTGATTGTACGGGCCTTGAGATAGATTCGGAAAGCAAACTCTTGCTCCAGACGCGGCCTGCTTTCGGCGGGAATATTATGGCAACAATTATAACTCCTAATCATAGGCCGCAGATGGCAACAGTAAGGCATAAAGTGATGAAAGAAAGCGAGGTGGATAAAAATAGAAAAGGAAGTATAGAAGTTTTAAGTTACAACGGTATTTTGAGTTCCAAAACGCGTATTTTAGAGATAGTTGATGAATTGGGCAAAGCGGTAAATATAGCAGAGGCAGATATAATTGTTTCAGGTGGGCGTGGTTTGGGTAAAGCGGAGAATTTTAAACTGATAGAAGATCTTGCTTCTGTATTGCAAGCTGCCATCGGAGCCTCTCGCTCTGCTGTTGATAGCGGTTGGATTTCCTATGCACATCAGGTAGGCCAAACCGGTCGTACTGTTTGCCCAAAACTCTATATTGCCTGCGCTATTTCTGGCCAGATTCAGCATCTAGTGGGTATGCAGTCTTCAGATATTATTGTTGCCATAAATAAAGATCCAGAAGCGCCGATATTTAAAGTAGCTACATACGGAATAGTAGGGGATATTTTTGAAGTGCTCCCCTTACTTACGCGTAGTTTTAAATCCTTATTAAAAAGCGAGGTTTGCAATTGAAGGTAGAAAAAGAGCATGAAAATCTAATAAAGGATGTTTTTTATTTGCTTTCAGTAGCGCAGGATTTAGATGAGAAAGAGAAGTACCATCACGGGTTAAGAGTAGCGCTAATGTCTGAAAAAATAGCCGCAGAGGTTTTGCCTGAAGAGAAAGATAATCTTTTTTTTGCCGGGCTGCTTCATGATATTGCCGGTCTGGGCTCCAAGAACCATATTATCCATCACCCGGATCTGATTGTACAGATGCAGGATAAGAGCATATTTAATCATCCCTATAGAGGAGCAGATTTTCTACGGACATTTCCGGCAATGTTTCATGGCCAGCATCGCATCGCCGATTATATCCTACAGCATCATGAATGGTACAAGGGCGCAGGGTATCCAAGGCAACTTAAGGGCAACGATATTCTTTTAGGTGCCAGGATTTTAAGGGTAGCAGATGCTTTTGATATCTATTCCCGCCGCGTTAAAGAGAAAGAGGAGATTTCATTTAAGGCCCCTTTTCCTATACTTGAGACTAACGGAGAGGTGGATCCTTCCTTAGTAAAGGTTCTCAAAGGAATTATCAAAGATGAAAATTTTGTCAGAAGCTATACATTTCTATCGGGAACAGTTTCAGATTATTTAGCGAATAAAGAAATCGAGTTTTTTGCCTCCAATATCGAGATTGATGAAGTATTTCAGTATATTGGATGTCTTATAGATTTGAAACTTGATTCCAGTTCTCCCGGCCATTCCAAAGGAGATGTGCAATATACTGTACAGATAGCTCAAGCCTTACAGTTGAGTATTGATGAGATAAATTTAATAAAACGGGCGGCCTATTTACATGACATAGGGAAACTTGCTATTCCAGTTTCGATTTTAAGTAAACCGGCATGGCTTACGGAGCAGGAGTGGGCAATAGTAAGAAAGCATGCTGAAGTTACAACAGAACTTCTTGATGGAATACCGTCTTTGGCGAAGTATTCTTTTTCAGGATCTCACCACGAACGTTGGGACGGTAAAGGGTATCCTAAGGGAATGAAAGCAGAGGAGATTCATTTAGGCGCAAGGATAATCTCGGTTGCGGATGCATTGGATGCTATGACTTCCCAGAGACCCTACAGGCCGGTATTGACATTCAAAGAGGCTTTAGGTGAACTTGAAAAGAACGCCGGTAGTCAGTTTGACCCCAAAATAGTCCAAGAAACAATCAATATGTATAAGTGAAGCTCCATCTCCTTATCCTATCTTTTGTTCAAGGAGTTACAGAGTTTCTTCCCGTAAGCAGCAGCGGGCATTTAGCTATATTAGGCCGGCTGTTTAATCTTAAAGATTCAATCTTTTCTTTGGCTGTTTATCTTCACCTTGCAAGCCTTCTTGCGATGATCACTTTTTTTTACCGCGATATAAAGAATTTATTTAAAGATATAAAAACTATCAAAAAAATTGTGCTTGCTTTATCTATTACGGTTTTAATAGCAGTAGTTTTTGAAAAGTTTGTTCGTTTTTATTTTGAAAATATTAATTATGTAGCTCTATCTTTTTTTATAACAGCGGTGTTTCTTTTTTGGGCCGATAAGAAAAAAGAAAAAGAAGCTGCTTTAAAAACCAATAGTGGTTTTTCAATATTAAGCTTAAAGGGAGCTCTTCTTGTGGGCATAGCGCAAGGCTTGGCTGTTTTGCCGGGTATTTCACGTGTCGGAATTACTATTGCAGTTGCTATTTTTATGGGCCTTCCTAGAGAAGCTGCTTTTAGGTTTTCATTTCTCCTTGCAATACCTACAATATTTGGGGCAACTATTTATGAGAGCAGAGATGTTTTATCAGGCTTTATAAATAAAGAATCTTGTCTCCTCCAAATAGTTGCTTTTATTATAACGTTCATTACCGGATTAATATCTTTAAAAATACTGAAAAAGATAGTAATAATAAAGAAACTTTCATTATTTTCTTTCTACTGTTGTATAATAGGTGTAATAATCTTGTTATTTGGAGGTTTGAAATGATAAAGGTGGGTATAGTAGGAGTATTGGGTTATACGGGGGAGGAGATAGTAAGGTATCTTATCAGACATCCTGAGGTAAAAATTACAAAGCTTATGGATAAGGCAGTGCCAGTAAAAGGAGTAAATGTTGGATCAGTTTTTCCAGAGTTTAAGGGTAAAATAGATATAAAGATCACGCCTTTTAATATCAAAGATGTTGAAAACCTAGACGTTGTTTTTCTCTCTTTGCCGCATACGGTATCCAAGCAATTGGCTCCCCAAATATCAAAGAAGGCAAGACTTGTAATAGATTTATCAGCAGATTATAGATTCAAGGACATAAATATTTATGAAAAATGGTATCAGACAAAACATGACGATAAAGAAAATTTAAAAAAAGCTGTTTATGGGCTTGCGGAGATTATGCGCAAAGATATTAAAGGCGCTCATTTTATAGCTAATCCGGGATGTTATGCAACGAGTATCATTCTGGGGCTCTATCCTCTGGCTAAAGAGGGTCTGTTAAAAAATGCCAAGATTATTATCGATGCTAAGACAGGCGCATCCGGGGCGGGGAGAATAAAAAGCGAAGCTCTGTTATCTTCTGAAGTAAAAGAGAGTATTGTGCCGTATAAAATAAATAAACACCAGCATATGCCTGAAGTAGTTCATTTTTTCAAAGAGCGGTTTAAGGTTAATATGGAGATTAATTTTATCCCCCAGATACTCCCCATAAAAAGAGGGATAATAAGTATGATCTATGTTATTTTTAAAAAGAAGCCGGCTAAAGATTTGTATAAACTTTATAAAAAATATTATGCTAAAGAGCGATTCGTAAGGCTTACTAAAGTGGGAGAAGCTCCGCAGTTAAAGGATGTTGTGAAGAGTAACTTTTGCGATATTGGTTATTTAGATTTTCTGGATCAAGAGACATTTTTGGTTATCTCCTGTATCGATAATTTGGACAAAGGCGCTGCAACTCAGGCTATACAAAATATGAATATTGCTTTAGGGCTAAAGGAGTCATCAGGGTTATTATGAAAGTTCCAAAAGGGTTTTATTTTAATGGTCTAAGCGCAGGTATTAA
Source organism: uncultured Planctomycetia bacterium (assembly GCA_964487065.1). Taxonomy (GTDB): domain Bacteria; phylum Omnitrophota; class Gorgyraeia; order Kaelpiales; family Kaelpiaceae; genus CAZAPE01. Next base: position 16,508 of record CAZAPE010000014.1, on the reverse strand, counting down.
AGCGCAAGGCAAAAAAGATTTAGGGATTATATTAAGTACACCTTATGCTTCTGCTGTTGGATTTTTTACCAGAAATGAGATTAAATCCGAATCCCTGCTTTTATGCAAAAAGCATATTAAAAACGGGAAAGCAGGAGCAGTTATTGTTAATAGCGGCAATGCCAATTGCGCTATGGGAAAAAGAGGTATCGATGCTGCGATGAATATCTGTAAGGCAGTTGCAAAAGAAATAAAAGCAAATCCGACTGAGGTACTTATTGCGTCGACAGGAAGAATAGGGGTGCCTTTAGCGGATAAAAAAATAACTGCCAGGATAAAAAACCTTATAAATAATGCATCAAAAAATAAAGCCAAGGATTTCGCCGAGGCTATTATGACTACCGACCGTTACCCAAAATATATCTCTATAGAGTTAAAAAGCGGCGTTAGGCTGCTTGCCTTTGCGAAAGGCGCCGGAATGATTGAGCCGAATCTTGCAACAACGCTAAACTTTATGGTAACAGATGCAAAAATAAATAGAACCATTTTTAGGGAAATTATTAAAGAGGCGCTTGATTTAACTTTTAACCGTATTTCAATAGATGCTGATATGAGTACGAATGATACTTTTATAGCTTTAAGCAATGCCGCCTCTAATATAGATATAGAGGGTTCATTAGAGCATCTTAAAGAGTTTATAAGTGCCGTATTTAGAATACTATATGAGCTCTCATACAAAATAGTTGAAAACGGTGAAGGCGCTACTAAGGTTGTAAAAATAGAAGTTATATCTGCCAGAAGTAAAGCTGTCGCTGAAAAAATAGCCAGGAAAATTGCTTCGTCAATGCTTTTTAAGACCTCTATTTATGGTAACTGTGCTAATTGGGGAAGGATAATCTCGTCAATCGGATCATTAAATCTGGGAGTCGGGAAGAATTTAGATATTTACTATGGTAAGAATAAAGTAGTTTGCAACGGAGTCAGCTTATATAATAGAGAAAAAGCGGCGAAGGTATATTTAAAAAATAATAAAAGTATAACAATAACAATTGATTTAAAAAAGGGTAAATCGGATTTCTGGATTTATACTACCGACCTTAGCCCTGAATATGTGAGGTTGAATAAATAATGCAAGACCTGATTAAAAAAGCACAGACACTTGTTGAGGCGCTTCCTTATATTAAGGAGTTTAAAGGTAAAATTGTAGTAATAAAATATGGCGGCAGGGCGCTTTTAAGCGAACAGGCAAAGAAGAATATTCTTGAAGATATTGCGTTCATGTCTATTGTTGGGATTAAGCCTGTTATTATACATGGCGGCGGATATAAAATTACAGAAAGTATAGCTAAATTAGGTGGAAGAACAGAGTTTATAGAAGGCAAGCGTGTTACAGATAAAAAAACAATGCAGGTAGTATATAAAATTTTAAAGGATGTTAACCAGGAGCTTGTGGGAGATTTAACTGCACTTTGCGTTAAAGCAGCAAGTATAGACACTAAAGAGCATGCTATTGTCAGGGTAAAGCCAGAGTCCAAAAAACTTGGATATGTTGGCATAATTGAGAAGATAGATAATAATGAAATTATGAAAGTAATAAGACGGGGAATTATTCCTGTAATAATGCCGGTAGGTTTAAATGACAAAGGAGCTTTATATAATATAAATGCCGATGATATGGCATCAAGTATTGCGATAAGTTTGAAGGCTGAGAAGTTGATGCTTCTTACTGATGTTAAGGGAATTTTGCGCGAGAAAGATGATGAGGAAAGTCTTATTTCAACCTTGGAGATATCTGAAGTTGATGAGTTAATAAAAATTGGTGTAATAAGTTCTGGTATGATTCCAAAAGTAAAGTCCTGCCTCAGGGCTCTTGAGAGTGGTGTAGGAAAAACGCATATTTTAGACGGAAGAGTTCCGCATGTGCTTTTATTGGAGGTGTTTACGCAAGAGGGCGTGGGCACAGAGATTGTAAAATAGTATTTTAAAATCACTCCTTTATTTGACAAAAAGCTTTGATATGGTATAATTTTTTGTAAGATAGATTTTAAACACAGGGGCTTGGGAATAGATATGGAAAAGCAGTATAAAGTTTTATTTTTGATAGCAGCAATTCTTTTTTTAAACCTAAAAACATCTACTGCATTAGATATCCCTTCAGGCATAATGCCCTTATCAGGTAATACAGGGTCTACAGAGGATAATCAAGCAACAAAAATAGATGCGGCAGATGCGCTTATAAATCAGTTTGCTCAGTTTAAAGAATATATAGATGTTTTTCAGGAAGAAAATGCTGCATTTATTGATGTATTGATAAATGAAAAATATCAGCTACCTTATGACAATATAACTGTCGGCTCTTCTGCAGCAGAATATAATAATCCGACCTCAATAGGGCTCTGGCTTGTTTATTTGATTGATATTTTTAAAGGTGATATAGAAACAGATAGAATAACAGCACGAGATGCACTTGCGAGGTTAAATACGGCACTCGATTCTATTATTGCTATGCCAAAATGGAATGGTCTGCTTGGTTGGTCAAGTATTTCTGATTCCGGGATAAGAAAGACAGGTGAAGCATCTGCATTTGATAATGCTAATTTTGCAGCCTCATTGGCTGTTGTTTGGGGAGCATTAACCAGTGATACCGGTCGAGGCATACCAAATCCGTTGCTTCCTACAGTATTGGGAAAGGTAACCAAACTGCTTTTTATAGACCAGAAAGAAGGCTGGGAAAATCTCTATGATCAAGGACGTGGGTTAATATGGGGAGATGAAAATAAAAGATATCCAATAGATATTCTATATACAGAAGGCAGGCTTGCTCCACTAATGGCTATTGCTCTTTCTGATATTGATGAAGAGGTTTGGAATAATTTAACACCTGTTTATAGAACTTATAAAATGTCAAATGGCCAGCAAGCAGAGCTTATTGTGCCTTATCAAGGCGCATTTCAGGCATATCTTCCTCTTCTATTTGTCCCTGAAGATGCCTGGTCTCCTGATATGGCAATTGCACATCAAAATTACGCTGCTGTTCAAGTTGATTATGCAAATGAAACGAATTTACCCGCTTTGCGTTCTGCTGCTTCGAATCCTTATTATGAGGCTTATGTGTATAATCCTGAGCTAGGTGTTCCTGGCGCGTCTCAGGTTTCTGTTACTGGGGATATTGGAACAGTACATGCAAATGCTCTTTTAAGTTTAGTTGCACCAGATAGCGCTGTTGCGCTTCTTAAGGCATTAGATGAGTTTACTAAAGGCGAAATCCATGGCCCTTATGGGATGCGCGATTCGGTTGGTTTGCATGGTGAGGTGAGTAACACCTATTTAAGTCTCGATCATCTTATAATGGTGACTGCAATGGCCGGTAAAGTTAATCAGGAATATTTTGTTAATTTTCTGAAAGCAACCGGAAAGTTAGAAAAGATTAAAGCGCTCTATAGTAATTTAAATCTCGATCTTGATCCTGTTGCAATTCCTGAAGTAAAAGAATTTTTCGTTGCTTCTTTGCCTGAGGATGAAGAGGAACTTCCTCAAACAGGAAGTTTAATAGATTTCGATCAAGGTAACGGAAGGAAAGGGGAGCATGTGCCTGCATTCGGAGTATGGGATGGTCCTTCCGGAAAGATAAATGAAAGAGTATCAGGCGGCGTTATGGAAATAAACTATGATACGCCTGAGTATAATGGCCTTTGGCTTAAACTAAATGACTTAGATCCTATTGGAGAATACAAAGAACTTATCTTTGATATAAAGGCAGAGAAAGGTTTTCAGGAATTAAAAATCGAACTTAAAAAATCAGGTAATGTACTTGGTTCATACGTAATTGAAAATATTGCTAAGAACGATTGGATTACTGTCAGAATTCCGATACCTGATTTTGGAATGAGCGCAAATGATTTAAAGAAGGCTCTGGAGGAGCTTGTCTTTGTAATCGAGGGTTGGAAGCTTCCTTCTTCGCAAAGAAAGGGAATATTTTATCTGGATAATATCAGATTAGATAAGTAATCACTCCTTGCATAAGCTTTCCCAAAAAGTGGTTTCTATTTTAGTTTTTATTTAGTATAATCTTAGGCAATAAAAATCGAGCAATAGTATTGATAAGAAAGTAAAGAATTCTCGGAGGAAGATATGAAAAGCGACGGTGTTTTAAAGAAAAAATGTAAACAAGGAAGTTGCGAAAAACTGAGTATTTTAAAAAATAAAGTGCTCATTGATTTTATCACAAAATATGTCCAGCTTTGTAATCCTGACAGTGTATTTGTGCGCTCTGATTCTAAAGAGGATGCAGAATATATAAGAAAAAAGGCAGTTGAGCTGGGTGAAGAGATTAATTTAAAGATTAAAGGTCATACTGCGCATTTCGATGGTTTAAACGACCAGGGACGGGATAAAGGAAGCACCAAGTTTCTTATAACAGAAGATATGCGCCTCGAAGCTTTAAATGCAATAGATAGAAATACTGGTCTCGATGAGATGCAAGGTTTACTTAAAGATATTATGAAAGGCAGGGAGATGTTTATCCTTTTTCTCTGTCTTGGTCCTGTAAACTCAGAATTTTCAATATATGCAGTTCAGATAACAGATTCAGCTTATGTTGCTCATTCCGAAAATATGCTTTACAGGCCTGCATATAATGTTTTTAAGGCAAACACTGAGCTTGAATTTTTTAAATATGTCCATTCCTCCGGAGAGGTTGATGAGAATAAGGCGAGTAAAAATGTCGATAAGAGAAGGGTGTACATTGATTTTTTAGAAAACACCGTATATTCCGTAAATACTCAATATGCCGGAAATACAGTGGGACTTAAAAAATTATCTTTAAGACTTGCTATAAGGAAAGCAGATCGTGAAGGCTGGCTTGCCGAGCATATGTTTGTTATGGCGGTACATGCAAAAGACGGCAGCAAAGATTATTTTAGCGGTGCATTTCCTTCTTCTTGCGGTAAAACTTCAACTTGCATGGTAGAGGGAGAGAAAATTTTGGGCGATGACATTGCCTACCTGAAAAAGAAAAATGGCCAGATGTATGCTGTTAATGTTGAAAGAGGGATATTCGGAATAATTAAAGATGTAAATCCTATGGATGATCCCTTGATTTCAGGGGCATTACATAATGAGGGAGAAGTAATATTTTCAAATATTCTTGTTAAAGACGGAGTTCCTTACTGGCAGGGGGACGGAAAGGTTACTCCAGGTGAGGGAAGGAATTTTTCGGGCTCCTGGTGTCCTGGAAAAATAGATGAGTTTGGGAATGAAATACAATTTGCACATCCTAATGCAAGATACACAATTAAGCTTAATACATTGGAAAATTGCGATCCTGAACTTGAAAATTCTAAAGGTGTTCTAGTTGAGGGGATAATTTATGGCGGGAGAGATTCTGATACCTGGGTGCCTGTTTTTGAAAGTTTTAACTGGGAACACGGAGTTATAGCAATAGCTGCATCGCTTGAATCAGAGACTACCGCTGCAACTTTGGGAAAAGTTGGCGAGAGAAAGTTTAATGTAATGGCAAACCTGGATTTTCTTTCTATAGCTATAGAAAAATATATTGAAAACCATCTCAATTTTCCTAAAGGCGTTAAAAATATTCCATTAATATTTGGGGTAAATTATTTTCTTCGCGATAAGCAGGGAAATTATCTTACCGGTATGCAAGATAAGAGAGTATGGCTTAAATGGATGCAGTTGCGGGTAAATAAAAAAGTAGACGCAATTAAAACTCCCTTAGGGTACCTTCCGTATCATAAAGATTTAAAAGAGCTTTTTTCAAAAATCCTTGCAAAAAATTTCTCTGAGAATGATTATATAAATTGTTTTAGCATAAGATGTCTTCAGAATTTGGAAAAGATAGAAAGAATAAGTAATATTTACAAAGGTTTTAAGAATATTCCTCAGAAAGTATTTGATGTTCTTTTTGCGCAAAGGGAGCGCTTAGAAATGGCTCGTAAAGAATACGGCGATTTAATCCCGCCGCAGAAATTTATTTAAATAATATGTCCAGAACATATCTAACAAGAGATGGCTTTGAAAAATTAAGGAAGGAGCTTGAGTATTTGCAGACTGTAAAGCGTAGGCAGATTACAAATGATATTGCTCATGCGCGTTCTCTTGGCGATTTAAAAGAGAATGCCGAGTACCATGCAGCAAAAGAAGCGCAAGGATTAAATGAAAAGAAGATAAGTGAACTTGATGCAAAACTTTCTGTTGCCGAAATAATAGATAACATGGATATAGCTTCTGATGAGATAAGAATAGGCGCCAGGGCAGAGCTCCTGGATATTAAAACCAAGGAAAAAGTCGAATTTACGTTGGTAAGCTCCGAGGAGTCTAATCCTTCAACTGGAATGATATCAGTCGTATCGCCTATAGGTAAAGCTTTGCTTGGGCACAAGGTTGGAGATATTGTCGAAATTAAGGTGCCATTAGGTATTCTTCAATACAAAGTGGTTAAAATATCAAGGTGAATATTTTGTTTCTTTGCCTAAATAAATAGCATTTATCTTTTTGTATAATTCATTGATACGGGTGTCTTTAATGTTGTTTTCTTTTGCTTCAAGAAGTATTTTCTCCGCCTCATCTAACCTGTTTTCTTGCATCAGGAGTTTAGCAAGATTTAAATATATATCTATATTCTGAGGGTCTATTTTTAGATAAGCACTAAAAATTTGTTCAGCCTTTTGGAAGTTTCCCTGTATAACATATGTTATGCCTAATAGGTTTCCGGTTTGGGAGTTCTTTACATAAATCCGTAGCGATTTTAGAAAAGCATCCTGGGCCTCCTTGATTTTTCCCTGTTGGAATTGTACAATGCCAAGACCTCTGTAGGGCAAGGGGTCGTTGGGTTTAAGGCGTATTGCAGATTTAAAGTGAATTTCAGCCAATTGAGGATAGCCTTTTTCGGAATAGAAACTGCCGATATTATTATGTGCTCGCCAGCTCGATGGGTTTTTATCTAACACCTCACCAAAGATGGTAAGGGGGTTATTCCAGTCCTTTGTTCTTTTTTGATTCATGTTTATGTAGCTTATAAGAAGAGTCAAAAATGAAAACACGCAGATATAATTAATTATTTTAGTTTTTTTTAAACCAATTATAAATGATGAAATCGAAAAAAATGCGCCTATACAGCTTAAATAAAGAAAACGGTCCGCAACGAGAACAGTGAGAGGAATTATATTAAGCGCAGGTAAAAGCAGAAATGAAAACCACAAAATTCCAAATGAGATATTTTTCGAAGTTTTAAGGTATTTAAAAATAATAAATAAAAGATAAATTATAAAAACTCCAGATATGATAACATTTATGTCGGATAGTGATTTGGGCAGTATTACTTCATAGTCGATGGATAAATTATATGGAAATAGCAGCAGCTTTATATATCTTAAAAATATTGATATTGAGGTTAATATATTGGTATAAAAAGTGCCGCCCCACCATGGTTTTTGTAAGAGGCTCTTCATGGCGAACTGTCTTAAAGCGAAATATGCTATTGCTATAAAAAAAGGGATTATTTTGAATTTCAATTTTATTTTCTTTTTGAAAATTCCGATGAGGAAAAGAAGTAAAACAGGAACAACAATAGCAGTTTCCTTAGATAGTAAAGCCAGGATAAAAAGAAGACTGCAGAATAAGAAATATCTTATTTTTAATGAATTAATATAGGCAATGTAAAAAGACAAAGCCGATAGCGCAAAAAAAGCCAACATAAGATCTGCTCTGGCCCCTATCCAGTTTACAGCTTCGCTTTGGACTGGATGCAGAGCAAAAAGCGCGGTTGTTATTAAAATAACCCCTGTTTTTATATTAGGCAGAAGGGATAAAAAATTAAAAAGAAGCAGTATATTAAAAAGATGTAGTAATAAATTGGTAAAATGATATCCCGCTGGGTTCTGAAGATATAATTTATATTCAAGAGTAAAGAATATAGTTCTTAAGGGCCTGTATATGCCAGTCCATTCAACAGCTGTTGATTTTTCTGTAGGGTTTAAGAAAAAATAAGGGATATTTTTTAAGCTTCTTATATTCGGGTTTTCTTTTATGAAGTAATAGTCATCATAAACAAAACTGTTATATATGCAGCTACTGTAAGCAAAAATTGTTGCCAGAATAATTAAGGATAGTATTGTTTTTTTGGAAAGCATTTCTATTTTTTAAGAATTGTTTTTTCTTTTCTGATAAATATTCTCCAACGTAAACATGTGCGTAAAAACTGAAATCCGGCTTTCAGAGGTTTCATTTTAGATATTCCTTTTATGCGTTTATAGTAAGTGACAGGAGTTTCTATGAGGCGCAAATTCAGGCGTTTTACATTAAAAAGGATATCAAAATCACCCCAGGGGCATTTGCCCCAGATCATTTTAAGGTAATCTTGTTTCAATAATGCTTTTGTGCCGCAAAGGGTGTCGGTTACTTTAATTCCAGTAAAGTGAAAGAAAACAAGTAAGAATAATTTATTGCCGGAATAACGAAATATATTCATTGCGCCTTTTTCCATTGCACTCAAAAAGCGGCTTCCGTTAACTACGTCGGCTAATCCTTCATTAAGGGGTTTGAAAAATTGGGGAAGTATTTCCGGCGCAACTGCCATATCGGCATCAAGAATGATCAGAATGTCATTATCTGCCGCATCAAAACCAGCCTTTAACGCCGCTCCTTTGCCACGGTGGGGTTTATAATGGATGATTTTTAAATTTGCTATCTGGGGTTTTAATTCAAAAATTTTCTCTAGCGTCTTATCTTCAGAGCCATCGTCAACTACAATTATTTGGGTTGATTTACCCATTTCAGGTACCCTTCTAATGCAGTTCTGGACATTCTCCTCTTCATTATAACAGGGTATAATTACGCTGCAGGATAGATTCATTAGTATATTTTGTTTTATTCTATTCTAACATGGCAGAGATATTTTTCCAGATATTTAAAATAAGGTTGATTTCTATATGTAAAGTTCTATACTTATTCTTTATACATGTTTTGATATGAAGAATAAAAACAACAAAACAGAAGTAAATCCATTCTGGTTTTATACAAGGCTCAGCCTGGCGGAGCTGACCGGGCTTAAGGCAAGCACTCTAACTCAGTTATTGAGGTATATAAAGGAAGTCCCGCCGGCCTGTATCTATAACCATACGCATAGGTTTTTGCAGATTCATCAGCATCTATGTCCGGAGCCGCCTAACGATTTTGCTTATTGGGTAGCCAATGTTATGAAGGATGACGAGTTGGCAGAGAGTCTTGCCAGCGTAGATACTGTTCGTATGCCTACGTTAAAAGAGTTAAGAGACACAATCGCCAAGATTATCGAAATATATCTCAAGAATAATCCTAAGGCAAAATTCAAATTTGTAAAGGCAGGACAGGAGTTTCATTTCATAAAAGCGGTAAGTTTTATCGTTCCCTCTAAATACGTAGCTTATTCCCTGAAGGAGTTTGAAGATGCCTTAAAATGTATAACAATTGGTTCCATATATTTTCATATGTTTGAGGCGCGCATAAGATTGGAGAAAGGTTATAATGATTTTTCTTTCTGGCTTGATACTGAGCTTGGAGAGAAAGAATTAGCAAAAAAAGTTGCAGCGCTTGATCCTTATTCATTTACAATGGAGGGCCTGCGCTTTAAACTCATATTACTTATAGAAGAGGTATTAAGGAAAAAATGATTAAATTAGATGATTATAAAGATATTGTTGGTACTTCTGTTATTGAAGAGTTAAGTCTTTTAGCTGGGAGGCTTAAGAATAAAAAAATACAAACAATTAATTCTACAGCCGTCGGAGGAGGAGTGGCAGAGATATTGAACCGCATGGTGCCGCTTCTCAATGAGCTGGGTGTAGATATCAAGTGGGATGTCATAAGAGGTGGTTCGGAATTTTTTGATGTTACTAAGAAAATGCATAATGCTTTACATGGCGGTAATGTTGATATAAAAGACAAAGATTTTGAAATATTTCTTGAGACCAGTAACCGCAACATAGAGGAGATGGATATTTATGGGGATATTGTTTTTATCCATGATCCGCAGCCTGTCGCTTTGATTAAGAAGCGCACAAATAATAAATGGATTTGGCGTTGCCATGTGGATGTTTCACAGCCTCAAGAGGTGGTGTGGAATTTTTTGAAAGGTTTTGTTGATAAATACGATGCTTCAGTTTTTTCAGCGCCGGCGTTTTCCAGGAATCTTTCCATAAAGCAGTTCCTTATCTCACCTTCGATAGATCCCTTAAGCAATAAAAATAAGGATATATCAAAAGCGGAGATAGATGCAGTGTTAGAGAAGTACCATATCATTCCTGATAAGCCTATTGTGACTCAAATTTCACGTTTCGACAGGCTAAAGGACCCACTTGGCGTAATCGAGGCATATAAATTGGTGAAACCTTATATTGATTGTCAGCTGGTTCTGGCAGGTGGCACAGCAGCAGATGACCCTGAAGGATTGCAGGTGTATGAGGAGGTTCAGGATAGAGCAGCTAATGATCCTGATATACATGTTATTGTTATGGCTCAAAATGATATTGAAGTTAATGCTTTGCAAAGAGCATCAACAGTAATTATCCAGAAATCTCTCCGCGAGGGGTTTGGGCTTACTATAACGGAGGCTCTCTGGAAAGAGAAGCCTGTAGTCGCTTCCAGCGTCGGAGGAATACCGCTGCAGATAAAACACAAATATTCAGGCCTTCTTTGTCATTCCATAGAAGGAGCCGCTTTTTCCATTAAACAGCTTCTAAATAATCCCGAATATGCGCTAAGTCTTGGAAAAAACGGGAAGCAGAATGTGAAGAATAACTATCTTCTGACGCGCCATTTAAAAGAATATATGCTTCTTTTCCTCAGCCTTGAGCATAATGAGGATTTTATCAATCTTTAGCTATTTCTTTATTTCTTTTAATTAGGGACACATCCCTATTATTTCTGTTTCTGAGATGCCTTTAAAGATAAGTTTCATTTTCGCCGGATACATAATATAATAAATTATGTAACAATATCAATTTTTTAATATGCAGAAGACGCTAATAATAATACCAACCTATAATGAGAAGGAAAATATAGGAGCGCTTTTATCTATTTTAAGAAAAAATTATCCCGAATTTGATATTTTAGTCATCGATGATAACTCTCCGGATAAAACGTCTAAATTTGTTGCCGATATTTCCGGCAGAGATAACAAAGTAAGACTTCTTTTAAGAGAGAAAAAAGAGGGCTTAGGCAAAGCGCTGTTTGCCGGATATAGATATGCGGTTGAGAATAAATATGAAATGGTGGTTCAGATGGATGCCGATTTCTCTCATCCGGTTAGTTATATTTCAGAGATCTTAAAAGCGTTTTTAAGCGATAGAATAGTTATCTGTTCCCGTCATATAGAAGGCGGAGGTTCAGAAAACTGGTCTTTTTTTAGAATTGCAGTGACTATTATTGCTAATTTTAGCGCAAGAATATTATTGTCTTTGAAAGTCAAAGATTTAACCTCAGGATTTCGGGCTTTCCCGGGGTCATTTTTAAAAGAGCTGCTAAAAGAAAGGCCGCTTTCAGGAGGATATCTAATCCAGGTTGAAACCGTAATTAAGGCTTTGAAATATGGCTATAAAGTTATTGAAATACCTTTTGTATACCAAAAAAGAAAAGAGGGGGTTTCCAAGCTGGGATTGTTAGAAACGTTGAAATCAGCTGCGGGCCTGGTCGGTCTTACTCTAAAAAGATATAATTGAATAATTGCTTTATAAAAGTTAAAATTCTTAAAATGAGAGTTAAATTTATTATAGCGTTACTTATATTTTTAACAGGCTGCGCTTCGGTGCCTACCCAAAGAAGTGACAGGTATGCAAAGATTATTTCGAGCGCTGGCGAGATGTCCCTGCAGGAGTTTGCCAGGAGGTATGATTTTCAAGTTGATTTTGATCCCTTTCTTAAGAAGATTTACCTAACAAAGGGTGAGGATATTCAGATTATTCTGGCTTCACAGTCTCCTGTTGCATTAGTTAACGGCGAGGTGATACTTTTAGATTCCAACTTAGCTGTTAAAGACGGAGATATAATTCTCTCTGCTGATAATGCTGAAATAATAATGGGGTACTTTCTTTACGGCCGTAAGACTAAAGATTCAAGGTATAAAAAAAACCAGGCAATATATAAGGTCAATAAGATAGTTATAGATGCCGGCCATGGCGGCAAAGATCCTGGTGCTATTGGTAAAAGCGGGCTGAAGGAGAAAGATGTTACGTTAAGCATAGCAAAAATAATTAAATCAAAGCTTGATAAGGCAGGTTATGATGTTATTATGACACGAGATGGAGATGAGTATATATCATTATGGAAGCGGGTTTATATTGCCAATAAAGAAGGAGCGGATTTATTTATTTCAATACATGCAAATGCTGCCCGCGCTAAGAGTGCCTCTGGTTTTGAGGTCTACTATCTTTCTCAGGCAACAGATGAGGATGCTCGGGCATTAGCGGCGGCCGAAAATTACCCTTTAGGTTTTAATGAGGATTTTCCCGATGATTTAAATGTGCAGGCAACTATCTGGGATCTGCTTTATTCAGAGAACCGCAAAGACTCATTACGTTTAGCAGAGAAAATAAGCACCTCTTTAAATAGAAAGACAAATGCACGCAACAGGGGTATAAAAAGTGCAAATTTTTATATTCTCCGCGGCGCTCAAATGCCCTCTATTTTAATAGAGGCCGGTTTTATTTCTAATACTAACGAGGAAGTAAATCTTAAAAAATTGGACTACAAAAATAAAATTGCGGGAGCAGTTTTGGAAGGTGTCAAATTATATGAAAGAGAATACATGCTCACAGAAGGTTTCGGGAGATAAAAGCTCCTATCCGATAGGGGTGTTTGATTCCGGTGTCGGAGGGCTTACAGTAGTAAGGGAGATGTTAAAATTCCTGCCAAATGAGGCAATCGTTTACCTTGGTGACACTGCCAGAGTACCTTACGGAAATAAATCAAAGGATGCGGTATTGCGTTTCACAAGAGAGGCGCTTTGTTTTTTTGCGGCAAATAATGTAAAGATGCTTCTTCTTGCCTGTAATACTTCTTCAAGCCTCGCATTGCCGTATCTTAATGGTCAGGTAGATTTTCCTATATACGGTGTTATTGATCCCGGAGTTTCCGAGGCTCTTAAAGTGACGAGGTCCAAGAGAATAGGGGTCATAGGTACAGCAGCGACCATAGGAAGCGATATTTACGCTCAGAAGTTAAAGGAAGGCGATTTAAATGTAGAAGTTTTCAGCCTCTCTTGTCCTCTATTTGTGCCGCTTGTCGAGGAGAATTGGGTGGAGGACCCTATTAGCTATAAGGCCTGTGAAAAGTATTTAAGGCCTCTTAAAAATAAAAAAATAGATACTCTTATTTTGGGTTGCACCCATTATCCCTTGATGAAAAATACTATACGTCAGTTTATGGGGACAGGAGTTGCTTTAATCGATTCGGCAGAAACATTTGTTAAAAAGATAAAACTTCTTTTAATGGAATTAAACCTTGAAAATAAAGTTGCCCCAGGAGAAATTGATTTTTACGTTACGGATATGCCTGATCAGTTTAAGAGCTTAAGCGCTCTGTTTTTGGGTAAGGAGGTTGGTGTTATTAAAAAAATTGATTTGGAGGAATATAAAGAATGTATCAAATTTCAGTAAAATCAAATTTTAGTTCCGCGCACAATTTAAAGAAATATAAAGGTAAGTGCGAAAATCTGCATGGCCACAATTGGAATGTTGAATTGTTTCTTGAAGCGCTGGAGCTTAATGAGGAAGGTATGATTATGGATTTTGTTGAGGTAAAAAAAATATTGAATGAAATTATAGATAAATTGGATCACAAATATATTAATGAAATCCCTCCTTTTGATGTTTTAAACCCTACTTCGGAGAACATAGCCAAATATATATTCTCAGAGATAAAACCAAAGATAAATCCCTCTACTGTAATAGTTAAAAGAGTAGATATCTGGGAGACTGATTCATCAAGAGCCAGCTACTATGAGAAGAAATAAAAGAGCGGTTGTTTTATTATCGGGGGGTATAGATTCTGCTACAACTCTTTTCTATGCCAGAAGTAAAGGCTATAAGATAAAAGCTCTTCTGTTTGATTACGGGCAGCGGCATAATAAAGAGATAAAAGCAGCAGAAAAAATATGCGTTGTTTGTGGAGTCAATTTAACTTTACTCTCTATAAGATTACCTTGGGGAGGAAGCGTTTTATTGGATAAGAAATCTAAATTACCAAAACAAACAAGCAGAAATAAAAATATACCACTTACTTATGTACCGGGAAGAAATATTATTTTTCTATCCTTTGCTCTAAGCTTCGCTGAAGCACAAAAAGCAGAAGCTATTTTTATCGGGGCTAATGCAGTTGATTTTTCAGGTTATCCCGATTGCAGATATGTCTTTATAAAGGCTTTTCAGCGAGTTGCAGACCTGGGAACCAAATCCGGCGTTGAGGGGAAAAGAATAAAAATTCATGCGCCATTGATAAATCTGAAAAAATCAGAGATAATAAGACTTGGATTAAAATTAGGCGTGCCTTTTGAGTATACCTGGAGCTGCTACAAAGGAGAAAGATATCCTTGCGGCGAATGCGACTCTTGTATTATAAGAAAGAAAGGTTTTAAAGAAGCCGGTTTTGAAGACCCGGTGTTTAACACAGATGGACACAGATAAATTCCATGGATGAACACAGATATCTTTCTGTGCTAATCTGCGTTTTGAATCTGTAGGTATCTGTGTATAGGAAAAATATATGGATGCTTTAAAAGCAAAGATTTCAGAAATTTTTTTCTCTGTTCAAGGTGAAGGAATTTATTTTGGATACCCTCAGGTTTTTTTGCGTTTCTGGGGTTGTAATATTAATAAATGCCGTTTCTGCGATACAAAAAATGCTGATTTTAAAGAGTACACAATAGAAGAGCTTATCAATGCGCTTCTTGAATTCAATAAGAATAAATACCACTCTCTCTCGATAACCGGCGGTGAGCCTCTGCTTCAGATTGATTTTTTAGAGCAGTTTTTGTCCATTTACAATAGCAGGAATAAAATTTATCTTGAGACTAACGGGATTTTACCCGATGCCCTGGAGCGTGTTATACAGAATATTGATATTGTTGCTATGGATATAAAGCTTCCTTCAGCAACAGGATTGAGTAGTTTCTGGGAAGAACAGAGGAAATTTTTGCTCATAGCCTGGGAGAAACAGGTCTTTGTTAAAGCAGTTATAACAAAAGAGACTACTATCGAAGATTTAAAAACAGCAATTGAAGTAGTGCTTTCCGTTGATCCTATGATACCCTTTGTTTTACAGCCCGAGACAGATGCATTGGATCAGGAATTAATAGAGAAACTATTTATTTTTCAAAAAGAAACATCGCTGACGCTTCCCTATGTTAGAATAATACCGCAGCTGCATAAATTTATGTCTCTTAAGTAGATGAACCCGAAAATATTCCGCGATATAGCCAGAGATCTTTACCTTGAAGCAAATTATAATATAAGGCCGGATATAAAAAAGGCTTTACAGAAAGCGTATAGTAGAGAAAAAAAGAGGCTTCCTAAACAGGCTTTGGCTGCGATATTAAAGAATGCTTATATCGCAAGATGTGAAAATATTGCAATATGCCAGGATACAGGGTATCCGGTATTTTTCGTTAAGATAGGCAAAAAAGCTCCGTTACCGTTTTACCAGATCGAGAAAGAATTAAACAAAGGTATAAAAGAAGCAACCTTAAAGGGACCGTTTCGTTATTCGGTCATCAAGGACCCCTTAGAGAGATGCAAAAGAAGTCCCAATGTTCCCGCTATATTTCACTATGAATTTATTAACTCCGATAGTATAGAGATTACGCTTCTTGTGAAAGGTTTTGGTTCTGAGAATAAGAGCTGCCTTTATCTTTTAAATCCCAATACCTCTATCAAAGAAATAACAGATATAGTAGTAAAACACATAAAAGACATAGGAAGCTCTGCCTGTCCTCCGTATATAATCGGAATAGGAGTAGGCGCTACTTCTGATGAGGCTCTAATACTTTCAAAGAAGGCAACTTTACTTGATATAGATAAGAAAAGCAAAGATATTCTCTATGCAAAACTTGAAAGAGATATTTTTAAGCAGGTTAATAAACTTTCAATAGGAGCATTAGGTCTTGGCGGCGATGCAACATGTCTGGGAGTGCGGATATTGCATCATGCAACGCATATAGCAGGACTTCCTTTGGCAATCAGCGTAGGGTGTCACGCTACGAGAAGCAGTAGTAGAAAATTAAAAATTAAAAATTAAAAATTAAAAATGAAAATTTCAATACCCTTAACTGTAGCGGCTATAAAAAGGCTAAAGGCCGGGGATTTGGTTTATCTGAGCGGAACCATTTATACGGCCCGCGACAGGGCGCATGCCAAGATTGCAGAGTTATTATATATATATAAAGGAAAGCGTCTCCCTTTTCCTTTACAGGGAGCGGTTATTTATTATTGCGGTCCGACTCCCAGGAAAAAGAATGAGATAATAGGTTCCTGCGGGCCTACAAC
>CAZAPE010000013.1:15462-22889 GCA_964487065.1 uncultured Planctomycetia bacterium | reverse complement strand
TCTATTGCCTACTAAAGTAAAAAATAAAGCATTAAAAAATATGGCTTATGCTTTGCAAGCAAATAAAAACTTTCTGATTAGCGAGAACAATAAGGATATTCTTAAAGCACAGCAGAAAAAATTATCTCAGGCTTTTATAGATAGATTGAGCCTATCTTACAAAAGAGTTAAAGAGATGGCTGTTTGCCTTAATGAGGTTGCAAGATTACCTGATCCTGTTAATGAAATAATAAAAATGACCAAAAGACCAAACGGTTTAAAAATAGCAAAAGTACGCGTTCCAATAGGTGTGATAGCTATTATTTATGAGTCGCGGCCTAATGTTACAAGCGATTGCGCAGGTCTTTGTATAAAATCCGGAAACTCTATAATCATGCGCGGCGGTAGCGATGCTTACATAACGAATCGTGCTTTGGTTTCTGTTTTAATAGATTCAACGCGCAGCATTTTACCTAAAAACAGCATCTCTTTAATACCGACTCCTGAAAGAGAGGCGTTGGATTACCTTTTAAAGATGAATAACTATATTGATCTGCTTATACCAAGAGGCGGGGAATCTTTGATTCGATATACGGTCGAAAAATCTAAAATACCGGTAATAAAACATTATAAGGGAATTTGTCATACCTATGTTGATGCCTATGCGGATATCAAAATGGCTTATAAGATAGCTTTAAATGCTAAACTGCAGCGCCCCGGCGTTTGCAATGCGATGGAAACATTGTTAGTCCACGAAAAAGTTGCAAAAAAGTTTTTAATTCCTATGCTGGAAAAGTTTAAAGCCGAGGGTGTAGAAATCAGAGGTTGCAAAAAAACTAAAAAAATTGCGCCTTGGGTTAAAAATGCAAAAAATTCGGATTGGAGCACTGAATACTTAGATTTGATATTATCAGTTAAAGTTGTTTCCTCAATTGATAAGGCTATAGCGCATATAATTAAATATTCAAGCAACCATTCCGATACAATTGTGACTGGAAACAATAAGAATGCCTGGAAATTCTTGCAGTCAATAGATTCGGCTTGTGTTTATGTCAACGCTTCAACGCGCTTTACGGACGGTTACCAGTTTGGGCTTGGGGCAGAGATAGGTATCTCAACAGATAAAATACATGCCCGCGGCCCAATGGCTCTTGAAGAGTTGACAACATATAAATATTTAATTTTTGGCAATGGGCAAATCCGCACCTAAAATAGGTATTCTTGGGGGGACTTTCGACCCCATTCATTGTGGGCATTTGATTTTAGCTGAATTTGCTATAGAAAATTTTATGCTAGATAAAATCATATTCATTCCTATCAATATCCCGTCGCATAAAAATAAACCTCAAGCACCTGCTAAGCATAGATACAACATGATTAAGCTTGCAATTCAGGATAATCCTGCTTTCGAGGTTTCAATGTTAGAAATCAAAAGAGGCGGCATAAGCTATAGCTATGAGACGTTGGAGCAGTTACACGCTACTTGTAAGAAAACAAATTTTTATTTTATTTTAGGCGCTGATGCATTTAATGAGCTTGAGACATGGAAAAAGTATTCTGTACTGGTAAAACAGAGCGATTTTGTAGTAGCAACCAGAAATGGGGTAAAAATAAAAAAGTTACCGAATGCAAGAGCATTTAAGTTGCCGATACCAAAAATAGATATTTCAGCCTCAGAAATACGCAGCAGAATAAAAAACAATCTTTCCATAAAATACCTTGTCCCAGAGAGAATAAGAGATTATATACAAGCATACAACCTTTACAAATGAATATTGCATTTCACATATTCCTGCTGCCAATTTTTTTAATACTTTCTGCTTTTTTTTCAGGCTCAGAAAGCGCAATATTCTCTCTAACTGAATATGAGAAAAATAAAATAAAGTCACAGCATGCTCCAGCGTGGAAGAGATTAACTGCATTACTTGAAAAACCAACAAATACAATAACACTCATAATAACCGGAAATATAATAGTTAATACGGCAGCAACAAGCATATTAGGAGTTTTGCTCTATCGCTTTTTTCCTGAAATAAAATTAGTTTTCTCAATACTTATAGTTACTTCAATAATACTCTTTATCGGAGAAATATTTCCAAAACTGATTGCATTAAGGCTGGCAAGCAAACTCTCTGTTTTTGCTGTATATTTTCTTAAAGGCGTTTCTAAACTTATCTTTCCTCTGGAGGCAGCACTTGTTAAAGCTGCAATGAAAATTACATCTTTTGCAGATATTAACGTAAAGGAGCTTGAAACAAAACCTGCATTATCAGAACTCTATGCGATTGTTAAATCAGGGGAAGAAAAAGGGATACTTGAAAAGGATGAAAGAGTCCTCACGGAAAAGATACTTGATTTTGGCAAGCGATGGTTAAATGAGATAATGACACCGCGAACTGATGTTGTAGCTTTTAGCGATGATGTCAGTTACGAGCAGGTTGAAGCTCTTATCAAGAGTTCTAAGCATACAAAATATCCTGTTTTTAAAAAAAGCATCGATAGCGTTATTGGCGTATTGTATGCAAGGGATCTTCTTTTTAAATCGTATAGTTCATGGAAAGAGCTTGTATATCCCATATTAGCTGTTCCGGAGTCTATGAATATAGACGAGCTCCTTTTGCAGTTCAAGGAACGCAATGAAGAGATAGCCCTTGTCGTTGATGAATTTGGAGGAACTGCAGGCATAGTAACTCTGGAAGATATTTTGGAGGAACTTGTTGGTGAAATCGAAGATGAATATAAAAAAGAAAAAACAAAAATAAAAGTCATTAATCCTACTACTTTCGTTGTCTCTGGAAATATCTCGCTCAATGAATTAAGCGAAGCTATAAATAAAAATATTAAAACAGATGGAATAACTACTTTAGCCGGTCTTTTGCTTAATCTTTTTCAAAAGGTTCCTTCAAGCGGGCAATCTATAGAGTATAAAGATTTAAAATTTTTCATAGATGAGGTCAGTAAAAATAAAATCAAGAAAGTAACAATAAAAAAAATGCACAATTAATATGGAAACCGTAGCTATTTTAATGTACATAATTTTTTTCTTGATGCTAGCGGGTTTTTCTTCAGGTTATGAAACAGGATTAATATCGATACCTGTTATGACTATTGAAGCCAAAACGAATCTCAAAAAGAAGTCATACGCCTGGCTATTAAATAGGATAAAAAATTTAGAGAGGCTTGTTAGCGTTACGCTTATAACAACTAATTTCGCGCTTACCTCTGCTGTGCTATTGTTTCTTCTTACATTGACAAAACGAATCCAGGAATCAAGCGCTGAAATTGTTACTATTTTGGTATTAACACCGTTAAGTATAATTTTTTCAGAAATAATACCTAAGAGTATATTCAGGGCAAAGCCGGAATTAATATTTTATACAGAAAAGATATTTAGAGTTATTTATTATGTAATGTATCCGTTGACTTATATCTTTTATTTTTTTCCTGTGGGAATTATTAATATTCTTACTAAAAAACCTTACCGCAGACGTGTTCTAAGATCAAAAGAACAAATTAAAATAGCTATCACAAAAAGTGAAGAGAGAGGGTTGCTTGAAGGCCATGAAACAGCAAGTCTCTACAAAGCTCTTGATTTGGGCAAGAAACAGGTTAAAGAGATGATGATACCTATTAAGAAAGTTATATACCTGAATATGGATTTGAACATGAAAGAGGCTTTTGATGAATTTAAGAAATACGAATTTTCGCGGCTTCCGGTTTACGATACAAATGATGAGGAGTTTATCGGGCTTATTAATTATATGGATTTTTTAATTCAAGGCGTTGATAGGACGGGGAAAATAACCGAATTAATGCATCCGATAATACACAGCGATGACAACGCTTATTTGGATGATTTGCTTATAAGAATGCTTAAAGATAAAGTCCATCTAGTCGAAATTAAAAA
The DNA here is from genome assembly GCA_964487065.1 of uncultured Planctomycetia bacterium. GTDB lineage: Bacteria > Omnitrophota > Gorgyraeia > Kaelpiales > Kaelpiaceae > CAZAPE01. Next base: position 19,003 of record CAZAPE010000013.1, on the reverse strand, counting down.
TTCCCTAGCGATGACAGTAGGAATAGTAACATTGGAGGATGTCCTTGAGGAGATTGTAGGGGAATACTAAGAACAGATAAAATATTAAATATAAAATACGCAAAACAAGAGATAAAAAATAAAAACCAAAGATGGAAGACAAAATTCAAGGCAGGTTATACAGCTTTAAACGTGGAAAATATCTGCCAAAAATCGTAACGGGACAAGAAGAACGGCGGCAATTAATCGGCGCAATCTGTTTTTAAAAATCGTTGCAATCATAATTAGAGCACTTAAATCTTGCCATAGATATTGAAATTTGATATATTATTCAGTCTATGAAGATTAGCGGAGCAAGAATTGTAATTGAAGCACTGAAAAAAGAGGGAGTCAAGCATATCTTTGGATACCCCGGAGGGTCGGTTTTGCCTCTTTTTGATGTGCTCTATGATGCGCCTTTTGATTTTATTCTTACGCGTCATGAGCAGGGTGCTGCACATGCAGCAGATGGTTATGCCAGAAGTACAGGGCAAGTCGGCGTCTGCATAGTGACTTCAGGGCCCGGAGCGACTAATCTCGTTACTGGAATAGCTACGGCTTATATGGATTCCATTCCTATTGTGTGTATCACAGGGCAGGTTAAAACGAATTTAATAGGGAATGATGCTTTTCAGGAAGCAGATACAACAGGGATTACACGTCCGATTACTAAGTATAATTATTTAATAAAAGATATAAATGATCTGGCTCGTACAATACGGGAGGCATTTTACTGCGCTTCTACGGGTCGTCCTGGGCCTGTAGTTATAGATCTTCCAGTTGATATTACAATTGCTGAGGCGGATTTTTGTTATTCAGATAAGGTTTCTATCCGAGGATACAAACCTGTTACTCATGGTCATCCTGTTCAGATTAAAAAAACCGCTGATTTGATTTCAAAATCAAAGCGTCCCGTAATATACGCCGGTGGCGGTGTAATTATATCGGGAGCATATAATGAATTAAAAAAATTTGCTGACAAATGTCAGATACCGGTAACGACTACGCTTATGGGGTTGGGGGGATTTCCACAAACTGATGAAATCTCCCTTGGTATGTTAGGCATGCATGGAACAGTTTATGCTAACCTTGCAGTTCAGAAATCAGATTTGCTTATAGCGATAGGGGCGCGTTTTGATGATAGAGTAACCGGAAAGATTGATGCTTTTGCTCCGCATGCAAAGATTATTCATATTGATATTGACCCCTCTGCGATTAGTAAAAATGTGGATGTGGATATCCCAATAGTCGGAGATGCTAAAGAGGTTCTTTTTGAATTATTAAAAGTAATAAAAAAACCTAATACTACAGAATGGATAAAACAGATTAAATCTTGGAAAAAAGAATACCCTCTGAAATATTCAGAAAGTGGAAAAAAATTAAAACCGCAATATGTTATAGAGAAAATCTATGAGGTTACAAAAGGGGATGCAATTATTACAACCGAAGTGGGTCAAAACCAAATGTGGTCTGCACATTGGTACAAATATACTAAACCGAGAACATTTATTTCATCGGGAGGTCTTGGAACTATGGGGTACGGTTTTCCAGCTGCAATAGGCGCAAAGATCGGAAACCCTGGTAAAACAGTTATAGACATAGCAGGCGATGGCTCTATACAGATGAATATTCAGGAATTGGCAACCGCTGTTAGTTATAAAGTGCCTGTTATTATTGCAGTATTAAATAACAGCTATCTGGGAATGGTTAGGCAATGGCAGGAGCTATTTTATGGGAAAAGGTATTCGTTTACACACCTTGAAAATCCAGATTTTGTTAAACTCGCTCAAGCTTACGGGGCAATCGGCATAAGAGTAAGAAAAAAGGAAGAAGTTATTCCGGCATTGAAAAAGGCTATTTCCAGCAAAAATAAACCTGTGTTAATTGATTTTGTAGTTGAAGAATTTGAAAATGTTTTTCCAATGGTTCCCGCAGGCGAAGCTATAGATAGAATGATAGGTGGAATGGCCTAAATATTCGATAGGAGAGGTAAAATGAAAGATTATGTTTTGTCAGTAACAGTAGAAAACAAAGCAGGCGTTTTAGCGCGCGTAGCAGGGCTTTTTAGCGCACGTGGTTTTAATATCAGGTCTCTTGCTGTTGCGGAAACAGAGTCGCCAACAGTTTCGCGAATGTCCATTGTTGTCAATGCTGATGAGAAAACATTTGAACAGGTTAAAAAACAGTTAAATAAACTGATTGATGTTGTATCAATACAGGATTTCACAAAAAAGGACTTTTTAGACAGAGAACTCTTGCTTATAAAAGCCTCTTTAACAGCGCAGAATAGGTCTCATATTATTGAGATTGTCGAAATTCTTGACGGAAAGATACTGCATGTCGGCACCAAGGCAATATGCATTGAGATTGTCGGCGATAAAGATAAAATGGTTACAGCTCTGCAGCTGCTTAAACCTTATGGTGTTAGGGAAATTATGCGAACAGGTGTTGTTGCAATAGGAAAAGATTAGGAGGAATAAATTATGGCCAAGGTATATTACGATAAAGATGCAAACTTAAGCATAATTAAGAAAAAAAATATAGCTATTATCGGTTACGGGGCGCAGGGCAGGGCCCAGGCATTAAATTTAAGAGATAGCGGTATTAAGGTTATTGTTGCTGAGCTAAAAGGTTCTCCAAATTATAATATTGCTCTTAAAGATGGTTTTAAGCCGGTCTCAGCGCTTGAGGCAGCCAAAAAAGCAGACATAATACATATGCTTGCTCAGGATCATATACAAGCGGCTATATATAAACAAATTAAACCTTATCTTAAAAAAGGCAGCGCCTTAAGTTTCTCGCACGGATTCAATATCCATTTTCGTCAGATAATGCCTCCAAAATATATAGATGTTTTCATGGTAGCGCCTAAAGGTCCCGGAACGTTAGTTCGTGAAATGTATCAAGACAAAAAAGGTGTTCCTTGCTTAGTGGCAGTACATCAGGATGCTACAAAAGATGCAAAAAAAATTGCTTTGGCTTTTGCGAAAGCTATCGGAGGTACGCGTGCCGGAGTTATAGAAACAACCTTTAAAGAAGAGACTGAGACCGATCTCTTCGGAGAACAGGCTGTATTATGCGGCGGAGCTACAGAATTAGTAAAATCAGGTTTTGAAACGCTCGTAAAAGCAGGTTATCAACCTGAAATAGCATATTTTGAATGTTTACATGAACTAAAACTGATTGTTGATTTGATGTATAAATATGGAATACAAAAAATGCGTTACGTAATATCTGATACTGCCGAATACGGAGATTACACCCGCGGCAAGCGCATAATAGATGAAAAAACGCGGCGTGAAATGAAGAAAATTTTAAAAGAAATCCAGGATGGTTCTTTTGCGAAAGAATGGATGCAAGAAAACAAAACAGGAAGAAAGAAATTTCTTGCACAAAGAGCAAAAGCCGAAAAACATGAGATAGAAAAAGTCGGGGCAAAATTAAGAAAAATGATGCCCTGGATAAAATAAAGTTTCAAATACGGGGTGGAATTAAGCGCAGCGTAGCACTAGCTGCGCTTTTT
>CAZAPE010000013.1:0-15452 GCA_964487065.1 uncultured Planctomycetia bacterium | reverse complement strand
ATATCAGCAAGTGATATTCTTTTCATATGCAAGAAAAGCGGGAAGATATAAGAATCAACGACTCCTGTAAGCTAAGCTATAAGGTTAGAAATATAAACTATGGCCAGGGATTTACAAGAACAGAGAATATAAGCAGGGGTGGGTTCTGTTTTCCGGTTAGATGCAGGATTTTCAAGGGAGAAACAGTTGACATTGAAATCAATCTCCCCAAAAACAATTTCTTACTTAAATTAAGCGCCGAAGTTGTGTGGGAGAAAGAAAGAGCAGATGCCAGTTACCCTTTTTTAGCAGGGTTAAAAATAATAAAAATATCCGAAAAAGATGCTGAAATTCTCAAATCATACATAAGAAATGAGGAGAAAAGCTTAAAAGAGCAGGATGTCAGGTGGATTGATTAGCTGTTTATAATCACATCTTAAATAATACATCGATGAAATAACGAATGTTTTACCTTGTTTTATATCCAAGAATTTAGTAGTTTATATAAAAATGCCGATTAATAATATATGAAAAAATGTCCATACTGCGCTGAGGAGATACAAAATGATGCCATCAAATGTAAACACTGCGGAGAGTTTTTGATTGAAAATAAAAGAGAACAAAGAAAATGGTTTTTTAAGACATCCAATTTAACAGTTGCTTTTGTATGTCTTGGACCTCTAGCTCCTCTTGTGCTTCCGTTGCTCTGGCTCAATCCCTATTTCAGTAAGAAAAAAAAGATAATAATAACAATAATAGTTATTATTCTAAGCATTTGGCTAGGTAAAGTGCTCGCCAATTCCTTGAAAACTATCTTGGATTATTACAAATTGATATTTGAGCAGATGAGCGGTTAACTAAGAGGAGGTGGATAGTGGCGATATCTATTAAGTTTTGTGGTGGCGCAGAAACCGTTACAGGTTCAACGCATTTCCTTACTACATCTTCATCAAAAATACTTATTGATTGCGGGCTTTTTCAAGGCCGTCGTGACGAATATTATAAAATAAACTCACATTTCTTATTCAACCCTCATAATATTAACGCCTGTGTATTGTCCCATGCGCATATAGACCATTGCGGAAATATCCCGACTCTTATAAAGAATGGTTTCAGAAATAATGTTTATTGTACGCCTGCGACGCGCGACCTTTGCAGGTATATGCTGATGGATTCAGGATATGTTCAGGAAGAAGACATAAAATATGTAAATAAAATCAACCGCCGCCGCGGCCTTCCTGCAAGAGAGCCTTTGTATACACAGAAAGAGGCGCAAAAGGCGTTAAAATACCTCCGGGCAGTCGATTATCATAAAGGGTTTCCACTCACAAAAGATGTTACGCTTACTTTTTATGAGTCCGGTCACATTTTAGGATCAGCCGTCAGCATTCTTGACATAAAGACAAGAAAAAACCCGATAAGAGTTGCTTATGCGGTTGATTTAGGCAGGGTCGATATGCCGCTTCTAAGGAACCCCGAAATACCCAAGGGCGTTGATTATCTGATTATAGAAAGTACATACGGTAAAAGATTACACGATGATATAAAACAGGCAGATGAAAAATTGATAGAAGTAATTACAAAAACAATCAAAAGAGGGGGAAAAATTATTATTCCTTCCTTCGCGCTCGAAAGAACGCAGCTTATCGTATTTTTTATCAGCGAGTTGATGAGGAAGAAAAAAATAAAGAAAATACCTATCTATGTCGATGGCCCCTTAGCGGTCAACGTAACAGAGGTATTTAGAGATAATGCTCAGTATTTTGACCAGAATACCGCAAGAGCTTTTCTAGATAAAGAAGATCCTTTAGGATATGAGAATATAACTTATATCAAAGATGTTAACGCTTCCAAGAAACTCAATAGCATTACGCAGCCTATAATAATAATATCAGCATCCGGCATGTGCGAGAACGGCAGAATATTACATCACCTGAAGAACAATATCGAAAATCCGAAAAATACTATTATAGTGATAGGATTTATGGCCAAGGATACTTTGGGGAAAAGAATTGTAGAAAAAAGAGATACTGTGCGTATATTTGGACAGCTCTACGATTTAAACGCAGAAGTAGTTTCAATTAATGCCTTCAGTTCTCACGCAGATAGAAACGGCCTTTTGCAATATGCTAAAGGATGCACCGAAAATCTAAAAGGTGTGTTTCTGGTTCATGGTGATTTGGAGCAGTTGTATGCATTAAGAGATCTTTTGCGCAGGAAACTAAACATAAAACCCCGAATACCGAAAAGGGGCGAAACCTTTTTTCTTAAAGCCAGGGATTAGAAATATAAAATGAAATCAGCTACAGAATATCTGTGGTTCAATACAGAATCCCGCAGGAGTTATATAAATATCACCGATAGAATAGAGGAGCTGGTTAAGAAGAGCGGGATTAAAGATGGGCTCTGCCTTGTTAATGCAATGCATATAACGGCAAGTGTTTATATCAACGATGATGAGGCAGGATTAATTAAGGACTATGATAAATGGCTTGAAAATATAGCTCCAAATAAACCTACAGAAAGATATTTGCATAATAATACGGGCGAGGATAATGCAGATGCGCATTTAAAGAGACAGATTATGGGAAGAGAGGTGGTTGTTGCTGTTACAGGAGGCGCTCTTGATTTAGGGCCTTGGGAGCAAATATTTTATGCAGAGTTTGATGGCCAGAGGCGTAAACGCGTCTTAGTTAAAATAATAGGTGAATAAATTTTAACAAAAATTAAAGATCAGGTCTAATTATTTAATAGGGGACTAAACATTAATACAATCGAAGTTTATTAAAATAAAAATAATTAGAATTACTATTTGTTTGCTCGTAAAAGCATCTTATGGATATTTGACTTATAACTTTAAACATATACTTCATACCTTTGATATTTAAGCACTCAGAAGTATTGAGGATAAAATTCGCTTATCTTTAGAATAAACCTACTAAAAAAGGTTTCCAATCTCATTGTAGAATAAATTTGAATTTCTCATATCTATGATATATAATAACAAGTTATGATAAAAGAAGCGATTAGATATCTTTTTGATGGGAAAAGTCTCAGGGATGAATTAATGAGGGCATCCATGATTGAGATTATGGAAGGTGTTGCAACGCCTTCTCAGATAGCAACTTTTCTTACTGCATTGAGGATAAAAGGCGAGACGCCTCAAGAGATATACATAGCTGCATCAGTAATGAGGGATAAGGCAATCACAATTAAGCCTAAAACAAGCAGACTCGTAGATACCTGCGGAACAGGCGGTAGTGGGCTGTATACGTTTAATGTTTCAACACTGGTTGCATTAACGCTTGCTTCATTAGGTATTCCTGTAGCTAAGCACGGCAACAGGTCAGTCTCTAGTGTCTGCGGAAGCGCAGATATAATTGAGGCATTGGGAATTCCTCTCATAAAGGATAAAGATATTCTTCAAAAGGCTATTCAAGAGATAAATTTTGGATATATTTTCGCTCCTTTTTATCATCCGGCAATGAAGTATGCAACACCTGTAAGGAGAGAGATGGGAGTAAGGACGCTATTTAATATCTTAGGGCCTTTGGCAAATCCATCTCATCCTACACACCAGTTAATAGGTGTATATGATAGAAAACTACTGGATACTGTTGTAAATGCCCTAAAAAAACTGAATCTTAAATCGGCTCTTGTTGTACATGCCAGGGATGGTATGGATGAAATATCTATTTTAGGCCCCAGCGACGGCCGTTTATTAAAAAAATCAAAGATCAGCAAAGTGCTGATTAAACCCGGTGATTTTGGCATAAAAAAAGCAAAACTAAAAGAGCTCCAGGTTAAAAACCTTAATGAAGCTTTGAGTCTAGCTAACTCTGTCTTAGAAGGAGAAGAATCCCCGGCGCTTGATATCGTAGCTCTTAATTCTGGCTGGGCTCTATTTATTGTAGATGAGGTAAGCTCGCCTCAGGAAGGTTTTTGCAAGGCTAAAAACCAGCTAATTGGAAAAAAAGTTTTTTTAAAACTAAAACAGATACGCGCTTATTTTAAAAGATGCAGTACTTAAATGAAATATTAGAAAAAACTTATTTGCGCATAAAAGTTGCCAAGAAAAACCTGTCTATTTTAGAAATCAAAAGAAGGCTACTTGAGGTTAAACAGGAAGAGAGTTTATTCTTAGAGAACTTACACTCTCAAGATAAAGATATAAAGATAATTGCTGAGATTAAAAAAGCATCGCCTTCAAAGGGAGTAATATTAAAAGCCGATACAAGCATATTACGAATAGCCCAACATTACCAGTCAAACGGTGCTACTGCGATATCAATACTTACCGAGGAGTATTATTTCAAGGGTAAAATAGAGGATTTAAAACTTATTAAAGATAATACTGATGTTCCAATTTTGAGAAAGGATTTTATTGTCGATGAATATCAGATTTATGAAACAAAACTTTTTGGCGGCGATGCTGTTCTTCTTATAGCCAAAATACTTGATATTAATGAGTTGAAAAAATTTAAAGAATTATGTTCCGAATTAAAAATTGATATACTTTACGAAATACATGATCATGAGGATCTGGATAAAATTTTGCCCCTAAGACCTGAAATTATAGGTATAAATAATCGAGATCTTAGCACCTTTAACGTTGACATAGCTAGTTCAGTAAAGCTTTTGCCGGAAATACCTGAAAACTCAATTAAGGTTTGCGAAAGCGGAATAAAAAGTTATTTAGATATACAGTATCTTAAGAGTCTTGGAGCAGATGCATTCCTTATCGGAGAGGCGATTTTAGAGTCAGATGATATATCTTTAAAAATGAGGTCTTTGCTTGGATATGATTAGAGTTAAATTTTGCGGTATAACAAGAAAAGTTGATGCATTGACAGCATCAAGGCTTGGCGTGCATGCATTAGGATTTATATTTGCAAAAGAAAGCGCAAGATATATTGCTCCGGATTTAGCAAGCAGAATAATTGCAGAACTTCCGCCATTTGTATTAAAAGTCGGAGTATTTATCAATGAAGAAGAAGAAAATATAAACAACATAATATCATTATGTAAACTTGAAATCATACAGCTACATGGTGATGAGAGTGCGAAATTTTGCAATAAGTTTCATGGCAAGACTCGTGTCATAAAGTCAATATCAGTAAAAAAAGATTCTGTTCTACGTATGGTTGAAAAATATAATTCTGTAGATGCTATTTTGCTGGATACTCATGACGATAAACTCAAAGGAGGTACAGGAAAGAGTTTTGATTGGGAAATAGCCAAAGAAGCAAAAAGTTTCGGAAAACCAATAATTTTATCAGGCGGGCTAAATCCGCAAAACATAAAAGAGGCAATAGCAGATGTTAATCCCTATGCGGTGGATGTATCTTCCGGTATCGAAAAGTCGCCCGGGATTAAAGACCATGAGTTAATGGCAAAATTTTTAGCATCAGCCTGGGAAGAAGAATGGGGCTGTTAAAGCGTGTTTCTGCGGTTAAACTTATAATAGGTATTTTAGCAAATAAAGATTCTTTATTTAAAAAGGCAGAAGATATGCTTGAGAAAAAATACGGAAGAATAGATTATAGAAGTAACATCATTAAATTTGATTTTACTGATTATTACTCCGATGAGATGGGGCCTAAATTAAGCAGGAAGTTTATAAGCTTTCAAAAGCTCTTTGACCCATTAAGAATTGCTAAAATCAAATTACAAACCAATATGATAGAGAATAAGTTTAAAACCGCAGGCAGAAGAAATATAAATATCGATCCTGGGTTTATTAATGAATGGAAGCTGGTTTTAGCTTCAACAAAAGATAATCTGCAAAGGATATATTTAGGTCGAGGTATTTATGCGGAAATAACGCTTTACTATAAAAACAGTCAGTTTATGGATTTTATTTGGACCTATCCTGATTACAAAACAGAAGAATACAAAAGAGTTTTTCAGGATATTAGAAAATTATTTCGTGAACAAATAGGAAGGCAAACATGATAGTTCCTAACTCTAAAGGATACTTTTTAGATTTTGGCGGAAAATTTGTTCCTGAAACCCTTATGTACGCATTAAAGGAGCTTGAGGATAATTACGCAAAAGTTAAGAAAAGCAATAAATTCCAAACCGAACTTAATTACTATCTTAAGGAGTATGCGGGACGGCCTACGCCGCTCTATTATGCAAAAAACATGTCCGCTGATCTTAATTTAAAAATCTATCTAAAACGCGAGGATCTTGCTCATACCGGTGCGCATAAAATAAATAATACTATTGCCCAGGGTCTTCTTGCAAAAATGCTTAAAAAGAAAAGAATTATTGCTGAAACAGGGGCTGGGCAGCATGGCGTCGCTACGGCTACTGCAGCAGCTTTGTTTAATCTTGAATGTTGTGTTTATATGGGGGAAGAAGATATTAAAAGACAAAATCTTAATGTTTTCAGAATGAAACTCTTAGGCGCAGAGGTTAAAGAAGTCTCTTCGGGAAGTAAAACATTAAAAGATGCAACTAACGAAGCAATAAGAGACTGGGTTACAAATGTAAGCACAACGCATTATATTATTGGTTCTGTGGTTGGGCCGCATCCTTATCCTGTCATGGTTCGCGATTTTCAGAGTATCATAGGTAAGGAGGTCAAAAAACAGATCTTAAAGGTTAGCAAACGTTTGCCCAAGTTCTTAATAGCCTGCGTCGGCGGCGGCAGCAATGCAATAGGGTTGTTCCATCCATTTTTTAAAGACAGGAGCGTAAATTTTATCGGTATCGAGGCAGCAGGTAAGGGAATCAACACAAAAATGCACGCTGCACCATTAACTAAAGGTGGTATTGGCATACTGCATGGTTCCAAAAGTCACCTTCTTTATGATAAAAGCGGCCAAATACAAATAGCTCACTCTATCTCTGCAGGATTGGACTATCCTGGAGTAGGGCCTGAGCATGCCTATTATAAAAAAATAGGCCGTTGTAAATATTTTGCTGTTACTGATAAGGCAGCGCTTTTTGGTTTTAAATATTTAAGTTTAACAGAAGGAATTATCCCGGCCCTAGAGCCAGCACATGCTATTGGGTATATTATAAAAAACAAAAAAATGTTTTCAAAAAAAGATATTATCGTTGTTTCTCTATCCGGAAGAGGAGATAAGGATATCGATATAGTAAAGGAGTATATCTAATGAACTCTTTAGAGGCATACTTCAAGAAGCTTATTTCAAGTAAAAGAAAGTTATTTTTGCCTTATGTAACATTGGGCGACCCGGATGCAGTTTCATTTTTACAAATTTTAAAACTTCTAGAAATCTGCGGTGCAGATGCAATAGAAATCGGAATTCCGTTCTCCGACCCTCTGGCCGATGGCAAAACAATACAAAAAGCATCTCAAAGGGCGCTTGAGAATAATTTCAATCTCTATAAAGGCTTTAAAATGCTTCGAAAAATTAAAAACGAGGTTTCAATTCCAATTTTGTTTATGTCTTACTATAATCCAATATTTACTATGGGCGAAGAAAAGTTCTTCAAGCTCTGTGAAAAGGAAGAGTTAGACGGGCTTATTATTCCAGATTTGCCATTGGAAGAGGCCCATAACTTCATAAAAAAAGCAAAAAAAATAAATACGGCATTAGTTTTATTTATTTCCCCGACAACCAGTATAAATAGGACCAAGATAATAAATAAAAAAAGCACAGGATTTATTTATTATATATCAATTACCGGTGTAACAGGAGCACGGACGAAATTTGCATCTGGTATCCTAACAAATTTAAAGAAAGTAAGAAAGCATACGACTAAACCTCTTTGTGTCGGGTTCGGAATTTCAAACACAAAACAAGTAAAACAAATAATGAAGCATGTTGACGGCATTATAATAGGCAGCGCAATAGTTTCAATTATAGAAAAAAATATGGAAAACAAAATAAAAATGAAAAAAGAATTAAAATCATTTACAAAAAAAATAAGGAAAACCTTGGATGGAAAGAATCTTAGCGCTTGATTTAGGAAATAAAAGAGTTGGGATAGCTGTAAGCGATCCTTTAAAAATGTTTGCCCAGGGAATTGATATTTTAAATATTCGGGGCTCCTCAGACCTATTGAGCAAGTTGAATAAATTTTTTGTTAAATATTCTATAGAAATCGTACTTATAGGAAACCCGTTAGATAAAAATGGCCAAGAGTCAAAAACGACGGAATATGTAAAAAAAATAGCTAATCTTATAGAAAAACATTTCAAGGTAAAAACGCTGCTTTGGGACGAACGTTACACAACAAAGGAGGCTATTGCATCCTTGAAAGAATTCAATGCAAAAAAAAAGCATCTCAAGCATATTGATAAAGTTGCGGCGCAGATAATACTTCAATCTTATCTAGAAACAAAAAGGAATGAAAAACTCAATCAATATCTTTAAAGTATTAGGCATAAGAGTAGAGATGCATATTTCTTTTTTGATCCTTCCATTATTTTTTGCATTTCTTTACGGGATAAAAGGCGTTTTTATAATTTTTGCTATATTTACATGCGTAGCTGCTCATGAGCTGGCACACAGTATAGTTGCAAAAAACTACGGGATAAATGTCGATAAAATAACGCTTCTTCCGATAGGCGGAATTGCAAATATGCGTTCCATGCCTCAAACTCCAGGACAAGAATTTGCTATTTCAATAGCAGGGCCGGTGTTTAATGTGTTATTGACGATAGTGCTTTTTTTCCCTTTAAAAACACTACTTGGCGATAGTATACTTTTCCACCCTACACCACAAACCTGGGCTGGCGCTGTAGCTTATGCATACTGGATAAATCCGATTTTAGCAGCATTCAATCTGCTTCCAGCATTTCCGATGGACGGCGGCAGAGTTTTAAGGTCTCTGTTAGCCAGAAAATTGGATTATGCTAAAGCAACAAAGATTGCTGTAGGTTTCGGGCATGTTTTTGCTGTTATTTTTGCTTTTTTAGCCTTGACCGCACAGCCTCCAAATTTCATATTGCTTTTTATTGCTCTTTTTATTTTCGTTGCTGCGTCCCAGGAAGAATCAGTTACAAATATAAAATCAGCATTAGAAAAAATACAAGTTGCCGATGTGCTATCGGAAAATATTTATACAGTTCCCCCCGATGCAACCATATCAGATGTTCTTAATTTACTTTTACGTTCAAAACAGGAAGATTTTCCAGTAGTAACTGCTGATGGCGTAGTTGTAGGACTTTTAACCCGAGATAGGGTCATAATAACAGTTCATGCAAAAGAACTACAAAGGAAAGTTAAAGAGATTATGGTAACTAAATTTCCTGTATTAAAAAGCGAAGAATCTCTCTCCAGCGCATATAATAAGATGGAAAACAGTCATCTTAAGGTGCTGCCGATTATTGATGATAAACTTCTAAAAGGAGTAGTAACCCTAGAAGATATAAGCAGAGTATACTCTATATTTAAAAAGAGAGGGAAATAACCAATGATATATTATCCAGAGGTGAAGATTGCAGCATCAATATTAGCTGCTGATTATTCAAAGCTCGGGATTGAAATAAGAGATGTTGAGGAAAGCGGGGCTGATTTAATCCATGTCGATGTTATGGATGGTAACTTTGTGCCCAATATTACAATCGGACCTGATATGGTAAGAAATATCCGCAAAACAACCACCTTACCGCTTGATGTCCATCTAATGATAAGCAACCCTGAGTTATATGCGCCTATGTTTATAAAAGCCGGCGCTGATATTATAACTTTTCATGTTGAAGTTTTTATAAAAAATAATAAATTAAACACAAAAAAAATTGTCCAGGCATATCAAAAAACAGGAGGAATAAGAACAGGGCTTGTAATTAATCCGAACACACAAGTTGGATGCTTCAAAGATATACTAAAGAATATAGAGCTTGATTTTATACTACTTATGTCTGTAAATCCCGGATTTGGAGGGCAGAGCTTTATACCTGAGGTTCTTGAAAAAGCAAAATACCTAAGAGAGATATATAGTTTTAAAGGAGATATCGAGATAGATGGCGGTATTAATGATAAAACTTCGAAATTAGCTATTAATGCGGGGTGTAATATACTAGTAGCCGGAACATATATTTTCAACTCGAACAATAGAAGCAAAGTTATTAACAGTTTAAAAAACAGATAGTTTAGCGAATATACGAATATAGGAGGGAAAATGATAAAATTTGGTACTGATGGTTGGAGAGCTATTATTGCAGATGAATTTACATTCGAAAATGTTAAAAGATTAGCAGCAGCATATGCGCAGTTTTTAAAAAACAAGAATAATAAAAAATGTGCAGTGGCAGTTGGTTACGATACTCGTTTTTTATCGAGAGAATTTGCGCAGACTGCAGCAACTGTATTAGCGCAAAAAGGTATAAAGAGCTATGTTTTCAAGTCGGCTCTTCCGAGCCCTTGCTTATGTTTTATTATCAAAAAACATAAGCTATCAGGCGGACTTATGATTACAGCAAGCCACAACCCACCGCGGTTTAACGGAGTAAAAATAAAAACAAACTTAGGCGCTCCAGCATCTGAGGCGGAGACTAAAAAGATTGAAAAGATAATTAATAATTTTAAATCAGAAAAGGTCTTCTTTTCTGATTCATTAATCAAAAAAGGACTGCTAATAGAGGCTGATTTTAAGCAAGAGTATTTGGATAATCTAAAAAAAATTATAGATTTTAAGTTTATATCCGGAACTAAGATTAGGGTTTTACATGATTCTATGTATGGAGCCGGTAGCAATCTTTTAGAGGAAATTTTTAAAAAAACAGTGCTAAAGGTTACATCTATAAGGTCTGAAAACAATCCTTCATTTAATGGTATAAGTCCGGAGCCAATTCCCAGAAATCTTGTCCTGCCTATTAAGCTGATGCAAGGAAAAAAATATGATATTTGTCTTGTTACTGATGGAGATAGCGATAGAATCGGCGCTATTCTTCCTGGCGGAGATTTTTTAAACCCTGGATGGATCATGTCCTTACTATTGTTACATTTTTTAAGAAACAGACGCCAAAAAGGAGTTGTTATTAAAACAATATCCAACAGTAGTCTTATTGAAAAAATTGCAGAAAAACATAAAGTAAAGCTTTTTGAAACGCCAGTAGGCTTTAAACATATCGCAGAGCTCATGAAAACAGAGGATGTTCTTATAGGCGGAGAGGAATCCGGAGGCATTGGCTTTAAAGGGTATATACCTGAAAGAGATGGATTATTAAGCGGGCTCTTACTTCTTGAGATGATGGCAAAGATGAATAAAAGTATAAAAGAGATTAAAAGAGATGTTGAGAATGAATTTGGAAATTTCTGTTTCAGAAGAAAGGATATATATTATCCAGAAGAAAAGAAACCTAAACTTTTCAAAATGCTCTTGAGGGAAACATTTAAAGAAATACTTGGTTTTGAGGTTGTCTGCAAGAAAGACATTGATGGTGTTAAATATATTCTAAAGGATGGCAGCTGGATTATTTTTAGACTCTCCGGAACCGAACCCATACTAAGGATATACGCTGAATCATCATCCCTGAGAAAGACGGAAAACTTGCTTAAATTCGGTGAAAATTTTGCATTAGCGGTAAAATAGCAAAGATGAAAAAGGAATTTATAAGGAATTTTTCTATTATTGCGCATATAGATCATGGAAAATCTACCCTAGCAGATAGATTTCTTCTTAATACGCATGCTATCACTGAACGCGAGTTTAAAGATCAGATATTGGATGATATGGAGCTGGAGCGGGAACGCGGAATAACAATAAAGGCAAGTGCAGTAAGGTTATTTTATAATTACAAAAATGAAACTTATGAGCTGAATTTGATTGATACTCCAGGCCATGTAGATTTTACATCCGAGGTGACAAAATCGATTGCCTGCTCCGAAGGGGCGCTCCTTATCGTTGATGCTGCGCAGGGCGTTGAGGCGCAAACTGTAGCAAATTTACATTTTGCTTTAGAAAAAAAACTCGTTGTTATTCCTGTAATAAACAAAATAGATCTACCTAATGCCAGAGTTAAAGAGGTTGAAGAACAGATAGAAAATATTTTACAGATTGAAAAAGAAAAAATAATCAAAGCCAGCGCAAAAGAAGGCATAGGAATTGAAGAGATTTTAGGTAGAATTATAGAAGAAGTTCCACCGCCACAGGGTGAAATCAATCAACCGCTTAAAGCTATGATATTTGATTCTTTTTTTGATCCATACAAAGGCGTAATAGTATATCTTAGAGTTTATGATGGAACAATAAAAGCCGGGGAAAGGATAAAGTGTTTATTAACAAACAAAGATTATGAAGTTGAAGAGGTAGGCGTCCTTACGCCTTATCCAAAATCTATAGATTCTCTTACTGTTGGAGATGTGGGGTTTATCAGTGCTGGCATAAGGATACCCCGGGAAATTATTTTAGGCGATACTGTGACATCTCTAAACAATCCAACAAAGGAGCCTCTTTTAGGATTTAAAAAACATAAAGCAATGGTATTTGCTGGTTTTTATCCTGTTAATCCATCTGACTTTCCTCTATTAAGAGAGTCGTTAGAGAAGCTATCTCTTACTGATGCTGCATTTGTCTTTGAACCTGAAAACTCACCTGCTCTTGGTCCTGGATTTCGATGCGGATTCCTGGGGCTTTTACATATGGAGATTATTCAGGAAAGGCTGGAACGAGAATACAAGGTAAATTTAGTTATAACTACTCCTAATGTAAAATACATTTTTGTTAAAAGCAACGGAGAAGAAGTCAGTATTGATACACCCGGAAAATTTCCACAAACACGTGAAGCGGTCTCTATACAAGAACCATATGTAAAAGGGTATCTACTTATCCCTTCAGATTCTATAGGAAGCGCAATGGAATTAGCGCAGTCCAAGCGCGGAATATACAAAAGTACTGAATATTACGGCGAAAACAGAGTAGGCCTGATATATGAATTACCGCTTTCAGAAATACTTGTTGATTTCCATGACAAAATAAAATCTATAACAAGCGGATATGGTTCCTTAGACTATGAATTTCTTGAATACAGAGAGGTTGACTTAGTGAAGGTGGATATTATTATAAACGGGGAGATTTGCGAAGCGCTTTCGTTACTGATTGAAAAAAACAATGCTCAGTATAAAGCACGGCAATTAGCCCAAAAACTGAGGAAATTAATTCCAAAACAATTGTTTCAGGTAGTGATTCAAGCTGCTATAGGTAATAAGATTATCGCTCGGGAAACTGTTTCTGCGCTTAAAAAACATGTTACTGGAAAATGTTACGGTGGGGATATCACAAGAAAACGTAAGCTATGGGATCGTCAAAAAGAAGGAAAAAAAAGAATGAAAAAGTTTGGCAAAGTAGATATTCCGCAAGAAGCTTTTTTAGCTGTTTTAAAGTTAGAATAAACTCAAATTTAACGCCACTCTTTTAATAATTATGGATTTATACAAACTTATTCTCAGCAGAAGATCGATTAGGTCTTTTAAAAAAAAATGTATTTCACTTTGCATTATTAAAAAAATAATAAACTCCGCCAGAGTTGCCCCCTCGGCAAGTAATTTGCAATTCATCGAATATGTTGCGATAACGGAAAAAACATTAATTAATAAAATATTTCCACACACAAAATGGGCGGCTTATTTAGATAAGCCTTTGAATAGATTGCCTCAAGAAAAACCGCAATATTTTATTGCGTTACTTATTAATTATAACAAAAGCCCTAATCCCGACATGAGAGATATAGGCGCTGCTGCGGAAAATATTCTTCTCTCAAGCTTAAGTTTCGAGATAAAAAGCTGTTGGCTAGGGGCAATAGACAAGCCAGCAATTTCAAAATTTTTGAAATTGCCGCCATTTTTAAAGTTAGATTCTTTAATAGCGTTAGGTTATTCAGATGAAAAATCAAAAATAGTTGATACAAACAAAACTATTAAATATTGGAGAGACATCAATGGAAAACATTTTGTTCCAAAAAGGCCTCTTGAGGCAGTATTTAACATAAACAAATATGGCAATAAAAGTTAGCATTGTCATTCCAACCTATAACAGACCAAATAAATTAATAGAGACAATATATGCGCTAGAGAAGCAAACATTTTCAAAGAATAATTTCGAAATCATAATCGTTGACGATGGCTCAAATAGGGATTTTATAGGAAAAAGATTTGATATTAAAAAAGCTGCAAACATTAAATACATTAGGCAAAAAAAAAGCGGTCCGGCCTCTGCCAGAAACTTAGGCGTTAAAAACGCATCTGGAGATATAATCTGCTTTTGTGACGATGACTGTATTCCGGGAAAAGACTGGCTTACTAAAACTCTCCAGGCACATTATGAATTTCCAAATATACCTGTTATAGGCGGCAAAACATACGTTGCGCAAAGGAATTTTAAAGCAATCGTATCTCAATTTTTTACCAATAATGCTATGTGGTCAATTTCAAAGTGTGGTAAGAAGCGGCTGATCTTTTTTCCTACAAGTAATGTAACGATTAAAAAAAGCGTTTTTGAAAGGGATTTATTTAATCCTAACATGAAGTATTCCGGAGGAGAGGACCTGGAGTTTTTTTGGAGACTGTATCAGCACGGAATTAAATTTTTATACCTCGAAAATATCACAGTCCAACATAACAGGGATACATCTTTTAAAAACTTCATCAAGCAACCCCTTATTTACGGGAAGGGAAACATGTGGGTGCAAAAGATTTACCCACAACATCCTGCTCTTCTTGAATTGAAAAGTATTTTAAAACAAATTATATCGCTCCTCCTGATACCGCTATTTGCTCTTCATATAACGGGCTTAATAACAAAAAAAACCAGGTTAAGCAAAAAAGAAAGATTTTGGGTGCTGTTTTATGCAATTTTATACCGTGTTATGTATTTTATTGGATATTTCTATGAAAAAAATATTTCAATCCTTAAAAAATTATGAAACCAAAAGTTACTATAGTAATTACCGCA
Organism: uncultured Planctomycetia bacterium; assembly: GCA_964487065.1. Lineage (GTDB taxonomy): Bacteria > Omnitrophota > Gorgyraeia > Kaelpiales > Kaelpiaceae > CAZAPE01. Next base: position 599 of record CAZAPE010000013.1, on the reverse strand, counting down.
TATAATTCAGATAAATTTATAAAAAATTGCATCATATCTGTGCAGAACCAAACTTACGATAATCTTGATATAATAGTTATAGATAATAACTCTCAAGATAAAACTATAAGTATTTTAAATAAATTTAAAGATATAAAAATAATAAAAAACAATAGGAATCACGGGGTATGCATGGCAAGGAATTATGCCATACAAAAAACAGAATCTGATTACATTTTAACGCTTGATTCGGATATGATCCTTGAGCCCGATTATATTGATAAACTTATCTCTACTGCTAACACATCGATATTCAAAACAGGCATGTATGGAGGTTCTATATTGCAAATGAGGTCACCTGAAAAAATAGATACTTTGGGTCTTATTTTGACAATGTTTTATAGATTTTATGATTATGGTTATAATAAAGAATTTGAAACTTTCAAAATAAAATCCAAGAACATTCTTGGCCCTTGCGCCTGTGCGGCATTATATAAGAAACAGATGCTTGAGGATATAAAGGAATCTGATAACAGTTTTTTCGACCCTTGGATGCACTATTTAGTCGAAGATTTTGACCTTACTATGAGGGCAATTAATAAAGGATGGAAGTATTGTTA
>CAZAPE010000012.1:0-22997 GCA_964487065.1 uncultured Planctomycetia bacterium | reverse complement strand
TGTTTACGTGTGGCTTCGTGCGTTCAAATTTTTCTTTTGCCATCTTTCACCTCCACATTAATTCATAGTTATCAGTTCATAGATTGCAGTTAAAATTTTAACTCCTAACTATGAACTATAAACTAATTACTTCCTGAGCCCTCGAGCGGATTCGAACCGCCGACCCCGTCCTTACCAAGGACGTGCTCTACCGTCTGAGCTACAAGGGCCTATAAAACAAATAGAAAGACAGGCTAAAAAAAACCCATCTTTCAGGCTTTTACCCATTTTAAACTACACCAAATTTTATTAAAAGATACCCTATTAATATATTGCTGTCAAGTGAAAAAATAATTTTTTATTTTTTTATAATGTTTTTTTGATGCGGCTTAAAATTAGCAGGCAATTTTAAAAAAATCTATCTTCTTTATAAAATATAAATCAAACTTTATTTTATCCTTTTTAGGATAATTCGCGTTGATAACCAAACTTCGGTTATACGCTCATTAAAAATAAAGCCCCTTGGGAAGGGGCTTTATTTTTCTGTAATCTCATTACCCCACAAGGGGGTAATTCACAGACGAGCTTAGCTCTAAAAATAAAGCCCCTTGGGAAGGGGCTTTATTTTTCTGTAATCTCATTACCCCACAAGGGGGTAATTCACAGACGAGCTTAGCTCTAAAAATAAAGCCCCTTGGGAAGGGGCTTTATTTTTCTGTTCATTAAAGGAGGCCCGATTTTTTGGGTTTTAGGAGGAGGGGGCTTGGCCTTGGCGAGGCCAGGGTAGGTTTTGGGCCTCCTATTTTTTCTTACCTTTTTTTCAGAGAGCTTTTTTTTGCCTTCCCCGATCTAGGATCGGGGAAGGACTTTTTTCCAGGGTCTCGGCTTACGCCTTCAGGAGAACCTTCGTTTTGATGCTCTCCCGACCCTTACCTATATTAAGCAACATTCATGCCAAAAGTTTAAAGCTAATTTTAGCTTTAAACTAGAATTTCCTGAAATAACAATGTAAACAATTCTTTACAAATGAGGGGAACTCTAGTTACAGGTAGAATAAAAAAGCCCCGAGCATTTCACTCGGGGCTTGGAACTACAAACTAAAAACTTCTCTTTAATACATGCCACCCATACCGCCAGGCATTCCTCCAGGCATAGGCATTTTATCTTCTTTTTCAGGTATGTCAGTTACTATAGCTTCCGTTGTAAGAAGTAAGGAGGCTATACTTGATGCATTCTCAAGGGCACTGCGAGTTACCTTTGTGGGGTCAATGATGCCGGCTTCAAACATATTTACTAACTTAGATGTATTAACATCATAACCAATATCCTGCTTCTCGCCCTTTACTTTCTCTACAATTACAGAACCCTCCTCACCGGCGTTTTTAGCTAATTGCCGGATTGGCTCTTCAAGAACTCGGCGCGTTATATCTATACCTATCTGTTCATCGCCTTGTAATTTAAGTGATGCTAAAGCAGGTATGGTTCTTAAGAAAGCAACTCCTCCCCCAGGCACAATACCTTCTTCAACTGCAGCGCGTGTCGCGTGCAAAGCATCTTCAACACGGGCCTTCTTCTCTTTCATTTCGGTCTCAGTTGCTGCGCCAACATTTATTACTGCAACTCCTCCAGCAAGTTTTGCAAGCCGCTCTTGTAATTTTTCGCGGTCATAATCAGAATCTGTTTCATCAACCTGTTTCTTTAACTGGTTGATTCTGGCTTCTAACTCTTTTGATGAACCTTCTCCGCCTACAATTGTTGTATTCTCTTTAACAACAGTAACACGCTTTGCTCTGCCTAAATCCTCCAGCTCAATGTTCTCAAGTTTTATTCCTAAATCCTCGGTTATCGCACGTCCTCCTGTTAATACAGCTATATCCTCAAGCATTGCTTTTCTTCTATCGCCATAACCCGGCGCTTTAACCGCACAACCAGAAAGTGTTCCGCGGATTTTGTTCACAACCAATGTAGCAAGAGCTTCCCCTTCTAAATCTTCAGCTATAATAACCAAAGATTTTCCGGTATGGGCCACTTTTTCCAAAACCGGAAGCAGATCCTTTACTGCTGCGATTTTCTTCTCGTAAATCAATATATAAGGGTTATCCAATACCACATCCATTCTCTCCGGGTCAGTTACAAAATACGGAGAAAGATAGCCCTGATCAAACTGCATCCCTTCCACTACCTCTAAATTTGTAAATAGAGTTTTAGACTCTTCAACTGTTATTACTCCATCCTTACCGACTTTATCCATTGCTTCGGCAATAAGCTCACCGATAGAAACATCGTTATTTGCAGCAATTGTTGCAACCTGCGCTATCTCTTTTTTATCTTTTACCTGTTTTGACAATTTCTTAAGTTCTGATATAACTTTTTCAACAGCCTTCTCAATCCCTCTTTTAATTGCCATAGGATTGGCTCCAGCAGTAACATTCTTAAGGCCTTCTCTGTAAATAGCCTCTGCAAGAATAGTTGCTGTAGTCGTACCATCGCCTGCAACATCTGACGTTTTCTCCGCAACCTCTTTCACAAGCTGCGCGCCCATATTTTCAAACGGATCTTCCAAATCAATATCTTTTGCAACAGTAACACCGTCTTTTGTAATTGTCGGAGAACCAAACTTCTTATCCAGTACTACATTTCTTCCCTTGGGACCCAAGGTTACTTTTACAGCATGAGCAAGTTTCTCAACTCCTGCGAGAATCTTGCGCCTTGCTTCTTGATCGTATAAAATTTGTTTTGCTGACATCTAAATCCTCCTTTTACTTTACAATTGCTAATATGTCGTCTTCTCTGATAATCAGATATTCTTCACCGTCAACTGTAACTTCGGTTCCAGAATATTTACCATATAAAACCTTGTTGCCCGCCTTGACTTCCAAAGCCTTAACTTCTCCATTGTCCAAAGTCTTCCCTTGACCTACGGCTACTACTTCGCCCTGCTGCGGCTTTTCCTTTGCCGTATCAGGTATAACTATTCCACCTTTTGACTTCTCTTCTGCTGCCATAGGTTTGATCAAAACTCTGTCTCCTAAAGGATGTACCTTCATTCAATTCACCTCCTTAGCATTTTGTGATTTAGACTGCTAAATTTAGTACTTAAGAATACTATTATTAATATTGATATGCAAGGACTATTTTTGGAAGTAAAAGAATGAATTTTTAACTAATAGAGGCAAATGCAGATGATTGAGTTCATTTTTGCATTTTTTTGAACTTTTGCGCCAATAAAAGACCCATTGCGCGCAACTCCAAATTAGGCATATACAGAAATTTGCCCTTAAGCATTGGAAGTAAAAGGTTTGCATCTCCACCTGTTATTATTTTATATACAATTTTTTTTCTACTTTCAGTAAACTTTTTTATCACACTATCTATAAGATTGCTAATTCCCTGAACAGCACCAATATTAATACACTCTTCAGTTGTTTTTCCATAAAGCATATTCAACTTCCTGGACTTAAATAGCGGAATAAGAGCTGTGTTTTCTGCAAGAGCAGTATTAATTAATTTAATCCCTGGAAAAATTATACCTCCAAGAAACAGTCCCCGGCTTGAAATAAAATCTATTGTAATAGCGCTCCCGGCATTAACACAAACCGCAGGATAATATTTTTTCTCTTTAAGGTAGTAGGAACATAAAAGCCTGTCTTTTCCTAAGGATGATTTATTTTTGTACTTGCTTTGCATCTTAATTTTAATATCTTTGCCGACTTCATAAATTTTTATTTTTTTTATATTGGCTCTTAAAATCTGTTTTACCTTTACTGTAACTTTTGGGACAACGCTTACTATTATTGCGCTATTTATATCTTTATTTTTTTTAATGAAGGATACGAGTTTTTTAAAATCAAGGAGCCCTATTCGAAAACTTTCTTTTTTAACCCCGGAATAAGGCGCAAAAGCAGCCTTTATATTACTATTTCCGATATCCAACAAAAGAACTTTCCCTGCGCTGCTTTTCTCTTTTTTCATAGTTTTATCTAATATATACGGATAAGTTCATTAACGTTTAATTCGATATGATAACCCATATTACCTCTGATTATCAAACCGCAATCCTCGCCTAAATCAATAACTACACCGCGAACATGCGAAAAAGTAGTTTGCGCGCTTATCTCTCTTCCTTTTAAATATGCATATTTAAGCCATAACTTTTTTAAATATGCATATCCCTCCTTAACCCAGAGATTAAAATCATTTGCCAAATCATTCAGGAATCCTGAAATTATTATATTTCTTTCTTCCTCCTGACCTAAAAGCAAATAAAGGGATGTTGCATTCTGAGGCAAATCCAAAAGATTCTGCCCGACATTTAAACCTATACCAATAATAAGATTTCCCTCTTTTATCTCTGCTAGAACACCGGCAATTTTTTTTCCTTCAGCTAAAACATCATTTGGCCAGCGAACTCTAAAATCAAGGCTGTATCTCGACTTTAGGTATTTCGTCAATGATAGAGAAATCAAAAGCGTAAGCTGTCCCAATCGGACGGGATTAAAATTATCCTTCAATACTATACTCATATAAATCCCCTGCCGCTTCGGAGAATGCCATACTCTACCCAATCGCCCCTGCCCCTGAGTTTGAGTTTCCGCGATAATCAAGGAACCGTTTTTAAGATTCTGTATATTATCAAAAGCATACTTCTGCGTTGAATCAACTTCATTTAGAATTATTATATCTTGGGAAATAAAATCCCCTTTTAAAGAATCTTTTATTCTTTTAAGATTTAGTTCTTCTGGCATATTTTCTTCTCCGTGACGAGCTCTTGTCTACGCTTATAATATCTTCTAGGGTAGCATCTTTATTCTCTTTTAACTCTTTAATTAAGTCTCTTGTACTTGCTGCTTTTTCAAATTGTAAATTTCTCGCATAAAGCTCCATCTCATTATACAACTCCTGCAAGAGCGCCTGGAACTCATAATCCTTATCATTATCTGTCACCTTACTTGCCAGGGACTGCGCATCCTTTGATGTTTCGATATAATCCTTTATCGCCTTTTTTATACTGCTTGGCTTTATATTATGCTTCTTATTATAGAGCATCTGAACCTCTCTTCTACGCGACATCTCTTCTATGGCTTTCTGCATTGAATTTGTAACATTGTCAGCATACATTATTACCTCTCCGTTTATATGCCGCGCGGCCCTACCGGAAACCTGAATTAAGGAACTCTCGGACCTCAGGAAACCTTCTTTATCCGCATCTAAAATTGCAATAAGCGAAACCTCCGGCAAATCCAAACCTTCTCTCAAAAGATTGATTCCTACAAGACAATCAAATTTTTTCGATCTTAAATCACTTAATATTTTCACACGTTCTATAGGATTTATTTCGGAATGTAAATAACGCACCTCTACCCCCAAATCCTTCAGATATGCACTTAAGTCTTCAGCCATTCTTTTGGTTAATGTGGTAACCAGGACTCTCTCCTTCTTTTCAACTCGAAACTTTATTTGAACTATCAAATCTTCAATCTGACCCTTTGTTGATTTTACGACTATACTTGGCTCTAGTAAACCGGTAGGTCTTATCAGCTGTTCAACTACGCAGTTATTACTTTCCTTAATCTCATATTCTGCCGGAGTGGCAGAGACAAAAATTACATCAGAAACCAATTTCTGGAATTCTTCAAATTTTAGCGGACGATTATCCAGGCAGGATGGTAAACGGAACCCAAACTTAACCAGAGTCTCTTTTCTGGACCTGTCTCCATGATACATCCCCCGAAGCTGCGGCAATGTAACATGAGATTCATCAATAACTGTAAGAAAATCTTTAGGGAAGTAATCAAGGAGACAGAAGGGCCGCGCTCCCGAAGAGCGCCTCGAAAGATGACGGGAGTAATTCTCAATTCCGTGACAATAACCGATCTCGCGCAGCATCTCCATATCATATTTGGTTCTCGATTCCAATCTCTGGGCCTCAAGAATCTTGCCTTCTTTTTTAAATTCCTCAACCGCCTTTTTTAGCTCTCTCTTGATAAAGATAAGCGAACGCTCAATCGCATCTTTATTTGCAACAAAATGCTTAGCCGGGTAGATTATAAAATCCTTAAGCACAGCTACTTTTTTACGGGTGAGTATATTTAGTTTTTCTATCTTAACAATCTTATGATCGTCAAATTGTATCCTGATAATATCATCTTCATAAGAAGGAATAATTTCTATAATACTTCCTTTAACGCTGAAATATCCGCGGCGAAGATTGATATCGTTTCTCTCATACTGCATGCGCACAAAAACCTCAAGAATATCCCGCCGGGAAATTACAGTTTCGTTTTTGATGCTAAAAACAGACTCTTTGTATTCATCAGGCGAACCCAGATTATATATACAGGAAACACTGGCAACTATTATAACGTCCTTTCTCATCATCAATGAAGAGGTAGCCTTTAATCTTAATTTGTCCAACTCCTCATTTATTGAAGCATCTTTTTCTATATAGACATCGGTTTGCGGGATATAGGCCTCGGGTTGATAGTAGTCATAATAACTAACAAAATACTCAACGGCATTACGGGGAAAAAATTCGCAAAATTCTCCATATAATTGCGCAGCAAGAGTCTTATTATGAGATATAACCAGCGTTGGCTTGTTTAATTTATTTATAACGTTGGCAATAGTAAATGTTTTTCCGGAACCGGTAACACCCAATAATATCTGTTTTTTAGAACCGCGCGAAATCCCATTAAGCAAACCCTTTATAGCGTCAGGCTGGTCTCCGGTCGGCTTATAGGGACTTCGTAATTCAAACTTCATGATTTTTTTTACAAGGATCCAGCTTTTTCAGCCCTTTAATTAAAGATAATGAAGCCGCCCACAGAAACAACTGTTACAACGATTGCAGCTATTATGATTCCGGCTAAAATAGCCAAAAAAGCAGAGCGGAATTTTATTTTAAACATAGTCGCAACTAAAGATCCGGTCCAGGCCCCTGTTGTCGGAAACGGTATCGCAACAAATAATATTAAACCCAGCAATTCATACTTCTGGATAAGCTTTGATTTACGCAGTGTTCTTTCATCCAACCATTGGAAAAACCTCTTAAAAATCGCAAATTGACGAAGCCTTTCAGAGACCGGCTTAAAAAAAATCAGTAATAACGGCACCGGAAGAATATTCCCGGCAATAGAGAGCAATAATGCTGCGCCCGGTTTAAATCCAAGGCTTATTGCATAAGGAATGGAACCTCTTAATTCCAAAACCGGGGAGGCTGCAACCAATATGACCTTAAATGCATCTTGCAATTCTATCTCCTCTCTTTATTAACTCCACCCGTATTCACCTACAAGCGGCACAAATATACATGAACATAAATCTTCTATTTTGAAATTATTATTTTCAATAGCGATAACAAGTTTCAAAATTTGACTCTCTCTTGAACCTACCGGGATTATGAGTCTTCCATTTGGTTTTAACTGCTCAAATAAAGGTTGCGGTATCTCTGGAGATGCTGCTGTTACAATTATCTTATCATATGGCGCAAATTCCTCCCACCCAAGAGTCCCGTCACCGGATTTAAAATGAATATTACTATATTCAAGTTTGGATAAGACGTGCTTAGCCTTCTCTAAAAGAATTGCAGACCTTTCAACGCTATACACCTCCCCGGCTATACGAGCTATAATTGCAGTCTGATATCCGCTTCCGGTACCAATTTCAAGAACAGAATCATTACTCTTAAGTTCAAGGCTTTCTGTCATAAGTGCTACAATATAAGGTTGTGAGACAGTCTGATTCTCGCCAATAGGTAAAGGTTTATCCGTATAAGCCAGATCGCGTAAATCGTTACCTAAAAAGAGGTGTCTTGGAACATTCAACATTGCATCTATGACATCATTATCTTTAATCCCTCGCCTTTTTATCTGGCTCTCGACCATTGATTTTAATTCTGATGCGAAGGTCATTGTTTTAAAGTGGCTCTGGCAATGCAGCGCAGGAATCTGATTGTATCACGCAAAGGCCTGATGCGGCTTTTTCTTTCCTCGAAATATACTGAAGTGATATTTACGGATTTTATTTTATAACCTTTACGTAGAATCTCAAATAGTATCTCAGACTCGGCTTCAAACTTATCGGAATAGATGCTCAGTTTTTTCAAAACATCTGTTTTTATCAACTTTAAACCGCATTGGGTATCCGGTATCTTTGTGCCGGTCATAAAAGATATCATACCGGACATCACCGCATTAGTAATCTTTCTAATGAAAGGCATCCCGCTTGGCTTCCACATTCTGTTACCTATTAAAACATCGGCATCATTACCATGATGAGCAGACTCATAAAGAAGTAATACATCCTCAATTTTATGTTGACCATCTGAATCTACATCGATAACGGCATCATATTCATTTTTGACGGCATAATCAAAACCCCGTTTTAAAGCAGCGCCCTTGCCCAGGTTAGTTTCATTTTTAAGTATGACTATTCCAAATGAACTTGCTATCTTGTAAGTATCATCATATGAGCCATCATCGATAACAAGAACATCAAATATCTTAAGTTTTAAGAGTCCCTCGATAACATGGCCAATTGTCTTATCCTCGTTATATGCAGGAATTAATACCAGAGTTTTCATGCAGATAGTATAAAGTATCAACTATCCAGTATCAAGCATCAAGTATTGAAAAGAAGAATAAAAAGAGATTTAACTTCTAAAGAGGCGATGATTCGAGGATATTTTCCTGCTTGAAAGATATCTTATAGAGCTTTCTTTTAACCAATGCAAAGATGTCGCCTTTGACTATATAACTTACAATTACTTTATTGCTTTTAGAATCAACGATTCTTTTTATATATGTATTTGTTAAATTTTTCGGATCTTCTGAATTCTTGAAAAAATCCTCTACTTCATTCTGATTCTGGAATTCTGCCTCTTCTTTTATGTTATAGAAATAGTTCTTATAGATATCTACTCTTCTGCCCATATTTTCCATATTCTCTTTAAAGGATATAAATTTGCTCTTTCTATCCTCGGATAACTCTTTTCTATAGGTCACTTCTTTCATATCTTTATCTCCTTAAGTAAATTATACCATTTATTCACAGAAAAATCAAGTTTTGCAAAAATATTTATAAAGTGTATAATAATCAATGCTTTGACTTATCAGTTGACGTAGCAATCGGTTATGAATATTGACTGTTTTAATCCAATATAATCTTTAATGACAAACTTTCTCCTTGGCTTAATAAATCGTACAATTGGATGTTTTTTAATAAAAGATTATGAATTTTACCTATGTCCTATCCCCTTGCCCCATCTTCCCTTCCACCCATCTACCCATTCACTCTTTCACTTTTCACTTTAAACTTTTCCCTTTTTACTTTCCCTGCACCCTATATACTTTCTACTTCCTACTTTTAACTTTTCACTTTTAACTTTTTACTTAGTTTTATCCTCTTCTCTTTCCCCTCTAACAACCGTTGGATGTTCTGTTTGTGGCGGTAGACTATTATAGCAGAATAGAGCACTACGAATATCAATGCCGGGATGGGTTCTGATTTTATAATCAGAATTATAGGTAGGAATATTGCCGCTGTAACAGAGGCTAAAGATACTATTTTAAAGATTGAGAAAATAATCAGCCAGATCAGGATAACATAGCCAAAATAACCAAAGCTTATGCCGGCTAAAACTCCAAGTGTGGTTGCCACGCCTTTTCCACCCTTAAATTTTAAAAACGGCGTCCAGCAATGCCCGACAATAACAAGAAAGCCGGATAGATAAATAATATTTTGCGGCGCAAATTTTACGACTAAAAAACCTTTTAAAATATCCAAGACTAAAACCAGAATTCCCGGTAGAGGACCCAATACGCGGAGAACATTTGTCGCCCCGACATTACCTGAGCCTTCTTTTCTTATATCAAGCTTTGAAAAAATCTTCGCGATAATATAAGCATATGGAACTGCGCCGAAAAAAAACGCAGCAACTAAAAATAGAAATGTTTTCATATACTCTGCCGGCATCACTTTTTCTCCTTAAATATAATCCTAATAGGAACCCCAGTAAAACCAAACTTAGACCTTATTTTGCGCTCGATAAAACTGACAAATGATGTATTTACAAGTTTTGAATGACTGACTATTATATTAATCTCAGGTGGCAAAATTCCGGTCTGAGCTGCGTAAAAAATTTTTAAAGTTGCTCTGCCCTTTATGACCTTTGGATACGATGCTTGGGTTGATTGCACCTTTTGAAGCATAGAATTCAGCTCTGATGTCTTTATGCGCTGGCACATACCCTTATAAACAGAGGCAGCGGCAAGAAGAGTTTCCTTTACATTGTATCCATCCTTTGCGGAGAGATATATCAAGAACAAATACTCGGCAAGATTAAGTTTTTCTTTTATTAACTTATCATAATCGGGAATCTTTATTTTAATAAGGTCCTTCTTATTTATACCTAATACGAGACCCTTCTTTTTACGCCATATTTCATAGATATAATGAAGATCGTCGCGCTTTATACCTTCAAAGCCATCAATTAGAAACAGGACGACATCCGACCTGTCTATAGCCTCTTTTGTTCTTATAGCGCCGAAAAAATCTATGCCGGCTTTTACCTTACTTCTATGCCTTATACCTGCGGTATCTATGAGAAGAAAATCCTGTCCTTTAAAAGTAAAAGCGATATCGACCGCATCCCGCGTTGTCCCTGGATCTTCATCTACAACCACCCTTTCTTCTTTTAAAATGGCATTTAAAAAAGATGATTTGCCCGCATTAGGCCGGCCTATAATTGCTATTTTAATCTGATTATCTAAAACTTCTTTTTTTGCAGTAGTTTTTATATGCTTCTTTATTCCTTCAAGCAGAATATCCACTGATCTTCCGTGCAGAGCAGAAATCGCTACTACATCCTCAAATCCAAGCTTTTGAAATTCAGCAATATCAGACTCCCGACTTTCAGTATCGGCTTTATTAACAGCGACAAAAACTCTTTTCCCCGCTTTCCTTAAAATAGAAGCAATGTCACTGTCAAGCGGATGCAACCCTTCGCTAACATCTGTAAGTAAAACTATAATATCGGCCTCTTCTACTGCTTTCAGGGTCTGCTCTTTAATTTTAGAATAGAGGCCTTTATCGGGATCATTTTTAATCAACAGGCCTCCGGTATCTATCAATATAAAATGCAAACCGTCCCACTCTACTTCCTTATAAACACGGTCCCGGGTAACGCCTTTTGTCGGCTCTACTATTGCAAACCTCTCGCCGAGGATACGGTTAAAAAGAGTCGATTTACCGACGTTAGGCCGGCCTATAATTGCTATCTTGGAATAGAGTGACATTTTTTTAACTGCAGAATTTAGGAATCTCGCGTTTAAAATAGCCTAATGCGGCAAAGAAAGTGACTACTCCGGTAACTACCCAGAGGTAATAAGTAATCGGGAGATAGAATAAAGCCGAAAGGATGGAAAACATCTGTAAAAATACAGCCGTCTTACCCAGATAAGAAGGGGCAATGGTAAGCCTCCCTTTAAGCGCAAGCAGGAAGCTGCCCAGAGCCAGGAGTATATCCTTTAAAAAAACCGTTCCCACTACCCACATAGGCAAAGAAAGATTGTTTTTAAACTCCGGCTTCAATATCAAAACTAAAAATGCGGAGTTTAAAAGAAGCTTGTCCCCCAGTGGATCTAAAAATGCCCCCAGATTTGTTACAATTTTATGTTTACGCGCCAAAAACCCATCCAATGCATCGGTCAAAAACGAAAGCAAGACCAGGAATATCGCTATATATCTTAAATATTCCTTTCCCGGGGAGTAATACATTAATGCCATTAAGAAAAACGGCAGCAAAGCAAGGCGCAAAGCACTGAAAAAATTGGCAATATTCATATCTTAAATGCGGGAAAAACTATTTCTGCAAAGGTTTCAGTTCTGCCCCGTCATATGGACAATACTGATTGCCGGATGTAGAGCGCCTTCCGCATACAGGACAATACTGGGTATCCATCTGCTCGCCTATTAAGGCACCGGCAAGCCCGCCGGCTGCAGCGCCTACAGCAGCACCCTCTGCGGTTGCACCGGATTGATGGCCTATAATAGCGCCTATACCCGCCCCTATAGCTGCACCGGTACCGGCACCTTTCTGAGTTGTAGTACAACCGCTTAATACTATAAGCAGGATAAATAAACAGGCTAAAGTCATTCTCATTTTTACACCTCCTTTTACTTTGAATCTAAATTATATACTCACCAATTTCAAAAGTCAATTAACGAATCAGCCCTACCCTCCAAAGAGGCCAGAAACGCAGGAATGCTTTACCTACGATATACTTTTTTGGCACATATCCCCAGTAACGGGAATCTTTGGAAAAAGCGGAATTATCGCCTAAAAAATAGAAACTCGCATCCGGAACTATTACTGCATTGTTTTCGATACCGTATTTACCCTTATTATAATAATAAGTATTTTTGAATATTTCAGGCTCCTTTATTATTTCGCCGTTTATAGTTATACTGCCTTTCTTTATCTCTACTTTTTCACCCGCCACAGCAACGAGCCTTTTTACAAAATACCTCTTTGGCTCTTCAGGATACCTGAAAACAACAATATCACCGCGGGCTGGAATTTGAAATTTATATATAAATTTATTCACAAAAATCCTATCCCCTATCTCTAACGTTGGCTTCATCGAGCCGGAAGGAATTTTAAACGCTTCCACAACAAACATACGTATAGACAGAGCAACGATTAATGCAATAATCAGCGATTCCGACCATTCCCTTATTTTTTGAGCCATATCTTCTCTAACTCCTTTCTGATATCCTGCGCCTCTTTTGAGAAAAGATTTATTTTCTCATGAAACATCTTTTGTTTTTTGTTATCCATCTTTTTTACAATCGGCGATATAAATTCATCAACTTTCAATAATTTTGCTCCCAAATTCCTGCATTTTAAACCCAGATCCCTGTCGTCTGTCACAACTTTCAAAAAACAGTTTTTTTCCCTGCTTTCAAGAAATTTAACAATATAATCGTCGGCTGAGGAAGCATGGCTAAAAACAACGGATATATTATCATATTTCCGGACATTATCGCCATAGCCATCGAAAACAATTATAACTTTGTTCCTCCCCTGCGGCTTATAGCGGCTCAGGAACTCAAGCAATGAAGGAATATCTTCTTTTATCCTCAAAGCACCTACCTTAAGGCCCTGCTTTCTTAAAATATTATAGCCGTCGAGAATATACATTTCCTGCATATAAATAATTTTTGTTTTAAAAATTTCTTCCTCTGCATAATACATAAAGAATATCTAATTCACAACGATATTTTACTTGATTAAATAATACAATTCCCATAATATTAAAAAAAATATAAATAAAAACCATGGCAAAAAAAGAACACATAATGGCCCCGGGCATAAGAGACCTTCTAAAAGTAAAAGACTATTCCGGAATCAGAGAAATACTCAATGAACTACTCGCTCCTGATATAGCAGAACTGCTGCAATCCTTAAGTTATAAAAAAATAATAGAAATCATAAGAATTATCCCAAAAGAAAAGCTGATAGAGATATTCGGCTACCTCCCGGGCGAGAAGCAGATACTTATTTTGCAGGATTTAGACTCCGGACGCCTTAAAAATATTCTTGATGAGATGCCCTCGGACGAAAGAGCAGACCTCTTTTTGGAAATTACACCGGAACTAAAACATCAGCTGCTCTCCGTGATGAGTGATGAAGAAAGAAAAGACGTTATAAAATTATTACAATATAAAGAAAATACCGCCGGCGCTCTTATGACTACCGAATATGCAAAAGTTGCTCCGGATATGAGCGTTGAAGAAGCAACTAATATTTTAAGAAAAACAGCTCTTAAGAGAGAGACTATTTATTACATATATGTAACGGAACAAAATAATAAATTAACAGGCGTTCTCTCCCTTAAAGATCTTATATTAGCTTCGGGAGAAAGAAAAATAGAAGAGATAATGAATAAAAAATTTGTCCGGGTCAACTTAGATGACGACCAGGAAAAAGTTGCAATTCTATTTAAAAAATATGATTTACTGGCTTTACCGGTAGTAAATTACGCTAACCTCATATACGGCATTATAACTGTCGATGATATTATGGACGTAATCGAAGAAGAGGACACCGAGGATTTCCAGAAAATGGCTGCTATAGGAGCTATGAATGACGAATACCTGAAAACACCTTTCTTCATAGTAGCAAGGAAAAGAATAGGATGGCTGCTGCTTCTCCTTTTCACTTATACAATATCAACGCAGCTGCTGAAACATTACTCCTACGCTTTAGAGTCTATAATAGCACTGGCTTATTTTATACCCATGCTTTCAGGCTCGGCAGGAAATGCCGGAACTCAATCGGCCACCCTGGTAACCAGAGGCCTTGCTACAGGTGAAATAAAATTCAAACAGGTATTCCAGATAATGCATAGAGAGATACTCATGGGCCTTTTGCTTGGAATAATACTCGGGGCTCTTGGCTATCTTAGAGCTTACATTATGCAGGGGAATCCTCTTTTAGGCTTAACAATTGGCTCTGCCCTGGCATTTGTTATAACTATAGCTACATTTACAGGAAGCCTTTTGCCTTTTTTCCTGTCAAAATTAGGTTTTGATCCGGCAATATCCGCAGGCCCGTTTTTAACTACAATTCTTGATATAACCTCTATTCTGATTTACTTTCAGGTTGCAAAACTACTTCTTGGATTGGTTCAATAGAAAGGAATTTATTTTTTCAGCTATATAGCTGACTTCGTCTTTTTCCAGAAAAGGATACAGCGGAAGCGACATAACTTCCTCTGCGCATTTTTCAGCAACAGGCATACTGCCTTTACGGTAACCTAAGCTTTTATACGCGGGCTGCAAATGGCAAGGTATCGGATAGTGTATAATTGAGGGGATATCGCAAGAAGAAAGATATTTAGATAAATCATCTCTTTTTGTTTTTACTCTCACAACATAAACGTGATAAACATGTCCGTAACCGGGCTTCTGTTTAGGCAAGATCAAGAGCTGTTGATTTCTAAGCAGCTCATTATACCGGGATGCAAGCTCAACTCTCTTTTTATTCCAGAGATCTAAATATTTCAGCTTTACTCTCAGTATCGCCGCCTGCATAGTATCAAGCCTTGAATTATAACCGATAATATTATGCTTATATTTGGACTCTCTGCCATAGTCCCTAAGCATGACTAATTTCTCGTATAACTTCTTGAAGTTAGTAACAATAATCCCCCCGTCACCGTAACAGCCAAGATTTTTTGTCGGATAAAAACTGAAACAACCCAAGTCGCCAAAGCTGCCTACTTTTCTGCTATCTACAGTTGCTCCGTGCGCCTGAGCAGAGTCCTCCACTATTTTGAGATTATGTTTTCTTGCTATCTTAAGAATCTCTTTAATATTCGCTGCATGCCCATATAGATGGACAGGCATTATAGCGCGGGTTTTTGAGGTAATTTTTCTTTTTAAATCCTTTATATCTATGCAGAAAGTTTCTTCATCAATATCGCAAAATACCGGCCGAGCCTGGGTATATGAAATCGCCATCGCAGATGCTATATATGTAAATGCCGGGACTATTACCTCATCTCCTTTCCCGATGCCAAGCGAAACTAAAGACAGGAATAAGGCATCGGTGCCGGAATTAACACCCAGCGCATATTTTACGCCGCAATATGATGCAAATTCATTCTCAAAAAGAGAAACATCCTCGCCGAGAATGAAATTCCCCTTTCTTGGAATCTTTAATATCGCTTGAGCTAACTCCTTCTCTAAAAAACTATACTCGCGGCTGAAATCAATAAACTGCATCTCTATACTCCTGAAAGTATCGTTGCAAGATGTTTTTTTACCTCTTCAAATACAAAATCAACACTTATATTACTCAGACACTTGTAATCCGTGCAATCTGAAATTCTAAAACCTTTATAGCAGGGACGGCAAGCGACATGCGATTTTAAAACTTTATGCATATTGCTGTGCGGATAAGGGCCATACACAGATTCCGGAACCGGACCGAAAATAGAAACCGAAGGAATACCTAATGCAACAGCGATATGCAAGGGGCCGCCGTCGTTTGTTAGAACCATATCAGCCTTCGAAATCAAACCTGCAAATTCCAATATATCTGTCCTGCCCATAAAATTTAAAACTGAACTATCAGAAGCAACATCTTTAAAAGCTGCCATATCAGACAGATCGCCCAAAAGAATTACTCCGGCATGGATATCCTCTTTTAATAATTTAAGCAGCCTTTTATATTTCTCATCCTTCCAGCGTTTTTTGTAGGCATCCTTCCCCCAGCTGGCTCCCCCGCCGGGAATTAGAGCAATGATAATATTATGCCTGCTCTTAAGCCCTGATGTTTTAGCCTCCGCTTCCTCAAGCAGTTCTGTAGGTAAATGCAGCTTGTAATTTTTACAACGCGGGGTTAGGTCAATTAACTTTAATAGATCATTGTAATACTCTACAACATGCTTATCGGAATACCCCTGAAGTTTAATTTTTTTGTTTAAAAACAAGCCTCTCTTCTTGTAGTCATACCCGAACCTTTTTTTGATACCAAGAAACCAGCAGAAAAAACCAAATTCCTGCGCCAGCGAAAGATCAAAAACAATATCGAACTTCTCTTTTTTTATTTCATTTAAAAAAGATTTAAACTCCCCTAAAGCTTTAATCTTTGAAGATTTGAATTTCGCACGCCAGGCATCTTTTTCATAGCAGTATAAAAAGTCAACCTCTTGTTGCGCGCGCAGCAAGGGAAAAACGCGGGCATTGCAGATATAACCTATTGAAACAGGATTAACACTGTCTTTTAAATTACGCAGCAGAGGCAAACTGAAAAGCACATCTCCTATCCCATGAGGATTTATGATAAGTATTTTCAAAGTTTCCTCTTCGGTATAAACAGAACCAGGTTTTTAGAGGCCTTGAGCGATAATGTATTTCAAAAGGTCAACCACTCTGCTGGAGTATCCCCACTCATTATCGTACCAGCTTAATACCTTTACCTGCGTCTTGTCTATAACCATTGTCATCTCCGTATCAACAATTGATGAATGGCTATCGCCGTTAAAGTCTTTCGACACAAGCGGTATATCCATATATCTCAGGATACCTTTGAGTTTACCTTCAGATGCTTTCTTTAAAGCTTTATTTATATCATCCTTAGTCACTTCCTTTTCAACTTCAACTACAAGATCAACGACAGAGACATTGGGAGTAGGCACCCTTATTGCCAGACCATCAAGCTTTCCCTTCAACTCAGGGATAACTAAAGAGGTGGCTTTTGCCGCCCCGGTTGTTGTAGGAATCATAGATACCGCTGCAGCGCGGGCACGACGCAGATCCTTATGCGGCAAATCAAGTATCCTCTGATCATTTGTATAGGAATGAATAGTAGTCATTAAACCATGTTTTATTCCGAAAGTTTCATATAACACTTTTGCTATAGGCGCAACGCAATTGGTGGTGCAAGACGCATTAGATATAATATTATGCTCTTTAGGATTATACTTTTCCTGGTTAACGCCCAGAACTATAGTTATGTCTTCACCTTTTGCAGGAGCTGTTATAATAACCTTTTTGGCGCCGGCTTTGATATGTTTCGACGCGCCTTCTCTATCCGTGAATATGCCTGTAGATTCAACAACTATATCAACTCCCATGGCTTTCCAGGGCAATTCTTCCGGATTCTTATAGCTTAAAACCTTAATCTCCTCTCCGTTAACAACTAAAGCATCATCTTTTATTGATATATCACTTCCAAACTCACCAAAGGTTGAATCGTATTTTAAAAGATGTGCCAAAGTTTTAATCGGCACAGGAAGATCGTTAATAGCAACGACCTTATATTCTTTTGATTTTAAACCTGCGCGTAAAAACAATCTTCCGATTCTTCCAAAACCGTTAATTGCAACTTTTACAGCCATTTTACACCTCCCTATTGTTTGTGTTTTCTCCCTTTTGTTAAGGAGTATACTCTACAGCCTTAAGATATTCTGCCGCCAGCTCTGAAGGCGTTGGATTGATATAAAATCCCGAACCCCATTCAAAACCTGCAACCCTTATTATTTTTGGCATGACTTCAATATGCCAGTGATAATCTTCGCGATTTAAATCATCAACAGGTGATGTATGAATTATAAGATTAAAAGGCGGATCATCAAGACAAATTTTAATTCTTACAAAAACCTCTTTTATCATCCGGGCTAAATCTTTTATTTGAGCAACGTGTATCCGGGAAAAGTCCGATTCATGATGATACGGTAAAATCCATATTTCAAACGGAAACCTGGAGACAAAAGGTGTAATAGCTAAAAAATGCGTATTCTGGCTGACAAGGCGTATCTTGTCATATAACTCCTGCTGTATGATATCGCAGAATATACATCTGTCTTTATATTCAAAATATTTACGCGACCCGTGAAGCTCTTCATTTACTCTTTTAGGCACCGCAGGCAATGCTATCAATTGAGAGTGCGGATGCTCCAAAGAGGCTCCGGCAATCTTACCGTAATTTTTAAAAATCAACATGTATTTAAATCTATGGTCATTTCGTAAGTCTAAACAACGCGATTGATATGCAGAAATAACTCTTTCGATTTGCGCAACATCCATATCTGCAAACTCCGAAAAATGATCCGGAGTCTCAATAATTACCTCATGCGCTCCTACTCCATTTGTCATATCATATAATCCAACACCCTTTTTATCCAGGCCCCCTTCAATTTTTAAAGCAGGGTATTTATTAGGCACGACACGCACACTCCAGCCCGGGGTATCGGGCAATGTATTATTAGGCCTTTGAGCTATAATTTCAGGAGGCGTCATCTTTTCATTGCCGGCGCAGAAGGGACAGTTTTTTCCTGTTTTTTGGGGTTTCTCAATAAATAACTTTAAATCTTCCGGACCCCAGTTTTTATCAACACGGCCTGATATCACCCATCTTCCCGTAATCGGATCTCTTCTTAATAGAGGCGCTAACAGCTCTTTATTCATGATTTTTCCCGTTATCCCTCATAAACTTTGCCGCTTCTTCCGGAGGAAGAGGATTAATATAGAACCCAGAACCCCATTCAAAACCTGCAACCCGCGTTAAGCGGGGCATGATTTCAATATGCCAGTGATAATCTTCTTCCAATGTCTTCCAGTAGCCTAATTTTGTTTTGTTTCTAAAAGGCGCTGTATGAATAATAAAATTGTAATCGGGATCATTAAGGCCTGTTTTAAAACGCAATAGTATATCCTTAAGCATTTTCGCCAGATCAGAGACTGAAGCGGAATTTATTTTGTAGAAATCACAAGCATGTTTTTTAGGCAGAATCCAGGTTTCAAAAGGAAATCTGGATGCATAGGGAGCTATGGCTATAAAAGATTCATTCTCTTCTACGAGACGCACCTGCATCTCTTTTTCCTGCTTTATTATGTCACAGAAAATACATCTATCCTTATATTCAAAATATGTCCTAGCACCATGGAGTTTCTCTTTTACTCTTTTAGGGGTAACAGGGGTAGCGATCAGGAATGACTTCGTATGTGCAATATGTCCCCCACCGGCTTCAGTGCCATAATTTTTATAAATCATAACATATTTTATGCGCTCATCTTTTTGTAAATCAACGACGCGCTGCACATATGTACCTAATACATGCTCTATTTGTTCTAAAGATAGATCTCCAAAATGTGCTATATGCTTTGGGGTTTCGATTATCACTTCGTGAGCACCTATGGCATTCATGGTGTCATAAACACCCCAACCTCTTCTGCCCAAATTCCCTTCAATGCGCAAAAGCGGGGCAACGCTCGGAACCACTCTCACATCCCATCCAGCTTTATCCTTTTGTGAAAGATCGCGCCGTAACGCATATATTTCTGAAGTAGTCATATGCTCATTGCCTTCACAGAAAGGACACTCAGCGGGATTATCAGATTTTTTTTCTTTAGGCTTACTAAAATTATCCGGCCGTTGGGCTCTCTCTGTTGAAATGATAACCCAGCGTCCTATTGTTGGATCTCTTCTTAGTTCTGGCATTTTTTTAATTTAATAACTTAATATGGTTCGAAATATTAACAGTAAATACTCTGTTTTGCAAGCCCAAACTAAAAGTTAACCTTTTTGGGGTTAATATATACAGTCAAAGAGTCCTGCGGAGGCGCCCATTTTAACTGCTGGGCGGATACAAACTTGTGTTTAATATATTTAAGCGCATCAGGCTCAAACAAAATTACTATATCGAACTCCTCTATATCCCGCAAAACAGAACACCCATACATCTCCAAATTTCCGTCTTCGTTTATAAAACAATCTTCGATTTTATAATTGTAATTTTCGGCCTGGTTTAAAAATACCAGTGATGAGGATACAGGATTTTCCACATAACTATTATATCTATCGTAATATTCATCCCGCTCTCTTCTCCTATTAAGGATACGGCAAATCAATAACTGCCTTCTTTTCTCTTTGAGCTTGGATTCATAAGTCTTTAAGCTTTTTAATATTTGGGCTCCATTTGTTGTGTATTTATTTGGCGGGGTAATCCAGAAATCGGCACGATAATTACTCGAGTTCATTGAAAAAACTTTGGATAATAAATTT
The DNA here is from genome assembly GCA_964487065.1 of uncultured Planctomycetia bacterium. Taxonomy (GTDB): domain Bacteria; phylum Omnitrophota; class Gorgyraeia; order Kaelpiales; family Kaelpiaceae; genus CAZAPE01. The sequence continues at coordinate 2,443 of CAZAPE010000012.1, read as the reverse complement.
GTCTCTATGAAATAATTACTTTTTATATAAGGAACATCATATGTAAGCGCAATAAACTGCACGATACCAAAAGCAAGAAAAACCATATAAATAACATTCCTGAATCTAACTTTCAAAGAACTTAAACCAATTGCTGTAATAGCTGCAATTCCGGGTACGATTGCAGCTAAATAACGGCCCAATTTCCAAGGGAAAAAAGAGAAAACAATATATGCAGAAATTATCCATACAAAAAGAAGTTTTTTCTCTCTGAATACACATTTCGACAACGGAATAAGAGAAAAAATAAAAAGAATAAAAAATACAGGGGATAGATTAAAATCTATTAGAGTATAAAGATAGAAAATAAAATTTTTAAATGAAAAAAGCGCTATTTGCGGATTATTGCCTCCATGGTGCGTTATCCTTAACCAGCCGCTATAAATTATTTCATTTGGGTGCGACAGAAACCAAAAAGCAGAAAAGGCTGCAACGCAGAAAAATATTATTATATTTATAATGCGTTTTTTAATCAGCCTCTGTTTTATTAATAAGGCAACCTGATAACCAAGGGGTGCAAAGACATATAGCCAGAAAGATTCCTTTGTCAATGGTCCAAGGCCAAAAACAATAGCCGCAAAAATAGTATAGGCTCGGTTTTTAAAATTATCAGAATAAATCAATAAACAAATAAACAATGTAACGATAGATAAAAGCGAAAATTCAAATAGATAAAATCTGGAAAGCCCAAAAACAATAGGATATAAAAAAATCAATAAAACAGCAAAAATAGATGCAAGATTTTTGTGCGTAATTTTAAATACAATTGCATACACAGAACTAAATAGAATAAAAGCAAAAATTAAATTCGTCAGTATTGCTGTATACTGATTTGCGGGAAAGAATTTATACAATAAACCGCTTAACCAATATAAAGCATAGCCCCTTGTCATTGAAAATACCGGTAATCCCAGCTTGTAATAGCTTATGCTGTCATTAAGATGGGCGATTTGATCCCCGGTAAAAATGTCGTTGCATTTGGCCAAATAAAAATAATTGATAAAACCTAAAACAACAATAAAAAATAAAATAAATATTAAAATCTTAAACAGATGAGCTGTTAGGAGCCGCTTCTTAGGGTAGAAACCATTATTTTTCAATTAAGATATGATTATTATAGTTATTTATTCCTGCTTCTTGCTCTTTCTGCCTCTTGTCATTACTACCTTGGAAACATCCCCTTGTTTGTCTATAAAATAAAGAAACCCTTCCTCTCTCTTTATTTTTAAATTTGCTACCTTTTCTGCGCTTTTATTGTCTATCCTTTTTCTTCCCCTTGCCATCTTAATCCTTGAAATGTCGCCTTCCTTATCCAGGAAGTAAAGAAAGCCGGGTTCTTTTTTTATGCCAGATGAGATAACCTTTGCGGCCATATTATTCACCTCCTTCTGATATTTCGCAGAAGATATTCTTTCGCCCCTGAACATGCGGAATATACAGCTAATGCACTCGTTTTGGGATTGGTTTTTGAAGGATAATTTTTACATACTATTTTCAGAGTAGAAATTTCTGATTTAACCTCAATTATATGCGTAATTCTACCTACATTTTTTGTAGCAAATATCTTTACATTTATATCTCGAAGACCTGATGTCAAAAGAAGTGTTGCAGAAACATTTATACTTTTTGGAAATCCTAAAACGGCACTTTTAACATTGCCTTGAAAGATTAACTTCTCAGTTTTTATATTTTTGAAATTTATAGGGTTCTTCCTGCAATAAGGAGCACTGGCAAGGGCACGTATCGGCTTATAGGAAGAGAGTGTTATACTCTTTATGCTTCCTCGCATCGCTTTTATAGCATCTAAACCCGCGATGGCTCCGCCCGGGATAACAACCTCTATACCTTTTTGCAAGGCTTTTTTAAAAAATTCATTCTCCTCTAAAAGACCTCCCGTACTCATTATTAAAACATCCTTTTTATTTTTTAACAAAAGAGGGATTAACTCTTTAACGCAATTACCCGATGCCGCCTCGATTAAAAAATCGGAATTAAAGACAATTTCTGAGAGTGATTCTGCTTTTTTAAGCCAGCTATATTTCTTCTTTTGAATATCCATTTTTCCACAGTCAACATCATAAATATAAACCGAAGCGAGCCTGTTTTTATAGGCGCTAATAACAGAACTTATTATTTCTTTGCCTATAGTTCCGCATCCAACTATTCCTACTTTCATATTTTTTTAAATATTATGTTATCGATTAAACGCGTCCTTCCAAACCAGCCTGCAACAGCAAGAAGCATACCTTTCTCTATCTTTAAAACCGGAAGAAGAGTTTTTGAATCTACTAACTCTACATAGTCAATCTTAAATGCTGATATTTTTGAAAGTATATTTTTTACCTGCTTTTTTATTTTAGCAGCATCACGTTCGCCTTTTGAAAACATTTCCTCCGCCTCTTTT
>CAZAPE010000011.1:0-23442 GCA_964487065.1 uncultured Planctomycetia bacterium | reverse complement strand
GAAACTGCACTCCAAAGAGAGAGTATTTCTTATGTTTTATAGCCATAATCTCTTTTTCGCAAGTCCAGGCAGTAATTTCTAAACATTTAGGGAGACTCTCTCTCTTTACTATCAGTGAATGATAACGGGTCGCTTCAAAAGGATTAGGTATATTTTTAAATATGTCTTTCTTGTTATGATAAATCATTGATGTCTTGCCGTGCATAAGACGCTTTGCACGTACGATCTTGGCACCGAAACTTTCAGCAATTGCCTGATGGCCAAGGCAGACACCAAGTATAGGTATTTTAGCGCCAAATTTGATAACGAGTTCTTCTGATATTCCGGCATTATGCGGCCTTCCAGGTCCGGGTGAGATAACGATGTGGGAAACTTTCAGTTTTTCTATCTCTTTAATTGTAATCGCATCGTTGCGTAAAACCTTTAATTTCGCACCCAATTCTCCGAAATACTGCACCAGGTTGTAGGTAAAGGAATCATAGTTATCAATCATTAATATCATAATATCAATCCTTGGCTTTATAGCCTTTAAATTCTAAATCCGAAGCTCTAAATCCTAAAGATTAAACCCAAAATCCGAAGCACCAAATCCTAAATAAATCCGAAACACGAAATTCGAAATACTAAACAAAACCTTTCGGATTTCGATATTTCTGCTTTGAGTTTATAATTTTTCATTCGTTCCAAGATTCGAATTTATATTTTATCGCTAGCTTCCGCCAAATCAACAGCCCTGTTTAAAGCCTTTGCCTTGTTTATAGTCTCTGCATATTCGCGTTCCGGAACCGAATCGGCAACAATTCCGGCGCCGGCCTGAATATATATCTTATCTTTTTTTTGAATAATGGTTCTTATTGTGATGCAGGTATCCAGATTCCCGGAATATGAAAAATAGCCCACACAACCTGCATAAGGACCACGTTTAACATTTTCAAGCTCATCAATTATCTCCATTGCGCGTATTTTAGGTGCGCCTGAAACTGTTCCTGCCGGAAATGATGCCCTGATTAAATCAAATACATCTTTATTCTTTCTTATAACTCCAGTGACATCAGAGACTATATGCATTACATGTGAATATTTCTCTATTACCATCTTTTCCTTAACGCAAACTGATCCGGGTTTTGAGACCCGTCCCAAATCATTACGGCCTAAATCAAGCAGCATAATATGCTCCGCGCACTCCTTCTCGTCAGAAAGCAATTCTTTCTCTAATAGAATATCCTCCGCTTCATCTTTTCCTCTTTTTCTCGTGCCTGCAATTGGCCTAAGCTCGGCAATACCATCTTCGCAACGCACGAAGACTTCAGGGGATGAACCTATCAAAGAATGGTTACCACAATTTAAATAATACATGTAAGGCGAAGGATTTATAGACCTTAACCAACGGTAGATTTCTCTGTCAGTGGTTTTACTTTTGCGCATAAACCGCTGTGAGAGAACTGCCTGAATGATATCGCCTTCTTTAATATATTTTTTTGCTCGTTTGACAATTTTTATAAATTCCTCTCTTTTAAGATTTGATCTAAACAATCCTTCTTTAATTTTATCTTTTAAAACACGAGGCGCTGTTTTTTCGCCGTCTTTCTTCAATTCTTTTAACATAGCTTTAAGTCTTCTACATGCCTCATCATAACCGGATTTTAAATTTTTCCCTTCGGTAAAAACATGCGTTAGTATTATTATTCTCTGTTTAATATGGTCAAATATATAAAGATCGCGCGCTTCCATAAAAAACAAATCATTAAGTTTTAAATCATCCGGAGTTTTGCTTGGAATATTCTCAAAAAATCTGACCATATCATAAGAAATATAACCCACAAAACCACCGCAGAAACGAGGCAGCTCTTTCAATCTTACATAACGGTATTTTTTGAGTTCATCTTTTATAGTATTAAGTGCATCTTGATTTACTTTAATTTTTTTTTCGGAATTCTTAGATAAAATAAATACACTATCTCCCTTGCTTTTTATTACTTTATGCGCGCTTGAACCCACAAATGAGTAACGGGCAATATGTTCACCGCCAGTAATTGATTCTAAGAGAAACGAATTTTTGCAATCTTTAAACTTGGAAAGCAACGAGAAGGGAGTATCAATGTCAGAAAGAATTTCCATATAGACAGGGACTAAGTTGCCCTTTTTGGATAATTTCTTAAACTGTGAATAATTAGGCGTCAATCTCATCTTTAAATTCACCTGTTTCTAAATTGACCTTTTTAAAAAAACAGGAGCGATTGCCTGTATGGCAGGCTATATCCTTAACCTGATTTACCTTTACAAGCAAAGAGTCATTATCACAATCAAGATACAACTCTTTGACTTCCTGGACTTGCCCTGATGTTTCTCCTTTAAGCCAGAGCTTGCTTCTGGAACGGCTGTAAAACCAGTCTTTTTTATCACGAAGTGTCAGCCTTAAAGACTCTGCGTTCATATATGCCAGCATCAAGACTTCGTTTGTTTTATAATCCTGAACTATCGTTGGAATTAAGCCATCTTTATTCAGCTTTAAATCGTTAAATACTGATTTTTTAGACATAAATACCTCCCTTAAATTCATTTAAATCAATTCTGCCTTCATATAAAGCCTTGCCTATGATAATACCATTTATACGTTTATCTGATATTTCTTTTATCTTTATAATATCCTCTTTATCTTTAAATCCTCCTGAAACTATTATGTTGATAGCAGAATCGCCTATATTATTTAGAAAACACGACAGCGAATCAATATCAAAACCACGAAGAGTTCCATCCCTGGAAACATCGGTATAAATAATCTGCTTTAAGCCAGAATCGATAAAATTTACTATATAATCTTTTATTTTTACGCTTACCTCATCAAGCCAACCTTTTATTTTAATGAAGCCGCTAGCCGAATCAACTGCCAGAATTATTTTTTCCTGGTATAAAGAAAGCATTCTCTTAAACCATTCGGGGTCAGTATAGGCCTTTGTTCCCATGACAGCATATTTTATCCCGGCTTTAAAGTAACTCTTGAGAGTCTCCTCATCTCTTATGCCCCCGCCAAGTTCTATATCTGCTTTTATGCGAGATGCAATATCAATAATTATTTTTTTATTTTTTGAAGTACCATCTTTAGCTGCGTTCAGATCAACGATGTGCACTCTCTTTACATTCAAAGAATCAAACTTCTTTGCTATATCAAACGGATCAGAAAAGTATACCTTTTCTCTATTAAAGTCGCCCAGTGTGAGCCGCACAACTGAGCAATCCTTTATGTCTATTGCTGGAATTATTAACATTTTTAACCTTTATTTTTTAATTACCAAGCACTGTTTAGAGCTTCCCTTTTGTAGAAGGAATCCCTTTTGATTTGGGATTTATTTCAACCGCTTCACTCAACGCCTTGGCCAAAGCTTTGAAAATTGCTTCGAATATATGATGAGTATCTTCGCCCTTTAAAACATCGATATGTAGATTTATCCCCGCCTTACGCACAAATCCATCTAAAAAATGTCTGAGGTCAAAAGATTTATATTCTTTAATTTCTTGCAAACCAATATTATTCATATTTATATTTGATGACGGACGATCGGATATATCCAATACTACTCTCACGCTTACAAGAGCTTCATCCATAGGTACATAGAAATTTCCAAATCTTTTAATCTTTTCTTTATCGCCTAAAGCCCCTGCTAAAGCTTCTCCAAGAGCAATACCTATATCTTCGTTAGTATGATGAATATCGACGTCCAAATCTCCTGAAGCTTTAATTTTAAGATCAAACTTGCCGTGAAACGCAAAAAGCTCAAGCATATGATTTAAAAATCCTATACCGGTATCAATCTTGTATTTTCCGCTTCCATCAAGATTTATATCTATCCTTATGTCCGTCTCTCTGGTTTTATTTTTTATTGTTGCCGCTCTTTTAAATCTTTTAAATAGATTTCTCATGTTAATCTCACCTTTATCGAGTTAAGGTGCTCATTAAGTCCTTCTACTTCAGCCATTGCCTTCAGGACATCAAAATATTTTTCAAGACCTTTTTTAGAATAATTTATTATCGATTGCGTTCTCAAGAAATCTCTGGCACTCAAACCTGAAAAGAAACGCGCTGTGCCATGAGTAGGCAGCACATGCGAAGGTCCAGCGATATAATCACCTATAGCAGTCGGGCTATAGGGACCAAGAAACACGGCTCCGGTATTTCTTATCTTTTTAACAAGACGGTGCGGTCTTTGAACAAGCAGCTCCAAATGCTCCGGGGCTATTTTATTTGACACCTCTATTGCCTGTTCCAGATTTTTAACTTTTATAAGATAGCCTCCTGCGATTTTGTCTTTAACTGCATTCGCAAGTGATTTGCTCGGCGTAATTAAAACTGCAATTCCGTCTTTATGTTCAGATTGAGCCTTTAAATCCTGAATAACATATTCAGGATTTGTAAATTTAGAGGCTATAACAACAACTTCACTGGGACCTGCTAATGTATCTATATCAACATAACCATAAAGCTGCCTTTTTGCTTCGGTGACATAATTATTGCCCGGTCCTACTATTTTATCCACCTTAGGTACTGTCTTTGTCCCAAACGCAAACGCTGCAATCGCCTGAGCCCCTCCCATTTTATAGATGGCATTTACTTTTAACAAACTCCCAACAACAATTATAAATGGGTTTATATATCCGTCTTTCTGCGGAGGTGAAGCAAGATATATCTCTTTAACCTGAGCTACTTTCGCCGGCACAACAGTCATTAACACCGTCGAAACCAAAGCAGCAGTACCCCCGGGAATATAGACGCCAATCTTCTCAAGAGATTGAACTTCCTCACCCAATATCGCTCCGTCTTCAGTTTTAATACGAAAAGACTTAAAAATCTGGCTCTGATGAAACCTTGTAATATTTGCAACTACATGTTTAATCTGCGTAACAAAAATAGGGTTTATATTCTGGAACGCAGCGCTTATTTCAGCTTCAGTTACTTTAATGTTTTTTGCTGATATTTTAGCGTGGTCAAACTTGCTGGTATAGTGCATTAAAGCACTGTCACCTTTAACCGAGACATCATTTATGATTTTAGAAACAATATTGTTTATTCTTTGCCTTTTGTTGAAATGTCTGCAGCAGAGTTTCTCAAATTCCTTACTTGAAATTCTTAATATCTTCATACATTAAACTTTTCCAATTCGTTTTTAACAACCTCTATTGCCCTATCAATATTTGATGTATTCTTCCCTCCGGCAATAACAAAATCAGCCCTACCACCGCCACCGCCACCTATTAAGGGGGATATCTTTTTTACCAAGGCTCTTGCATCTGCTCCACTTTTTGCGATATCAGCACTTAGACCTAAAAGAATCTTAAGCTTACCTTTTGGCTTTGAGTATAACATAGTAACAGTTTTATTACTCGAGGCAATCTTTATTCTATCCATTAAATCTGCCAAAAATTCCTCTTCGTTATCAACCAACGCCGATATAAAAGTAATGTCTTTTATTTTTGAAGCATTGTTTTTTAACTTTATAACCAAGGCATCAATATCACTATATTTCTGACTCTGCGCTTGTTTTTCCTTTTTACTTAAGTCATCAAGAACTATCTTTAGCTGAGGTAAAAGACGCTCTTTCCCAACTTTTAAAAGTCCCGCTATATCTTTTACAATCTCTTCCTGGTACTTCATATCAGTGTATGCTCCTCTACCAGTAAGAGCCTCTATTCTTCTAACACCGCTTGAAGATGATGATTCGGTAATGATCTTAAATAAACCAGCCTCTCCGGTAGCTTTTAAATGGGTGCCTGCGCAAAGCTCCTTGCTGTAAGAACCTATTTCTATAACTCTTACGATATCTTGATATTTATCGCTAAAGAATGCAAGGGCTCCCTTCTTTTTTGCATCCTTAAAGCTTAGAGCATAACTTTTGACATCGTCATTCTGCATAATATATTTATTAACCTGTTCTTCAACCCAGTTTATCTCGTTTGCTGTTAGAGCTTTGAAGTGCGTAAAATCAAAACGCAATCTATCGGGAGCAACATACGAACCTGACTGTTCGACATGCTCTCCAAGAATTTTACGCAATGCCGCCTGCAGCAGGTGTGTTGCAGTATGATTCCTTGCAGTATCCATTCTAATATCAGCTTCGACTTTTAGTGAAACTTTATCTTTTATATTAAGTTTCCCTTTCTCAACTTTTATAAGGTGCAGCACCCGTCCGTCTTTGGGCTGCACATTTAAAACAACGGCTTTAAAATTTTTAGATTCTATTACACCCCTATCTGCAGTTTGGCCTCCTGATTCAGCATAAAACGGAGTTTTTCTTACCAGAATATAGCCCGACTCCCCATCTTTTAGCTCATTGATTATTTTTTTTAGTCCGCTATCAAAAATAGCTATTACTTCTGAACTCTCATCAAGTTTATCGTATCCTACAAATTCAGTTTTTGATAAGTCACCAAAGAGGTCTTTTGCTTTTGAGAATATTCTTGAATCAATCTGGCTCCTACCTTTTGATCTCTGTCTCTGAGTTTCCAATTTTTTCTGAAAAGAATCAAAATCTATCTTGAAACCGTTTTCCTCTGCCATCTCCTTTGTTAACTCAAATGGAAAACCAAATGTGTCATAAAGCTGGAACACCTTTTCACCAGATATAATTTTTGTTTTCTTTTTCTTCAACTCCAGCATAATGCTACGTAACCTCTCCAATCCAATTTCAAGTGTATTTTGGAACTTTTCTTCCTCAGATTTTATTATCTGAGCGATATTTTCACTGCGCTTTTCAAGCTCTGGGTATGCAGATTTCATACTTTTTACAACAGCCGGCACTAACCTATATAAAAATATTTTATCGATACCTATTTTATAACCGTGCCAATACGCCTTGCGTATTATTTTTCTGATTACATACCCCCTCTCTTCGTTTGATGGGAAAACACCGTCTGAAATCGCAAACACAACAGCTCTTAGATGATCAGCAATAGCATTAATATGCGAATTACCTTCTTTTTTTATTTTCGGGGCTATTTTTTTAATTTCATTTATTAAAGGCGCAAAAATATCGATTTCAAAATTAGTTCCAACGTCCTGCATAAGCGCCGCTATTCTCTCCAGCCCCATCCCGGTATCAATATTCTTATTTGGCAGGTCTTTTAAAATTCCTTTCCCTGATTCTTTAGTCCTTTCAAACTGAGTAAATACAAGATTCCATATCTCGATAAATCTTTGACAGCTGCAACCGGGATCACAATTTTTACGCTTACAACCATATTCTTTGCCAAGGTCAAAAAATATTTCAGTGCATGGCCCGCAAGGCCCGTCAGGACCGTTATCTATTGCATCAGCAGGCCAAAAATTCTTATCCGCATTGAGTTTAACAATTTTTTCTTTTGGAAAACCTATCTCTTTTGTCCATATATCATAGGCCTCCTTATCATCCTTATATACGGAAACCCATAATTTGCTTTCGGGAATTTTCATTATTCCCATAATAAATTCCCAGGCCATATTTATCGCCTCAGATTTACCGTAATCGCCGAAAGAAAAATTACCGAGCATCTCAAAAAATGTATGATATGCAGGGGTTTTTCCCACCTTTGCCAAGTCATCAGTACGCAAACACTTCTGACATGTTGCAACACGCTTTAAATCCTTTCTTAATCCTAGGAAATAAGGCTTAAATTGGTTCATTCCAGCTGAAGTAAATAAAACGCTTAAGTCATCCGCAGGCACTAATGAATCGCTAGGGTATATTTTATGCCCCTTTGATTCAAAGAATTTGAGAAATTCAGATCGTATTTTATCAGTCTTCATACAAATTACCTTTGAAAAATGAGCTTGATATAGCCCTTACCAAGCTAGGCTTAAACCCTCTACGCAATAAATACAAATAAAGCCTCCTTTGTTTTTTAATATGACCTTCGACTTTATTTAAACTCATCCATTTTTTCCGCGCCAGCTTTAAACAGACATCTTCCTCTTGGATTGCGCCATACTCGCTAAATGCTTGCCTTATAATTTCACTCTCAAGGCCTTTCTTTTTAAGCTCAATCTCGATAAAAAATTTACTTCTCGTATTGCATGTTAACCTATAATTTATCCAAAACCTGGCAAACCGCAAATCGCTTATCAGGTCTAATTCTTTCAGCCTTGATAACGTTTTTTTAATCTGCGCACTTTTATAGCCCCGCATAAAGAGCCTCTCTTCCATCTCTTTCTCTGAGCGTGGCCTATATTTTAAAAGTATATAAGCATACTTTAATGCTTCCACTTTTATTCTTCAGCAGCTACCAGGATATAACCACGTTGAGTTCTAACAAAAGACTGGCCTTTGATATTTGCTGTTATGCTTTTAAAAGTTTCAAGATTTACTACCTTCATTTTATTTATCTCAAAAATTAGATCTCCTTCTCTTATGCTAGCCTGAGATGAAACCGACCCGGAAGAAACTTTCACAACAACTACCCCCTCTTTTGTTTCTAATTTATAGGCTCTGATAACATCATCGGTTATAGTAGACACAGTCATTCCCCGCCAGTTATACACATCGCTCATCACATCAGAATCAGAGGCAACTTCAATTTCAGCATCAAAAGGCCTCTTGCCAAGCTTCATCTTTACATCAAAAACACTTTTATCTCTTATAATTTCACATATAATTTCTTTTCCCACATTAGTACGTATAACCTTGCTCATCAAATCCTTCGTGTTTTCAATGCTAACGCCGTCTAACTTCCTGATTACATCTCCTTCTTTTAAGTTAGCTCCCTCTGCAGGGCTATCAGGCATAATCTTAGCTATAAGCGCACCTTTTATATCAGGAACTCCGAGATAATCTGCTAATTCCTGATTCAAATCCTGGATCTGCACCCCCAACCAACCATATTCAACCTCCTCACCCTTTAGTAATTTGTCTAAAACATATTTTGCCTGATTTACTGGAATTGCAAAACCAACACCCTGATATCCTCCAGAAGTTGTATATATGGCAACATTGATTCCGACAACCTCGGCGTTCAAATTCAATAACGGCCCGCCGCTGTTTCCTGGATTAATAGCCGCATCTGTCTGAATCAAATCAGTATATATTCTGTCTCTATACTCAGTTGCCGGCAAAGAACGATGCAAAGCACTTATTACCCCAACCGTCAATGTAGGTTCCGGACTATCAACCGCATATCCGAAAGGATTACCTATTGCAATCGCCCATTGCCCAATACGCACGTTATCAGAATCGCCAAGCTTCACATAAGACGAATCCTCTACCGGGATTTTTAAAACTGCTAAATCAGACCTGTAGTCCTTACCTATTAATTCTGCCCTTAATTCTCTTCCGTCAGGCAAAGTAACTGTAATTTTATCCGCATTATGGATAACATGCTCATTGGTAAGAATATACCCCCGAGGGTCTATAATTATTCCGGATCCTAAACCCATTGACTTAAATTCTCTTTTGGGAATCTCACCGAAAAAGTCATTGAAGAACCGCTCAAAAAATTCATTGCCACCATTTTTTCCAAAAGGATAATTATAATAATATTCTCCTCCTACAGACTTTGTTCTTTCGCTATAGATACTAACAACTGCCTGGTTGACTTTCTCAGAAACAGATATAAAAGCCTCTTCTAACGAGGAATAAACAACCTCTTTGCTGTTTTCTACTGCAATAGATACTCCCTCATCAAGCGCCCCAACAGGTTTATCCAAATCAGCTTTTATAATAAGCGCCGCGCCCAGGAAAAGACCTGAAACAAAAAATGTCAATAAGCCAAAAAACTTAATAAATTTCATTATTCTCTATTTAGATAATACTTTTTATCTTCCCTGCTATCTCTTTTGCAACTTTAGGATTCTCCTTGATAAACAGCCGCGCATTATCCTTGCCCTGACCGAGTTTTATATCTCCATAGGCAATCCAGCTGCCTGATTTTGCTATTATTCCCTGCTCAATACCTGCATCTACAATACTGCCTTCATAGGAAATACCTTCGTCAAAAAGTATATCAAACTCAGCGATTCTAAATGGAGCTGCAACTTTATTTTTTACTATCTTGGCTCTGACCCTATTGCCGACATTCTTCTCGCCGATTGTAATAGCTCCAATACGCCTGATATCTATTCTTATGGAAGAATAGAATTTTAACGCTCTTCCTCCGGGCGTAGTCTCCGGGTTACCGAACATAACGCCTATCTTTTCTCTGATCTGGTTAATGAATATAATACATGTCTTAGATTTGCTTATAGCAGCTGTTAATTTACGCATCGCCTGCGACATTAGTCTTGCCTGCAATCCCATAAACTGATCGCCCATATCACCTTCTATCTCCGCGCGCGGAACAAGCGCAGCAACTGAATCTATGACTATAACGTCAACAGCATTTGACCGCACGAGATATTCAGCAATCTCCAAAGCCTGCTCGCCGGTATCCGGCTGTGAAATAAGAAGATCGTCTAAATTTACACTTATCTTTTTTGCATAGGTAGGATCAAGAGCATGTTCAGCATCTATAAAAGCCGCAATGCCCCCTAATCTTTGAGCCTGAGCAATTATATTTAATGCCAGAGTTGTTTTGCCGCTCGATTCCGGCCCGTATATCTCCACAACTCTTCCGCGCGGAACTCCCCCTATTCCAAGTGCAATATCAAGAGTAAGCGCCCCTGTTGGTATAGCTGGGATATCCAGTTTTGTTGCTGATCCAAGCTTCATAATAGAACCTTTACCAAACTCTTTTTCTATCTGGCCTAAAGCTATATCCAATGCTTTAAGCTTACCGTTTGCAACATTCTTATCCTGATTGCTTTCTACTTTAGCCATTTCAGCACCTCCCTAAAATAATAACTTTATTGTTTTTTTTCTTAGAAACACTATTCACAAACTATAATCCTATTAATCTAACTATCTTCTTAATATCCGGATCAACAGTTGCAGGCTCCTCTGCTTCCTTAAGAGCAATGTCAGGATCCTTTAATCCATGTCCTGTTAATACGCAGACTATATTACCTCCGCGAACACCTTTAAAAAATCCACTCCTTGATAACTTAAGCAAGCCAGCCACAGAAGCAGCAGACGCAGGCTCGACAAATATACCATCGCGGGACGGAAGAAGCTTATAGGCATCAATTATCTGCGCATCGGAAACCATATCAATTATTCCCCCCGACTCCTCTTTTGCCTGAACCGCCTTTCCCCATGAAGCTGGATTACCGATTTTAATAGCTGTTGCTACTGTTATAGGGTTTTCTACAATCTCTCCTCTGACAATAGGCGCAGCGCCTTCGGCCTGAAATCCCATCATTTTAGGGAGTTTTGTGATTTTTCCTGCATCTAAATACTCTTTATATCCCTTCCAATAAGCGGTTATATTGCCCGCATTACCAACAGGGATAAAATGAAATGTTGGCGCAGCTTTTAGAAAATCACATATTTCAAACGCGCCTGATTTCTGACCCTCTATCCTGTAGGGATTAAGAGAATTAACAAGAGTAATTGGATATTTCTCGGCTAACTCTTTAACTATTTCTAAACATACGTCAAAGTTGCCGTTCACCGCAATAACTTTCGCACCGTGTGAAAGGGCCTGAGTAAGTTTTCCTTTTGCAATTGCACCCTTTGGAATCAATACTACGCATTTAATGCCTGCTTTAGCCGCATATGCCGCTGCTGATGCAGATGTATTTCCGGTTGATGCGCATATAACTGCTCTGGAACCTTCTTCGAGGGCTTTTGAAATAGCAAGAGTCATTCCTCTATCTTTAAAAGAACCGGTAGGATTTGCTCCTTCGAACTTCAAATAGACGCAAAAACCTTCTCCAACATCCTTAGATAAAGAGTTTGAATAAAGAAAAGGGGTATTGCCTTCATGTAAAGTTATAATAGGAGTATTCTCAGTTACAGGGAAGAACTTCCTATACTGCTCGATTATACCGCGCCAGATCATCCTTCCACCCTGATATATACCGGCTTATGTTTTATAGCATCAAGTTCATAAATTTTATCCAAAGCTTTTTTCATACTCATCTCATTAGCTTCATGTGTCATCATTATTATAGGAACAGATCTTGCTCGTCCTCTTTCTTTCTGGCTCACGCTGGCTATACTGATATTATATTTTCCCAATATACCTGAGATCTTTGCCAGAACCCCAGGCATATCAACAGCCATAAACCTTATATAGTAACGCGAAGAAATATTTTTTATACTCTTTAATCCTTTTATTTTTAAATTACTATATTGTTTTTGGTAAATATCCTTATCTCCTAAGAATTGGGCAATATAAACAAGATCTGAAATAATGGCAGAGGTAGTAGGCATCTTACCCGCACCTTGACCGTAGAAGACAAGCTCGCCAAGAAGATTACCTTTAAGATATATTGCGTTAAATACGCCCCTGACTGATGATAACAGATGATTCAAGGGAAGCAGTGTAGGGTGAACCCTTACTTCAAGAGAATCTACCGATTTTTTTTTGGCTATTGCTAAAAGTTTTATCCTGTATCCCAAGGCAATAGCATATTTGATATCCAACTCTGAAATCTGAGTTATTCCCTCCCGGTATATACTGGAAAATTTAGGGCTGTAACCAAAAGCCAGCCTGATAAGAATTGCCAGTTTATGCGATGAATCTACTCCTTCTAAATCAAGGGAAGGATTTTTTTCTGCATACCCTTTTTTTTGCGCTATCTTCAATGCCTCTTTCATGGAAATATTCCTATCTTCCATAAGAGTAAGAATGTAATTCGATGTCCCGTTTACAATTCCTAATATTGATTCGAAATCATTAGCAATCAAAGATTCACTTAAACTTCTAACAACTGGAATACCTCCCCCCACAGCAGCTTCAAACTTCAGCATCAGCCTTTTTTCTGCGGCCAACTTAAACAATGCATCACCTTCTTGGGCCAGAAGAGCTTTATTGGCTGTAATAACATGCTTGTTATTTTTTAAAGCCGCGCTTATGTACCTCTTTGCCAAAGAAACGCCGCCGATAAGCTCAATAACTACATCTATCGCCGGATCATTAATAATATCATCCGCGTCTTTAGCTAAAAGCGCTTTATATTCAGAGGGTACCTTATGGCGATTAATTTCAGCAATCTTTAAAACCTTGAAATAAATAGCGGTTTTTTTTCTTAATTCGGCACTATTTTTTATTAAATATTGTGCTACTCCGCTGCCTACAGTACCAAAACCAATAATTCCTATGTTTACAGTTTTCATATTTTTAATTTACTATTAGATTATATCAAAATAAGGCCTAAAAGGCATAGAAAAAATTACTAAACCCCTTATAATATCTACTGTCTCATTACTCGCGACCACTCTTTTATTGTTGTAGTAATTTCCTGAACGCGATCTAGTTCTGCTGCCTCAACCTGCAATTGGCCAAAGCTTATCCTATAAAATGTCTCTGTTAAGTCGACAAACTCTTTTGATATTCTTAAGCCTCTTGAGAATAACTGCTGAGCAAACTCCCTGGGGGTAAGATAAAATAGCCTCTTATAACCGACCTTTTCAAGCAGATGCAGAGCATATAAATAAAAGTTTGTAATCTCTTTTTCTTCTTTAGTGAGAATTCTTTTGGGTATAAATTTATATATCTGCTCTCTTTCCATTTTCTTACGCAGCTTCTTAAGTATGAAATTAAAAATTAAACCAAATGCAAAAACAGAATAAAGAAGGGTCGAGTAAATATTTCTTTTTCTGCTTATGTGCATGATAAAAGCAACTATTATAGCTTTAAAGAAATTAAAAATTTGCACAAAGAGGCTTTTTATAAAATCTAATATTATCCTCTGCGTGTAATACGAAAACTTCATAATCCACTCATTCCAGATTTTCTTAAACAATTTTATGATACTATTCGATGAGATTAAATTAAAGAAATTCCTCGCAACTTGATTTGATTTTTCTTGTTCTTGGGGAGATTCAAGATCTTCCTCAAGCTGCGGTAAAATTTCCACAGTCTCTTCTTCCTTTAATAACTCTTCAAGCTTTGAAATATCTTTAGTTTGAATATCTTGGAGTTCAAGAATTTTATCAGAAACAATATCTTCTTTGAGAATCTCTTCATCTAAAAGCATATCTTTTTCTATCGCTTCTGTATCTTTGACCAGCGGCTCATCCATTAACTCTTCATCCAAAAGAGCTGTTTCCTGGATAATCTCCTCTTCAATCAATTCGCCTCTATCTATAAGCTGCTCCGCAACAACTACCCCTGCACCCAATTCCTGTTCTATATATTCTTCTGACTTGGGTTTCTTTACTATAAGAGTTTCTTCCTCTAAATCTGAATCTGCAGAAAACCCTACTTCCTGCATAATTATATCTTCAAGAATTTCTTCTTCTATAATTTCATCTTCAAAATCTTCCTCCTGGAAACCGGCTGTTTCTGTATATTCCTCTGAATTCAAATCTTCACCTTGAAACACCTCCTCCTCTTTTTCCTGAGTAAGTTTTATCTTCTCTTCGGAAAATTCTTTATCCATTACTTCTGCTTCTTTTAAC
This sequence comes from uncultured Planctomycetia bacterium, assembly GCA_964487065.1. GTDB lineage: Bacteria > Omnitrophota > Gorgyraeia > Kaelpiales > Kaelpiaceae > CAZAPE01. Next base: position 8,977 of record CAZAPE010000011.1, on the reverse strand, counting down.
TCTTCGACAGAAATCTCTTCAGGCACTGCCTCTTTCTCTGCTAATTCCTCTTTAGCTGCTTCTTCATATGCTGCCTCTTTCTCTGTTAATTCTTCTTCGACTGTCGCCTCATATAGCATATCCTCCTCGGGCAGCTCCTCCTCTAAAATTCCCTCACCAGATACCATCTCACTCTCTTTTAATATCTCTTCTTTTAGAGCTTTTTCAGCGCTAATTTTCTTATCCACAGGCAAAATATCATCCAATATGCCTTTTTCAGGCAATATATCCTGGGGTGCTTTATCTTCAAGGGGCAGTTCTTCCTCCGGGAAAGACTCTTCAGCTTGAATAAATACCTCTTCCGGTAAAATACCTTCCTGAATCTTCTCTTCTTTTAAGGTCTGCCCCTGAGGAAACACATCGCTTGGGATGCTTATTACTTGGCCATCTTTTTCTGTTTCTTTCATTTCCTCTTCAGGAAGCCCCTTCTCTAACGCTTCTACTTGAGCCTTCCTTTCATCTTTTTCTTCCTCCCCGACAAAAGGCTCTTTTGCTTCTAAATCAACCTCCTCTAACGGTACTTTCTCAGCTAAATATAACCCTTCTTCAATATCCTTTGCTTTTGCTAACGCTAAGGAATCATCCTCTGAAACAGTTTTCTCATCAAAAGACAGCTCTTCTTCTGAACTCTTTTCTTTGGCTTCTAAAAATTGTTCCGCGTCTATACCTTTATCCTGAGAAACTCCTTCAGCAGCAACTTCATCCTCAAGAATCTCTTCTTCGAAAATCTGCTCTTCAATTAATTCTTCCTCTGCTATCTTATCCTCTATAACATCCTCAGAAAGTGCTTTAGTTTCAGCAACCTTATCGCCAGGCATAAAAAACCCTTCATCTTTAGATTTATCTTCCTGTTTTTTCTCAAATACTATTTCCCTGGGGACTTGTTTTTGTTGTGTCAGGAATTCAGCAACTTCCTCTTTCGGTTCGTATGTCTTATCAGACGCAGGATCTGCTTTAGAGGCCTCTTTTTGGGAAATATCTTTCGCTGATTTTTTATCCGCAGGCTCAAAAAACGCATCTTTTTTCCCGGAGGCCTTTTTCCCAATACCTTTTTTGTCAAAAGCTAACCTCTCCTCGGGAAATACATCTTTAGGTATAGGTTTACTCTCTGCTGTTCCTGTCTCAGGCATAGCATCTCTTGGAGTTGCTTTCTCTCCCTGTTCCGGCACCAGAATTCTTGGAACATCAGCCCATTGATTTTTGTACGGGCTGCCAGGAACAACATCACAGGGAAGCCATCCAAGAGTTGGGAAAAAAACCTCAACCCAAGCATGGGCATGATTGGAGTAGACTACACTCGTTCTGGTTCTGCGGTCATAATCGCCGCCGCTAAAACCTATAACAAACCTTGTCGGAATACCTTTGAGTCTCAACATTAACGCAAAAACAGTTGCGAAATACTCACAATCTCCTTCTTTGGTAGTAAACAGGAAATCTGAGATTGTTTCTGTTTCAGTGCTTGTTAAAGCGTATCTATAATTTTTGTTTAAATATTCCTTTAGTATAACAACCGCATCGTAAATATTAGCAGGGGCGTTTTTAAAAACCTCTTCAGCGAGCTCAAAAAACCTGGAATCTAAATCCTCTGGTATCTCAAGATAGAGCTTACTCATTTGCTGCGGAAATTTTTTAGGCAAGGATCTTAAATAATCATGCGGATACACCTTATCTATAGAAATAACTTCATAGGTATCTCCAGACTTTACATATCTATCAAAATAGATATTCTCAAGAAGATCCATCTTTAAGCCTTTAGCAGGAAGTTCTGAGAGCTCAATTATCTGATATGCGCCTAAAAGAATATCTTGAGAATAATCTTTTATATAAAATTTCTGATGCTGGAATTGCTCCGGTTTCAATTTAACCAGCAATGTATCGTCAAGATAGAATGGACTCAGGATAATACCTCTATTTTCTAATGCCAGCTCAACGGGCTTAGTCCCGCTTATAACCCATTCACCATCTTTAAAACTATTGAAAGCTTTGGCTCTCCAGAGTTGAGGCTTTTGTGTCTCAACAAGCATTACAATTCTCTCCTCCTTCTCCTTCATCTCGGAAAGCATTCCAAGCGAAACTTCATCCGGAAACCTGAGCTGTGTTTTATCTTTTAGAATTGCTTTTGCAAACGGATCCTCTTGTTTTAATTTATCAATAATGCCGATTTCTTTCTTTATTGCAAATAACGGCGCCTTAATGCGCGGCATTATCAAAAAAATTAGCGCGGTCATAAAGAATGCGTTTGCGGTCGTTAAAGTACCCCATTTAAGAAATTCCATTTTACGCTTCAGTAATTTAAATATTTCTTCCCTCATCTCTAATTTAGAGAGCAGGAGGATGAACCCCAAAGGCGCAAGCATCATGAAGAGACTGAAAAATACCATGAATAGAAAGCTGTCTGTAAACTCACCGGCAATAGCAATTTGTAAGGCGCTTAAAAGAAACGCTGCAAGAAAGACAGAAGATATTTTATAGCTTAAAACACCCACAATCTGTATGCAGAAGATTAAAAACCACACCAACCAAACTAACTCTCTCTGGCCTACTTTTCCGCTGAGTAGAAGCGCTAAAAACGCTAAGAAAACAAATGCTATTAATAAAACTTTGCGCATTAAAACAGAAAGCCTTATTTTTTTGAAAAAATGAGAGAAAATAAATACAGATGTAAAAAGCAGGAATGAGGATACAGATACACTATATGCCCCTTCGAAAAGGGGCAACGAAATCACACCTAAAATTACCAATAGATAGGTTACAAAATAAAACATAATTATTAAAAATTAACAAACATCCGTGGCCTACTTAACGCTTCCGGAATATAGTCACCCTGGTTGATAATATAAACTCTGGCACCTTCGCCGGTAAGATAAGATGCTTCTTTATTGATAAGATTCGAAAAAACGGAATAAAAATCTCCGATTTTCTGGTCCAAAACAGCGGCAAATGACTTCGGGTCAAAAAGTATCAGCACACATTCAACTCCGCGCATTGCTAAATTCATGATTCTCTTCGTTGCCTCGCTTGACAATGAAAGAAGCACAAAAACCGCAATGCTATCTTTCTCTATCTCTGGAATCGAGGCTTCTATTAAATCTTCAGCATGTGTTTTTTCTGTAATATCTACCCCTGCTAAAGCGTTTAAAATAGGCGTCATCCTTCCGTAAGCTTTAACGGAATCAATTTTTTGATTCTCTAAATCATAATATATAAGTTTAACGTGATATCTTCTGCTTAAAGCTTTATTTGCAATAGTAGCCACTGTTTTTATGGCATATTCGAAATTGGATTCCTCTCCCAAGCCAAGAACCAGTCCTGAAGAATTATCAAGAATAATAGATAGATTTGAGAGCGTAAATTTCTCTAACTGTTTCACCATAAGTTTTCCTGCTTTTGCTGTTGCCTTCCAGTGAATATTCTTAAGGCTGTCCCCGTATTGATATTCCCTGATTTCAAAAAAATCTCCTCCTGTCCCGGGCCTATTGGAGGAGGTATTGGCAAATTCAGCCCTTATACCTCGATAGGATACGGCAAATTGAGGCGTTTCATAAAACTCAGGATAGATAATAATTTTAGATTGCGCAGTAAAAACCCTCTCTACTTTCCAGAACCCAAAAGGGAAAGCACTTTCTATGAGCGTATTATTTATAAAATATGTCCCTCTTGCTTTAACATGTTTTACATAGCTTAAGGTAACAGATTCTTCTTTTCCAATTTTCGGGATTATACCGAGCCTTTCTTTTGGCATATTTTCAGTAAAACCAAAATCAGTTACATTGAGGAAAAATTTTGTGTAACTTGTATTTTCGACTCTAAGTCTCATAGTAAAATTTTCGCCTCTTAAGGCATGTGTGGGACAAAACCGTGATACTTTTAGTCCCTTGAAACAGAAAAACGAAAATAATAGATCTGTGAGAATTAATGCCCCAAGCCCTGAAAATATAAGATATAATAGATTTGATTGCAGCAGAAAACCCACTATAGCCATTAAAAAAGCTACGACTAAAGTGTAACGGCCAGATTCCGTAAAAGTTACTTTATGCTTGGACAGGAACTGATATTTCATTCACCAGACCTTTTATGATTTCATGAGGATCGCCCAATTCAGTTTTAGCTGGAGAAGAAGATATAATCCTATGCGCCAACACTAATGGCGCAGCTTTCTTTATATCATCAGGTATGCAATAATTTCTTTCCTCCAAGAGAGCCAAAGCCTGGGATAAACGGAATAGATCCATAGAACCTCTGGGACTTGCACCAAGAATAAGCTTATCAGTATCCCTGGTCATCTGCGTAATATTTATAATGTACTCATAAAGCCGCGAGTCGACTTTAACTGATTTTACAAAATTCTGAATTTGAATAACCTCTTCAGCCGTAACAACAGAATCTATTGTGTTAAGAGGATCCGTCTCTTTTCGATCCAGGAGAATCTTTACTTCCTGTGATTTTTCAGGATAACCCATCTTTAATTTCATTATAAATCTATCCAGCTGTGAAATAGGCAAAAAGTAAGTGCCTTCTCTCTCAACTGGGTTTTGAGTCGCGATTAAAAAGAAGGGTTTATCTAGCTTAAAAGTATTTCCATCTGCCGTCACCTGATACTCCTCCATAGGCTCCAGGAGCGAACTCTGAGTTCTGGGAGTTCCACGGTTAATTTCATCTGCAATTATAATATTTGCAAAGATAGGGCCGGGACGGAATTCAAACGTAGAATTGTTCTGATTATAAATATAGCTGCCCGTTACATCTGAAGGCAATAAATCCGGCGTAAACTGTATCCTTCTAAAAACACCAGAAATAGATTTTGCCAAAGCTTTTGCAAGAACCGTCTTCCCAACTCCTGGAACATCTTCCATTAAAAGATGGCCTTCTGCCAAGAATGCTGCAATTGCTAATTTTACAACTTCATGTTTGCCCAAAATAACATTTTCGATATTCTCAATCAAACCACTAACCTTTGCAAAAATCTCCTTTTCTTGCATAATTACCTCCCTTTTAAAATATTCTTATTCTCGTTTATATATTATATCTCTCTTAAACCGATTTTTCAAAGTAAAAAGTTTTCTAAAACACTTATTTTAATATGATTTTTAAACTGATATTCTGTTTAAAAATTTATTGAAACAATTCGGGAGTATTTATTCTTTTCTGAACTTTTTCTTGAGGTCATCTAAAAAATTCTTAATATCATTCGAGGCTGATTTTGACGTCAATGCAGCAACATATATTAACAATGAAAAATGCCAGCAGTCATCAGGGCCTATAATCAAACCTGTTTTAATATCTTCAAGCCTTTGAAGCTCCTCTTTGTATTTTTTTATTGTTTGCGTTAAATTACCTGCCACAACATCAAGAGAATATACCGAGTTTGAATATTTCACCGATGGCAAAGTGATACCGCGAAGAAGAAGAAACGTAACTAATGAATTCTCCGATATGTTGTTTTGCTGAAATTCAAAACCTTCAAATATTGGGTTATGTTCAGGCAGATAAATAATCGGACGCGACACCTCTATCTTGCCTTTCCTTATTACAGTATCTGTTTTATCCACAAGGGACTCGGAGAGCATAATATAGGAAAGCATGGTAGAACTTGCAATGTTAAGATATCCTATCCAACTCTTTTCAATTTCGGTTTCCTTAGCAGCCTTTTCCCAATATTTTTCAAAATCCATTTTTATATAAGACCCTTTCTTTACTTACAGCACCTTTTGCAGACATCCAAATTACAATCTTTAACTAAACGTCTTAAAGCTTCATATTTATCCGAACCCCAAAGATATTTTATATCATCTTCCTTAATATTGCCAAGCTTAGAATTTCTTAAAAACTGGCAAGGTAAAATTTCACCCTCGCAGGATATAAATAAAGAATGCTTGATAAAATGGCACCTCCTCTTAGATGGTAAACCACAATACCAGGAGTAAAAATCGCCTTTTCTTAGATTCGGCTTTAAAAACACTCTATTTTTATGTTTAGAAATTAAACGCTTTGTAATATCCCAAAGCGCCGATATTTCATTTTCAGTATAATCTTTGTTGCGTATGAGAGTAAAAGGCGTAAAGTCAAAACCGGAACTTAAATAATCCTTATTTTGATATTCATCAAGAGTCATATAATTAAGATTTTCTAACTTTACGACCTCAACTCCCATACTGAGCAACTCATCGATTAGAGCCTCAAGATATAATATGTTTTCAGGCATCAAAGTTATTGAAACAAGAAGGCGTTTAATATTTGCAAAATGTATGAGTTTTTCCAGATTATTCATCACAACGCTATATGCATCAGGAACTGCGGTTATTTGATTATGAATTGCACCCGGACCGTATAGAGAAACAATTAAGCAATCGATATCTACATTGCGTAATTTCTGAAAGTTTAAAGCGTAACCGTTTGTTGAGACAATACATTTAAGCCCATTGTTTTTTATCTCGGCAATTACATCATAAATATCTTCTCTCACAAAAGGCTCCCCGCCTCCTAAAAATACTATCGGTTTTTCTACTGATAGTTTGCGGATAAAACTTTTTATATCCTTTAAATCCAATTCCCTGTCATGTTTATCTTCAGTACCGAAAAAACTGCACATTTTGCACCTAAAGTTACATCGCCGTGTTATTAGCATATTAACAGTTACGGGATAGCTGGTCCTTTTACATAAAGGGAATGAGAGTGCCTTTTTAAGATTATCAAATCCTAAAAGTTCCGGATACAACACAAAATAACGAAATATATCCTGTATCATTTTCTAATTCTACATTACTATAGCAACTATATTTTTTGGCCCTCTATGCTTTATAAAAAGACAGGATTTAAAGCTCATAAAGCACATCGGCAACCTGTTTCCCCTCAAGAAAACACCCTTCCATAGAAAGATATTGCCAAGCACCGAATCTCCCCGCAGGATGAATTGAATTTTTCCTAAGATAGGCGAGTATTTTTTTCCTGGAGCTGGAGTAGTTTTTGTCATAAAGTATATACGCATATTTTATATCGTTATTGTCAATAACAACTGCGCTGTCTCTTTCGTCTAATATTCCAACCTTTATTAAATCGTCTCTTACTTTCTCTTTAGCTTTTTCTTTATTTATAGGCCTCCAATCCGAATATGAAATGTCCACATAAATAGAACTATGCCCTTTCGGAGTTGATCTGGGGGCAAAGTTCATAGGGAAACCAACCCTATAAAAAATAAAATTATTTTCGGGAAAATAAATCCAGTCTTTCAAGGAAAGGGGCTCTCTGTTTATGCCCAGGTTTATATTCAATACTGATATATGTTTCAATTTCAAAAACTCCCTCTTTAGGCGCGTATCAATACCTAAAATTATATCTTTTAATTGCACAAGAGGAATAGTCGAAACAAGATTCTTGTAATAAAACCTCCTCCCTTTTTTGGTCTCTATCCATTTCTCTTTCATATTTATTCCAATAATATTCTCACCTAAAATAATGTTCTCAGAACCTAAGCCAAGTTTGTTGACAAAAATTTCGATACCGCTTTTACTGGGATAAAAAAATTTACTGTTATATCCAAATTCTTTTCTGCAGTACTCAAAGGTTCCGTTTAAAACATCTTTTATCCTGGGTTGTGGAATAAAATTATCGACCCATTCAGTAGTTATATATTTAGGCGAAAGAGTCCAGAACTTTTCATTATAAGGTATCATAAAATGTTTTGATATGCCTTCCCCGAACTTATCTAAACACCATTCATCTAAACTCCCCTGCTTACAAGGACTTTTAGCGTCGACTTGAAGCAGCCCTTCCAGACACTCTTTGACTACATATTTAGGGAGTCCGTAAAGGTTTGCCTGAAACGGATACTTTGTAAAAACACCATGAGAATATACCCAGGCATTTCTTTTATGAAGAGACACTTTATCTTTGAGATTCTTTTGGATCCAGTCATAAAAATATTTGCTATTACAATGCAAGAGATGCGCACTATAGTCAAACGTAAACCCATCTATTTTTTTTGAACGCGCCAACCCGCCGATATTAGATTCACTTTCAACAACAACACAGTTATTGTTTTCGGAAAATTTTTTATTTTTCTTTTTTAAATGGTAGGCGCAACTTAGGCCCGTTATTCCCGCGCCAATAATTACATTTTTTATCTTATTTTTCACTTATAATATTTAAAACCTATTGCTGAAAAAAGTATTAAGGCAAACAGTAGCGCCGCAATACCGAGAAAATATGGTCCAAATTGAAGAATAAGCGCAGAGGCAAGAAACCCCAAAGATACAAACCAGAATCTGAAAATAATCTTTTCCTGCGGCACATTATTATTTTTCATCAAAATTGCAAGATGATCAGGACTTTTCTTCAGTATAGATTTTTTTTGCAGTATTCTGCGCAAAGTAACATAAGTAAAATCAAAAAGAGGCAAACCAAGTATTATTAAAGGCGTAAATAAAACATGGGGATTATCTTCTCTTGCATAGTCAAAAGATATAGCCAATAATGCAAACAACGCACCTATCGACAGGCTTCCGCTATCTCCTAAATAAGCATGAGCTTTTTTGTAATTAAAGGGGAAAAACCCAAGTGAGGCTGCAAAAACAAGTAAAGGGAAAAAAAGATTTAAAGGCTGGAATTTCACAAAAGCTATAATAGCAAATGTCAAAGAGACAAACAAAATATTCCCTATGCAAAGTCCATCCATTATATCCAGAAAATTAAAAGCATTCGTTATTAACAAAACCCATACCAATGTAATCAGATAATTTATATATATATTTACATAGATAATCTCTGTTTTTAGGCCCATTATTAATGCGAGAATGACAATCAGAATCTGGAAAAAAAGTTTCGGGAGTGGTGAGAGATGTTTATAATCATCCAGAAAACCCAAAAGGAACATAAGTGAAAAAGGGAGAAATATTCTCCAGGCATGAAAATCAGACCTAAACCCTGAGATTAATAAACCCAG